>NZ_JBVKBI010000006.1:0-398480 GCF_055639035.1 Streptomyces sp. NPDC107654
GCGACGCGGACGATCTGGCAGCCGGACGCGGTCAGCTCGGCGATCTGCTGGAGGGTGGCGCCGATGTCGGACGTACGCGTCGTGGTCATCGACTGCACCGACACCGGGGCTCCGCCCCCGACCGCCACCGGCCCGACGTGGATCCGCCGCGACACCCGCCGCGGCGCGACCGGACGGGCCGGTACCTCGGGAAGACCCAAGGGGACGGCGGTCATCGCGTCACTCCCGGTTTCCGGAGACGGTCTCGCGCATCGCCCGCAGGGACTCCTTCAGGGAGCCCATCGTGGCGAGGACGGCGGTGGGCTCGTAGCCGCAGTGCGCCATGCAGTTGTCGCAGCGCGGGTCCTTGCCGCGCCCGTACTTGTCCCAGTCGGTCTCCTCGACCAGCTCCCGGTACGTCGGCACGTACCCGTCGCTCATCAGGTAGCAGGGGCGCTGCCAGCCGAAGAGCGAGTAGTTCGGGATCGCCCACGCGGTGCACGGGAAGTCGACCTTGCCCTCCAGGAAGTCCAGGAAGAGCGGGGAGTGGTTCAGCCGCCACTTCTTGCGGTTGCCGCCCGCGAAGGCCTTCTTGAACAGCTCCCGGGTCTGCTCGACACCGAGGAAGTGATCCTGGTCCGGCGCCTTCTCGTAGGCGTAGGCGGGCGAGATCATCATCTCGTCGACCTTGAGGTCGTCGTTGAGGAAGTTGAGCACCTCGATGATGGTCTGCGGTGTGTCGGTGTTGAAGAAGGTGGAGTTGGTGGTCACCCGGAAGCCGCGCCGCTTGGCCTCCTTGATGGCCTCCACCGCCTCGTCGAAGACGCCCTCCTTCGCCACGGACTCGTCGTGCCGCTCACGCAGTCCGTCGATGTGCACGGCGAAGGCGAAATAGGGCGAGGGGGTGAACTTGTCCATCTTCTTGCGGAGCAGCATCGCGTTGGTGCACAGGAACACGTACTTCTTCCTGGCCACCAACTGCCGCACGATCTCGTCGATCTGAGGGTGCATCAGCGGCTCGCCGCCGGCGATGGAGACCATCGGCGCGCCGGACTCCAGCACCGCGCCCACCGCCTGGGCGACCGGCATGCGCTGCTTGAGCACCCCGGCCGGGTGCTGGATCTTGCCGCAGCCCTCGCACTTCAGATTGCAGGCGAACAACGGTTCCAGCTCCACGATGAGCGGGAACTTGTCCCGCTTGCGAAGCTTCTGTTCGGCCAGGTATGTAGCGACCTTGATGGACTGGCGCAACGGCATGGCCATCTGGCTCACCTCCGGGGGAGCGGCAAAGAACGGTGCCATTCGAAAAATGCGGGAAGGATGGAACGGAGAACGCGGAAAGCCGATATTCCACCGCGCACCGTGCCGATCCGGACGAGTTCGTGCTCGGGAGCGTCCACGACCACGCGGACGGCCGCGACGGGACGGCCGCCCGGGCGGGCGGCGGCCAGCAGGGTGGCCGCCGACTCCATGTCGACCGCGATCGCGCCGGTGGCGAGCAGACCGGACCGCTCCGGGCCCCGGACCACATGGTCGGAGCCGGTGAGCGGGCCGGTGTGGACCGTGCGGCCGGGCAGCAGCCGCACGAGTTCCTTGACCAGGAGTTCGGTGCCCACGCACGGGACGGTCCCGCGCGGGTCCCGGGTCTCCTCGGCGACGACCAGGTCGCCGGGGTGCATGCCGGGGGCGAGCCCGGCACAGAAGCCGGTCGCGAGCACGGCCGTGTCGGCCGCCGCCGGGCCGGCGAGGTGCCGGGTGACGGAGCGTTCCGCCGCCTTCGGGCCCATGCCCGTGCGGACGACGGTGTACGGCCCGCCGGCACCGCCGCGGTCGCCGGTGCGCAGGGCGAAATGCTCGATGCCGAGCGCGCAGGCGATCAGCAGCGGGGCCGGGGCGGGCTGGTTGCTCAAGCTCGCTTTCCCCCCGCCTCGGTGCGCGGTCTCCGGCTCAGCAGGTTGCGCTCGAAGGGGTCCCCGTGCAGGTACCGGCCGAGCGCGGTGAGCGGGAACACCTGCCGGTACAGGTGGTAGTTGATGGAGAAGTCCCAGGGGAAGCCGGTGCCGGTGAAGTACGGCTCGTCCCAGGAGCCGTCCTCCCGCTGGGCCCCGGCCAGCCACTGGACGCCGCGTTCGACGGCCTTGGACTCCTTCTCGCCCGCCGCCAGCAGCGCCATGAGCGCCCAGGCGGTCTGCGAGGCGGTGGAGGCGCCCCGGCCGCTCCACTCCTTGGCGTACTTGTAGGAGCGCAGGTCCTCGCCCCAGCCGCCGTCGTCGTTCTGGACGCTCTCCAGCCAGGCCACGGCCCGCCGGATCGCCGGGTGCGAGCCGGGCAGTCCGGCCGCGGTGAGAGCGGGGACGACCGAGCCGGTGCCGTAGATGTAGTTGACGCCCCAGCGGCCGAACCACGAGCCGTTCGGCTCCTGTTCGGCGAGGAGCCAGTCGATGCCGCGCCGGGTGCGCGGGTCGTGGGCGAGGCCCTCGGCGGCGAGCATCTCGACGACGTGCGCGGTGACGTCGGCGGACGGCGGGTCGATGACCTCGCCGAAGTCGCAGAACGGCAGCCGGTTGGGGAAGGGGCTGGTGTTGTCGACGTCGAAGGCGCCCCAGGCGCCGTTCTTCGACTGCATGCCGAGGTTCCAGCGGACGCCCCGCCCGATCGCCCTGTCCACCCGCTCCGGGTCGTGGTGCCGGACCCGGCGCAGCGCGAGGGCGACCTCGGCGGTGTCGTCGATGTCCGGGTAGTTGTCATTGTGGAACTCGAACGCCCAGCCACCGGGCGGAAGGTGAGGCCGCCGCACGGACCAGTCGCCGGGCCGGACGATCTCCTCGCCGAGCATCCAGTCGGCCGCCTTGACCAGTTGCGGGTGGTCCACCGGCAGACCGGCGTCGACGAGGGCGATGGTGGCCAGGCAGGTGTCCCAGACCGGGGACTGGCAGGCCTCGATCATCCGGGCGCCGTCCTCGCGCCAGACGGCGAAGCGGTCCAGCGAGGCGAGTCCCTCGCGCAGCACCGGGTGTTCCAGGTCGTAGCCGAGCAGGTGCAGGGCGATGACCGAGTACACGGCCGGGGGCTGGATGCCGCCCCAGCAGCCGTCGTTCTCCTGCCGCTCGATGATCCAGCGGGCGGCCGAGTTCATCGCGGCCCTGCGGAGTCTGCGCACGGCGACCTTGCGGTAGCCGCGGACCACCTTGTCCAGCCGCTGGAAGACGCCGTCCCAGCTGGCCACGGGGGCGAGCGGCTGCGGCGGGTTCGGGTTCGCCGGGTCGGTGTGCAGCTCGTCCAGGGCGAAGGGGGCCGGGCGGACCGGGCGCTTGGCGGAGACGATGGTGAGCGGCACGATGGTCTGCCGTGCCCAGCACCCGAAGTTGTAGATGTTGAGCGGGAACCAGGTGGGGAAGTAGATGAGCTCCGGGGGGAGTTCCGGCAGGTCCTCCCACTTCCACCAGCCGAACAGGGCGAGCCAGATCCGGGTGAAGACCCGGGCCGCCGCGATGCCCCCGCGCTCGCGGATCCAGGCGGAGGCCTGCGCCATGTGCGGGGCGTCGGGCGCGTCGCCGGCCAGGCGCAGGGCGACGTACGCCTCGACGGTGGTGGACAGTTCGCCGGGACCGCCGTAGAAGGTGGCCCAGGTGCCGTCCTCGCGCTGCTCGCCGCGGATGAACTTCGCGGCGGCCTGCGCCGTCTCCTCGTCCAGAATGCCCAGGAACTGGCGGAGCAGCAGGTCCTCGGCGTCCATGGTGACGTTGGTCTCCAGGTCGCCCTTCCACCAGCCCTGGGTGTCCTGCCTGGCGAGCAGGAAGTCGGTGGCGCGCCGTGCGGCGTGTGCGGCGGCTTCTTGTACCCCGGCCGCCTCGGGGGTGGTGAGGGTGGTGTCGCTGGCCGCGGCAGCGCGGGACGGCAAGGTCGCCCCGGTGCTTCCGTCGGTCGTCGCTGTCATGGCTTCCCCTTCGTGCAGTCGTGCGAGTCGTGCTGCTGCGGGTCCGCCGTCGGCCGGTGTCCTGATCCCTTCGGCACCGGCCGGCGACTACGCGAGGCTTATCCAGCCAATAGTGATCATCTCTTTCGTACGACGACGAAGTCGGCGAGCGCCGTGAAGGAGTCCCGCACCCGGTCGGGCATGTCGACGGCGTCGAGGGCTTCGATGGCGATGGTGTGCTGGCGGCGCGCTTCCGCGGCCGTCCACTCGCGGCCGCCCGCCTCCTCGATGAGAGCGGCCCGGCTCGCGAACTCCTCCTCGGAGAAGTTCTCGAAGTCGCTGCTCTTGGCGTCGGCGGCGAGGATCTCGCCGAGCCGCTCGGAGGCGGGGCCGCCGGCCGCGAGCGCGGCCACCACGGGCAGGGACTTCTTGCGCTGGCGCAGGTCGCTCCAGGTCTGCTTGCCGGTGGCCTCCGGGTCGCCCCAGATGCCGAGCAGGTCGTCCACGGCCTGGAAGGCGAGGCCGAGGTGGTAGCCGTACCGTTCCAGCGCGTCGGCGGTGGCCTCGTCCGCGCCGCCGAGGACGGCGCCGATGGAGGAGGCGCAGGCGAGCAGCGCGCCCGTCTTGTTGCCCTCCATCTCCAGGCACTCCTCGACGCTGACCCGGTCGCGGTGCTCGTAGGAGATGTCCTGGGCCTGGCCGTCGATCAGGGCGCGGGAGGCGGTGGTCAGACGGCGGGTGGCGCGGCCGGCCTCGACCGTGCCGAGCTCCAGCAGCACCTCGTTGGCGAGGGCGAACAGGGCGTCGCCGACGAGGATGGCCTGGGCGGGGCCGTGCACCTTCCAGACGGTGTCGCGGTGGCGGCGCTGCTCGTCGCCGTCCATCAGGTCGTCGTGCAACAGCGAGAAGTTGTGCACGAGTTCGACGGCGACCGCGCCCGGGACACCCGTCTCGGGTGCGGCGCCGGTGACCTCCGCGGAGAGCACGGCGAGCGCGGGGCGGACGGCCTTGCCACCGTCGCCGTCGGCGGGGTTGCCGGCGGCGTCGATCCAGCCGAAGTGGTAGGCGGCGACGGTGTCCATGGGAGGGGCCAGACGGTCGACGGCCGCCCGCAGCACCGGTGTGGCCAGGGTTCGTCCGCGCTCCAGCAGCGCGGTCACGTCCACCGCGGCCCGTGGAGCGGGCGTCGAGGCCGGGGGCACAGTGGGCACAGTCTCTCCTCTTGTTGCGGTACCGGGGGTGCGGGGGCTCGCCGCCTGCCGATGGGGCATCAGGCCGCCTCCTCGAACTCGAAGAGGTGGCGGGGGCGGGGCCGGCCCAGGGCGCCGAGGGCGGCGTCGGCCGCGCTCACTCCGCTGCGGACCGCACTCTCCATGGTCGCGGGCCACCCGGTGGCGGTCCACGCTCCGGCCAGGTACAGGCCGGGGGCTTTGGTGCGGGCGCCGGGCCGCAGCCGCCCGACGCCGGGGGTGGGGGCGAACGTCGCCGTGCGCTCCCGGGTCACGAAGAAGTCCACCACCCCGGCCGCGCGCGTACCGGGGATCAGCCGTTCCAGCTCGGGCAGGTAGCGGGCGCGCAGGTCGGCGACCGGGGTGTCGATCTCGTCCTGCGCGGCCGACTGCGACAGCGCCAGGTACTGCCCCGTGCGCAGCCCGGAGGCGTGGGTGCGGTCGAACACCCACTGCACCGGGGTGCCGAGGGCGGCGAAGAAGGGCCGCGCGAGCACCTTGCGGTCGTAGACGACGTGGACGTTGAGGATGGGCGCGTTGCGGATCTCCAGCAGCCGGCCGGGCGCGTCGAGGGCGCCGGGCGGCAGCAGGTCGTGGGCCTCGCGCTGGGGTACGGCGAGGACGACGGCGTCGGTTTCGAGGCGCTCGCCGGGAACCTGAACGCTCCACGTCCCGTTCTCGTTGGTAGAGACGGAGGTGACGCGTGTACGGACCTCGGTACGGACGCCCGCGGAGTCGAGCGCCTTGCGGGCCATCCGGTCGTGCAGTTCGCCCAGCGGGACGTGGGCCCAGCCGATGTCGGCCGCGCCCGGGTCGGACAGCAGACCGGTCTTGAACACCATCGCGGCGAGCCCCAGCGAGGCGTCGCCCGCGACCGCGTTGAGGGTGGCGACCCCGACCAGGTCCCACAGGGCCTCCACGGCGCGCGCCGACTGGCCGTGCGCGGCCAGCCAGCCGCCGAAGTCCTGGGTGTCCAGGGCCGGGTCGGCGAGGTCGAGTCCCTTGAGCGCGAGCGCGGCGCGCCCGACGGACGCACGCTCGGCGAGCGAGAGATGCGGATAGGCGGCCAGGCTGCGCCCCAGGTGGAGGGGGACGGGCAGCGGGTCGCGCCGCAGCCTGCCGAGCCGCCGTCCCTCGGGCTTGGCGACGTCGACGACGGGTACGTCCAGGCGGTCCTGCAGCGGAGCCAGCGCCGCGCCCTCGATCCGGTCGAGGAACCAGCGGTAGGCGGTGCAGCAGCGCAGGTACACGTGCTGGCCGTTGTCGACGGTCAGTTCGCCGCGCTGGAAGGAGAAGGCGAGGCCGCCCAGCCTGGGCCTGCCTTCGAGCAGGGTGACCTGGACGCCGGCGTCGGCGAGGGCGAGCGCCGCGGTGATTCCGGCGAGGCCGCCGCCGACCACGACGGCGCTCCGGCGTGCGGTGCGCGGGGTGCCGGGCCGGGGTGGTACGGGTGAGCTGTCGCTCATCGTGCGTCCTTCCGTGCGAGCGCTCCGCGGGCGGGGCCGGTGAGGGCCGCCTCTCGTCCGCGGCCACGTCGTGGCTGGGCGTGCCCACCCGGCGGTAGCCGCACGTCGGACACGGCCCCGCGCCCCCTCGGGGCGCGAGCCTGGTGGTTGAACGGTGCACGCCCGGTCGTCGCAGTCAGGGACGCCACGCCGCAGGGGAAGGTTGCCTCTCGCAGGCCGTCCGGCTGGGACGGCCCCGGTTCGGTGCGCTGCATCAGGCGCGCCTCCGGACGGAGCGCCGGGAGACGTGGCGGGTCACGTGCCGGGTGTCGAGGCCGGACAGGCCGCGGACGGCGACGTAGGCCTTCTCGTGGCCGGGCAGCGAGACGCGGCCGCGCAGCACGGCCTCCGGGTCGCGTTCGATGCGGTCCAGCAGCCGGCGGTAGATGCCCGCCATCGCGGCCACGCAGGCGCCGCTGCGCCGGTCGAGCATGGGAAGCAGCCGGTAGCCCTCGGCGAACAGGGCCCGGGCGCGCCGCACTTCGAAGTGGACGAGGCCGGCGAAGTCGGAGCCCTCCGGCGGGGTCGCCCCGTCGAAGCCGGCCGAGCAGCCGAACTTGGCGAGGTCGTCGGCGGGCAGGTAGGTACGCCCGCCGGCCGCGTCCTCGCGGACGTCGCGGAGGATGTTGGTGAGCTGGAGGGCGAGGCCCAGCGTGTCGGCGTACTCGGCGGCTCGCTCGGCGCCCCGGGCTCCCGGTTCGGTGCCGAACACGCCGAGCGAGAGGCGGCCGATGGCACCGGCGACGCACCGACAGTAGACCTTGAGGTCGTCCCAGGTCTCGTAGGTCTCGCCGCGCACGTCCATCTGGACGCCGTCGATCAGCTCGTCCAGGCCGCCGAGCGGGATCGGGAAGGCATCCGCGGCATGGCTGAGGGCGACGGCCACCGGGTCGGTGTCGTCCTCCTCGACCTCGCCGTCCCGGATCCGGGCGAGCAGTGCCCGGGTGTCCTCCAGCCGCGTCAGCTTGACCTCGTCGGCCAGGTCGCCGTCGCCGATGTCGTCGACGCGCCGGGAGAACGCGTACAGCGCCGACATGGCGCGGCGCTTGGCCGTCGGCAGCAGCCGGATGCCGTACGCGAAGTTACGGGCCTGTTGCCCCGTGACGGCCTCGCAGTAGCTGTAGGCGGCGAGTACCGGCGCGGACACGTGCGGCGCAGACTCCACGGTCCGGATCACCCCTCTCCTCGCAGGATCACGCCCGCCTCACGCAGCAACTGGACCTTGCCGGGTCTGGGCGGGCCGGGAAGTACGTCGTATTCGGCGGCGGCGATCGCCCGGATCGCCGCCCTTCCCCCCGCCACGAACCCCGCGAGCAGCAGCTTCAGCCTGCCGTGGACGCTACCCACCAGGGGGGCGCCTTCATTCAGCAGATCGCCGGCGCGTTGTGCTTCGTATGCAACCAGGGCGCGCACCGATGCGCTCGTGTTTTTCGTCGCGAGGTCCGCTTCCCGGACGTGGAAGCGTTTCATGTCCTCGGCGGGGAGGTAGATCCGGTCGCGGCCGAGGTCCTCGGCGACGTCCTGGAGGTGCTCCACGATCTGCAGCGCGGTGCAGATCGCGTCGGAGAGCCGGATCCGCTCGGGGGTGGAGGTGCCGGTGACGGCGAGCACGAGACGGCCGACGGGGTTGGCGGACAGCTCGCAGTAGGCGAGGAGGTCGTCGTAGGTCTCGTACCGGGTGACGAGCTGGTCCTGGCGGTTCGCGGCGATCAGCCCGAGGAACGGCTCGGGGGTGAGGCCGCGGCGGCGGACGGTGGGCTGCAGGCGGCGCAGCAGCGGGTGGCGCGGGGTGCCGTCGAAGACGCGGCGCAGATCGGCCTCGAAGGCGTCGAGGAGGGCCAGGCGGTCCTCGGCCGCCTCGGGCGACACGCCGAGCAGCCTGGCGTCGCCGCCGCCGGGGGCGAGGTCGCCGTCGCCGATGTCGTCCACGAGGCGGGCGAAGCCGTAGACGGCCATGAGGTCCTCGCGCCACGCCCGGGGCAGGAAGAAGGGGGCCACGGGGAAGTTCTCGCTCGCGGCCTTGTCCAGCGTGGCGCGTTCCGCGTCGGGCGCCTCGGCGGCGGCCGTCACCGAGCGCTGCCCGGGGCGGGGACGGCACATGCTCCACCGAGCAGGGGAGTTTCCGTAGCCATTGCCGTCACATCTCCCGTTCTACACTGCCGACCCAATACACACTATTTCGGACACGCCGCCCCGCGCCGCGCGGGGGCGCCCTGCCGCAGGGTGTCGCGCATTATCGCCCCACTTGCCGGTTTCCGGCACCGGTACAGCTTACGTTGTACAACGCGGCACCGGCCGTCGGGGTGTCCTGCACATCACAACAACACACCGATTGGCTCCAAGATTCCTAACAGCGGCCCGAGTTGACGTTTCCTTTGCAGACGCAGGGCCCCGCCGGACGGATTCCGACGGGGCCCTGGCCGAAAAGGGTCACTTGCCCGTGAACTTCTCGTACTCCTTCAGGACCTCGTCGGTGGGTCCGTCCATGCGCAGCTCGCCGCGTTCCAGCCACAGCACCCGGTTGCAGGTGTCGCGGATGGACTTGTTGTTGTGACTGACCAGGAAGACCGTTCCGGCCTCCTTGCGCAGTTCCCGGATGCGGTCCTCGGAACGCTTCTGGAACTTGCGGTCACCGGTGGCCAGCGCCTCGTCGATCATGAGGACGTCGTGGTCCTTGGCGGCGGCGATGGAGAAGCGCAGGCGCGCCGCCATGCCGGAGGAGTACGTGCGCATCGGCAGGGTGATGAAGTCGCCCTTCTCGTTGATGCCCGAGAAGTCGACGATGTCCTGGTAGCGCTCCTTGATCTGCTCGCGGGACATGCCCATGGCGAGGCCGCCGAGGATCACGTTCCGCTCGCCCGTCAGGTCGTTCATCAGGGCCGCGTTCACGCCCAGCAGGGACGGCTGGCCGTCGGTGTAGACCTTGCCCTTCTCCGCGGGCAGCAGGCCGGCGATGGCACGCAGCAGGGTGGACTTGCCGGAGCCGTTGGAGCCGATGAGGCCGATGGCCTCGCCGCGGTAGGCGACGAAGGACACGCCGCGCACGGCGTGCACCCTGCGCACCCCGCGGGCCGCGTCGTCGGAGCCGCGCTTGAGGATCCGGCTCAGGGCCGCCGTCGCGCTGCCCTTGCCGGTCTTGGCGCCGTTGACCCGGTAGACGATGTGCAGGTCGTCCGCGATGACCGTCGGACGGTGATCCTGGGTGTTCTGCTCAGCCACGGCCGTACCGCTCCTCCGCCTTCCAGAAGTACACGAAGCCGCCCACGGCGAAGAGCACGGCCCAGCCGCCGGCCGCGGCCCAGACGTGGTCCGGCAGGTTCCCGGAACCGTAGCCGTCGATCAGGGCGAAGCGCATCAGGTCCATGTAGATGGCGGCCGGGTTCCACTGCAGGACCGTCGCGATCCACTGCGGCTTGTCCGCCAGCATGACCGGGATGGAGAACATCACCCCGGACGCGTACATCCACGTCCGCATCACGAACGGCATGAGCTGGGCCAGGTCCGGGGTCTTCGCGCCCGCGCGGGCCATGACCAGCGCGAGCCCGGTGTTGAACAGGAACTGCAGCGCCAGCACCGGCACGATCAGCAGCCAGGACAGGCTCGGGTAGCTGCCGAAGCCGATCGCCACGATGAACAGCACGAGCATCGAGAACAGCAGCTGCTGGAGCTGCTGGAGCGAGAAGGAGATCGGCAGGGAGGCGCGCGGGAAGTGCAGGGCGCGCACCAGGCCGAGGTTGCCGGAGATCGCGCGGACGCCGGACATCACCGAACTCTGGGTGAAGGTGAAGACGAAGACGCCGGTCACCAGGAACGGGATGTAGACGTCCCGGGACATGCCGCGGCTGGCGTGCAGGATCAGACCGAAGATGAAGAAGTACACGGCCGCGTTCAGCAGCGGCGTCGCCACCTGCCAGAGCTGGCCCAGCTTGGCCTGGCTGTACTGGGCGGTCAGCTTCGCCTGGGAGAAGGCGAGGATGAAGTGGCGGCGCCCCCAGAGCTGACGGACGTACTCCACGAGCGAGGGCCGGGCGCCGCTCACGGAGAGCCCGTACTTGGCGGCCAGCTCGGCCGCCGTCAGTCCCTCGTCGGGCGACGGGGCCGCGGTCACCGCGACCGTGCCGTCGTGCGTGGTCTCACTCACAGGTGGAAACTTTCGTCTTCGGGTTCGCGTTCGAGTTCGTCGTCCGGCGCGCCCGGGCGCGGGCGCACGGGCGCACAGGGACGAGCTTGTCAGATGACCGGGGGACGGCCCAGTCGGGTGAGTCGCCACACGGTACGCCAGCGCATCGGGCGGCGCGGACCGCAGGGCGTGGTCCAGCCTTCCCGGAAACCGCCGAACCACGCCTTCAGGGCCGGCCGCGAGGGGCGGCGGAGCAGGGTGAGCAGCAGCCAGACGCCGAGGTAGACCGGGACCAGGAGGGCGGGGAGGTTGCGGCGGGCGAGCCAGACGCGGTTGCGGGCGACCATCCGGTGGTAGACCGCGTGCCGCGAGGGCGCGGTCGTGGGGTGGTACAGCACCATGTCGGACCGGTAGTCGATCATCCAGCCGGCGTCGAGGGCCCGCCAGGCCAGGTCGGTCTCCTCGTGGGCGTAGAAGAACTCGTCCGGGAGCCCGCCGACCTCGGCGAAGACCCGGGTGCGGACGGCGTTGGCGCCGCCGAGGAAGGTGGTGACCCGGGAGGAGCGCATCGGGTCGGCGGCGCGCAGCCGGGGGACGTGCCGGCGCTGGGTCTCCCCGGTGTCGGGGTCGGCGATGCGGAAGCTGATGATGCCCAGCTCGGGGTCGGCGGCGAAGGCCTGGCGGCACAGCTCGGCGGTGTCGTGCCGGGCGAGCAGGCCGTCGTCGTCCAGGAAGAGCAATATGTCGACATCGCGGCCGCCGGGACCGAAAGCCTCTATGCCGACGTTGCGGCCGCCCGGGATGCCCAGGTTCTCGGGCAGCTCCAGGGTCCGCACGCCCTCCGGCACGTCCGGGACGGGCGAGCCGTTGCCGACGACGACCACCTCGACCGGGTCGCCGTCCTGCCTGGCGACGGAGTCGAGCAGGGCACGCAGTTCCTCGGGCCGGTTGCCCATGGTGATGACGACGGCGCCGACCTTCATGGGCGCGCTCACTTCAGCCTGCTGGAGGCCAGGATGGACACCAGGTGCAGCAGCGTCTGGAGCATCGCGATGCCGGCGAGGACCGCCGTGCCGAGGCGGGTGAAGAACAGGTCGCCGCGGGCCTGGTCCAGGATCGCGAGGACGACGATGAGCAGCGAGGCCTCGATGCCGAGGATCAGCCGGTGGAACTTCAGCGCCGAGGCGGCCCGCCGGGCCAGCGCCATGCCGGAGGAGCGCGGCTCGGAGGCGGCCTCCTGCACCGGAGGCCTGCCGGTCTGGTGCCGGGCGACACCGACCAGGTCGGTCTCGGCCTTGATCAGGATGGCGCCGAGCGCGGCGAGGGTGCCGAGGAAGGCCCACAGCCAGTCGATCCGGCCGGTGCCCCACAGGTCGGCGGCGCGCAGGCCGAGGCCGACCAGGACGGCCGCGTCGGTGAGGTAGGCGCCGACGCGGTCCAGGTAGACCCCGCCGAGCGAGTACTGCTTCTTCCAGCGCGCGATCTCGCCGTCGACGCAGTCCAGCAGCAGGTACAGCTGGGTGGCGACCACGCCCAGCACGGCGCCCGCGATCCCCGGCACCAGCAGGGCCGGGGCCGCGAGCACACCGCAGACGGTCATCAGGTACGTGAGCTGGTTGGGCGTGACCCTGGTGTTCACCAGGTAGCGGTCGACGCGCAGGGACACCTCGCGCATGTAGAGGCGTCCCGCCCAGTGCTCACCGCTGCGCCGGTCCTTCACCCCCGCGGGGTGCACGACCGGACGGAGTTCAGCTACCGATGGCCTTGACATAGTCGGCGTAGATGTCCTTGATCTGGTTCGTCTTGAGGTCGAGGTGTTCGAGGATCGTGTAGCGGCCGGGCCGGGTCTCGGGGGCGAACTCCACCGCGCGGACGAACTCGTCCAGCGTGAAGCCGATCTCGTCCGGGGTGACCGGAAGCCCGTGCCGGCGCAGCACCTCGGCCATGTACGCCGACTCCTCGTGGGCGCCGCGCAGGTACATCGCGAAGGCGGCGCCGAGGCCGCACTGCTCGCCGTGGGCCGCGGCGCGCTTGGGGTAGAGCAGGTCGAAGGCGTGGTTGATCTCGTGGCAGGCGCCCGAGGACGGGCGGGAGTCGCCCGACACGGACATGGCGATGCCGGTGAGGACCAGCGCCTCCGCCAGCACCTGGAGGAAGCCGTCGTCGCCGACTCCCCCGGGGTGCCGGAGCACCGCCTCGCCCGCCTGGCGGGCCATGGCGGCGGCCAGGCCGTCGATCTTCTCGCCGTTGACCCGGTTGGCCAGCTCCCAGTCCGCGACCGCGGAGATGTTGGAGATGGCGTCACCGATGCCGGAGCGGACGAACCGGACGGGTGCCTCACGGATCACGTCGAGGTCGATGATGACCGCGATCGGGTTGGGCACGCCGTACGAGCCGCGGCCCGCGTCGTTGTCGAGGGTCGCGACCGGTGAGCACAGGCCGTCGTGGGCGAGGTTGGTGGCGACGGCGACCAGCGGCAGGCCGACCCGGGCCGCCGCGAACTTGGCGCAGTCGATGATCTTGCCGCCGCCGAGCCCGACGACCGCGTCGTAGTGGCCGGCCTTTATGTCGCCGGCCAGCCGGACCGCGTCGTCGATGGTGCCGCCGCCGACCTCGTACCAGGTGGCGCCGGGCAGGGTGGGGGCGATCCGCTCGCGCAGCCGGGCGCCGGAGCCGCCGCTGACGGCGATGGCGAGCCTGCCGGACTGCGAGACGCGCTCGTCGGCGAGGACCGCGGCCAGGTCGTCCAGGGCACCCGGGCGGATGTCCACGACGACCGGCGAGGGGATCAGCCGGGTCAGTACTGGCACGCGATCTCCCGTCCACGGGCGAGATCGTCGTGGTTGTCGATCTCCACCCACTTGACGTCGCCGATCGGCGCGACGTCGATACGGAAGCCGCGGTTGACGAGTTCCTGGTAGCCGTGCTCGTAGAACTGCTGGGGGTCGGTCTCCCAGACGGTCTTCAGCGCGTCGGCCAGCTCCGGCGCGGCGTCGCCCTCGATCAGGGTGACGCCGATGTACTCGCCGGTGGCCTCGGCCGGGTCCATCAGCTTGGTGATCCTCGTCATGCCCCGGTCGGGGTCGACGACGACCTTCATCTCCTCGTCGGCCAGGTCCTTCACCGTGTCCAGGGCGAGGATGATCTTCTTGCCGTCGCCGCGGGCGGCGAGCAGGGTCTTCTCGACGGAGACCGGGTGCACGGTGTCGCCGTTGGCGAGGATCACACCGTCCTTGAGGGCGTCACGGCCGCACCACAGGGAGTAGGCGTTGTTCCACTCCTCGGCCTTGTCGTTGTCGATGAGGGTGAGCTTCAGGCCGTACCTGGCCTCCAGGGCCGCCTTGCGCTCGTACACGGCCTCCTTGCGGTAGCCGACGATGATCGCGACCTCGGTCAGCCCGATCTCGGCGAAGTTGCCGAGCGTCAGGTCCAGAACCGTCGGTTCGCCCTCTATGCCCGCGGGCCCCACCGGCACCAGCGCCTTGGGCAGGCTGTCGGTGTAGGGGCGCAGACGCCGTCCGGCGCCGGCCGCCAGCACGAGGCCGATCATGCGGGTTCTCCTTCGTCGTGTACGGCGGGCGCCCCAGCGGACACCCAGAAGCGGATGCTCTCGACGAGCACCAGCAGGGCGACGGCCACGGCGAGGACCGTGAGCGCGGCCTTGAACTGCGAAGCGGTGAGCACCGCGGCCAGGACGGTGACGAGCAGCGTCCGCCCCTCGTGCCCCCCGATGGCGCGCACCAGCCAGGCCGGAGGCGCTCCGGCGTTGCCGCGGATGCGGTACACCGTGTCGTAGTGATGGTAGGCGACGGCCGCCACCAGGCCGAAAGCCGCGGGCAGGGCCCCGTTCACGCCCGCTTTGCCGGCCAGGGCGAGGACGGTGCCGTACTCGGCGGCCCGGAAGAAGGGCGGGACCAGCCAGTCGAGGGCGCCCTTGAGGGGGCGGGCGACGGCGAGCGCCGAGGTGAGGACGTAGACGGCGGCACCGGCCACCGGGAGGGCGCCGCCGAAGTCGGTGAGGGCCGAGCAGGCCACCACGGCGGCGCCGCCGAGCAGGGCGGCGACGGGCACGGCGAGCCCGGGCAGACCGCGCCGGAACAGCCGCCCGACCGCCCCCGCGAGCGGGCCGGAGTCGGCGAGGTCGGCCAGGGCCTGCGCGGCCCGGTCGGTGCGCCGGGCCCTGCGGGTCACCGAGCGCAGCACGCGGCCGGCCGTGGTGTAGGTCGCGGCGAAGGCGCAGCCGGCGAGCAGGACGTAGAAGGTGATCCGCGGGGTGGTGGCCGCCGTGAGGACCGCGATCATCGCCCAGCGCTCGCCGATCGGCAGCACGATCATGCGGCGCACCCAGACCGTCCAGCCGACGCTGTCGAGCTTGTCGGAGAGGGCGGCGGTGGGGCTGGTGTTGGCGGTGGCGTCGTGGTTGGCCTCGTTGAAGGAGAAGTCGACCACGTGCCGGCAGGTCTGCAGGATCATCGCGCCGAGGGCGAGGGCCCACACGTCGTCGCCGCCGCGGGCCGCGCCCAGGGCGAGGCCGGCGTAGTAGGCGTACTCCTTGGCCCGGTCGAAGGTGGCGTCGAGCCAGGCGCCGAGGGTGGAGTACTTCAGGGCGTAGCGGGCGAGCTGGCCGTCGGTGCAGTCCAGCACGAAGGAGGCGATCAGCAGCACACCGGCCGCGACGAACCCGCCGCGGGTGCCGGTGGCCGCGCAGCCGGCCGCTATCAGCGCGGTGAGCAGCGAGGCCGTGGTGACCTGGTTCGGGGTCAGGCCGCGGCGGGCGCACCAGCGCGCGATGTAGCGCGAGTAGGGGCTGATGAGGAACGTGGTGAAGAACCCGTCGCGGGACTTCACGGCCGACTTCAGGCGGACGGCCTCGTCGTCCACGGCGGCGACGGCCTGCCGGGCCTCGTTGCGGGCCTGCGGGTCGTCCGGCACCGTGGCGACCAGACTGCCCAGCTCCGGCCGGTGCACCGCGCCGCCGTCGGCCTCCAGGGCGGTGGCGACGCGGTCGGCGAGGCTGTCCACGGCGAGCGCGGGAGCCCCGCCGGATCCGGCGGTACCGCCGTCGGCGGAGGTCTCGCGGGCCACGGCCCGGGTGAGGGCCTGCCGGGCTGCGGGCTGGACCGTGACGGCGCCGGGCACGGCGGCGAGCGGGAAGCGCGGGTCGGTCAGGCCGAGGCGCAGCGCGTGGAGGTGGCCGACGAAGCGGGCGTCGACCAGGGCCACGCGCCGGTCGGCCGGTACGGCGGCGAGCAGGGACTCCGTCTCGGCGGCGTCGGCGGCCACGCGCACATCGAAGCCGAGGGACCGCAGATCGTGCTCCAGTGACGATCCGGGGACCGGCTGACCGGTGACGATGGCCGTCGACAACCGAACTCACTCCCTGGGTGCCGGCGCACGGGCGCCGGTCGTCTGCGTGGTGGGGCGCCCTGCCTGCGGCACCCGGGCGGCATGTCGGCAGAGGCTATCGGATGGGCCGGAGCCGGTGTTCACCGGCCGTTCACGGCCCGGCCCACGAGGGCTGTCCGGACCTTTGCCGCGATCATCATCGGGGATCCGGGGCCCGGCCCACAAACCCGTGGGGCAGACCCGGGCAACCGGGACACCGAAAGCGGCTCGGCATAGGGTGGACGACCATGACGTGGCTGATCACCGGCGGAGCCGGATACATCGGGGCGCACGTGGCACGGGCCATGGCGGGCGCCGGGGAGAGCGTCGTGGCGCTGGACGACCTGTCGGCCGCCGTGCCCGCGCGGCTGCCGGCCGAGGTGCCGCTCGTACCCGGCTCGACCCTGGACGGGGACCTGCTGAAGCGGGTCTTCGCCGAGTACGGCGTGACGGGCGTCGTCCATCTCGCGGCGCGCAAGCAGGTCGCGGAGTCGGTGGCGCAGCCCACCCGCTACTACCGGGAGAACGTGGGCGGCCTCGCCACCCTCCTGGACGCGGTGGCCGAGGCGGGCATCGGCCGGCTGCTGTTCTCCTCGTCGGCCGCGGTGTACGGCAACCCGGACGTGGACCTGATCACCGAGGACACCCCGTGCGCCCCGGTGAACCCGTACGGCGAGACCAAGCTGGCCGGGGAGTGGTTGGTGCGGGCGGCGGGCCGGGCACACGGGATCTCCACCGTATGCCTGCGCTATTTCAACGTGGCGGGCGCGGCGGCGCCGGAGCTGGCGGACACGGGCGTGTTCAACATCGTGCCGATGGTCTTCGACCGGCTCACCCGGGACGAGGCCCCGCGGGTCTTCGGTGACGACTACCCGACGCCGGACGGCACCTGTGTCCGGGACTACATCCATGTCGCCGACCTCGCCGACGCCCACCTGGCGGCGGCGCGGCGGCTGGCCGCCGGGGAGATCAGCGGTGACCTGACGCTGAACATCGGCCGGGGCGAGGGCGTCTCGGTGCGCGAGCTGATCACGGTCGTCGGGGAGGTCACCGGGGACCGCCGGCCGCCCGTGGTGGAGGGCCGCCGCCCCGGCGACGCGCCGCGCGCGGTGGCCTCGGCGGAACGGGCCGCGGAGGTACTGGGCTGGCGGGCCCGGCGCGGGGTGCGGGAGATGGTCGAGTCGGCCTGGGAGGGCTGGCGACTGCGTCACGGCGGCTGACGCCGACGAAGGGTGGGGGCGGCCGGCGGCTGACGCAGCGGGCCGGCGGCCGCGTCATGGCGGCTGACGAGGAGGCTTCGTCAGCCGCAGCGGCCCGGCCGCCCGTTCCCCCTTGGTAAGCCGCTGCGGCCGGCCGCCGACCCGCCCGCGCCCTTCGTGAGCCGCTAAGGCCGGCCGCCGACCGCCCGCGCCCTTGGTGAGCCGCTACGGCCGGCCACCGACCCGCCCGTGCCCTTCGTGAGGCCGCCGTGTGCAGCCGGCGGCCCCTCGCCCTTCGTCGGTGTGCGTCGCCGTGTGCAGCCGCCCCGGCCCTTCGCCGGCAGCGGACGCACAGCCGCCGCCCCGCACGGCGTCCGCCGCCTCGACCCTCCTGACCTGCGGAACGTTTCCGCAGGTCAGGGCACATGACAACGGTGTTCAGTGCCGCGTTGCCTCATACCCCCTACCCGTAGTTCACTGGCCTCCGGGCAGGCACACGGAAGGCGGTAGTCATGGGGGCAGGGCACGACCACGGGCACGCGCACTCCCACGCGCCGGCCCCGGGTACGGCCACGGCCGCGTACCGGGGCAGGCTGCGGATCGCGCTGGGCATCACGCTCACGATCATGGTGGTCGAGATCATCGGCGGCCTGGTCGCGGACTCGCTCGCGCTGATCGCGGACGCCGCGCACATGGCGACCGACGCGGTGGGCCTCGGCATGGCGCTGCTCGCGATCCACTTCGCGGCCCGCCCGGCGAGCACCAACCGCACCTTCGGCTACGCCCGTGCCGAGATCCTGGCGGCCCTGGCCAACTGCCTGCTGCTGCTCGGGGTCGGCGGCTACGTCCTGTACGAGGCGGTCCAGCGGTTCGTGGAGCCCGCCGGGACCCGCGGCGGGCTGATGGTCGTGTTCGGTCTGATCGGCCTGGTCGCGAACTCCGTCTCGCTGGTGCTGCTGATGCGCGGCCAGAAGGAGAGCCTGAACGTGCGCGGCGCCTTCCTCGAGGTGGCCGCGGACGCGCTGGGCTCGGTGGCGGTGCTGATCTCGGCCGCGGTGATCCTGACCACCGGCTGGCAGCCGGCGGACCCGGTGGCCTCGCTGGTCATCGGCCTGATGATCGTGCCGCGGACGGTGAAGCTGCTGCGCGAGACACTGGACGTGCTGCTGGAGGCGGCGCCCAAGGGTGTCGACATGGCCGAGGTCCGCGCGCACATCCTGGCGCTGGACGGCGTGGAGGACGTGCACGACCTGCACGCCTGGACGATCACCTCGGGCATGCCGGTGCTGTCGGCGCACGTGGTGGTCAGCTCCGAGGTGCTGAACGCCATAGGCAACGAGAAGATGCTGCACGAGCTGCAGGGCTGTCTCGGCGACCACTTCGACGTGGAGCACTGCACCTTCCAGCTGGAGCCCGGTGGCCACGCGGAGCACGAGGCGCGGCTGTGCCACTGAGGGCACGCACTGCCGTTCGGCGCATCCCCGGACGGTTCCCGTCGGCCGGTGCCGGGCACGATGATCTACCGGGTCCGACTCCCGGTGTCACGCCGCGCGCGGACGGGCGGGCGTGCCGGGAGTGCCGGATTCGTACGGCAGACTTGGGGTGCGAAGACCGAGGCGAAGGATGGGTATGCCGATCACACCTGCCACCGCGACGCACAGCTCGTCGGAGGGTACCGAAGAGGCGATTTTGCTGGAACTGGTCGACGAGAAGGGTGTGACGATCGGTACGGCGGAGAAGCTCGCCGCCCACCAGCCGCCCGGGCAGTTGCACCGCGCGTTCTCGGTGTTCCTCTTCGACGAACTCGGCCGGCTGCTGCTCCAGCAGCGGGCGCTCGGCAAGTACCACTCCCCCGGTGTGTGGTCGAACACCTGCTGCGGCCACCCGTACCCGGGCGAGGCGCCGTTCGCGGCGGCGGCCCGGCGCACCTTCGAGGAGCTGGGCGTGTCGCCGTCGCTGCTCGCGGAGGCCGGCACGGTCCGCTACAACCACCCGGACCCCGCCTCGGGCCTGGTGGAGCAGGAGTTCAACCACCTCTTCGTCGGCCTGGTGCAGGCGCGCCTCGCGCCGGACGCGGAGGAGGTCGCCGAGTACGCCTTCGTGACGGCGGCCGAGCTGGCCGAGCGGCACGCCCGGGACCCGTTCTCGGCCTGGTTCATGACCGTCCTGGACGCGGCCCGCCCGGCGATCAGGGAGCTGACGGGCCCGTCCGCGGGCTGGTGACCCCTTTTCCCGTCCCGTTACGGCAGCGCCGCGGGCTTGAGCGGCAGGGCGGCCCAGATCACCTTGCCGCCGCTCGCGGTGTGCTCCACGTCGACCACCCCGCCCGCCTCCCGGGCCACCTCGCGGACCAGGAGCAGGCCCCGGCCGCCGGTCTGGCCGTGGTCGGCCTCCAGGGCGGTCGGGCGGTAGGGGTGGTTGTCCTCCACGGACACCCGCACCCACTCGGCCCCGACGGCCACCTCCACGGCGAGCACCGGCGACAGCAGCGCCGCGTGCCGGACCGCGTTGGTGACCAGTTCGGAGACGATCAGCAGCAGGCCGTGCACCAGGTCGTCGGAGACCGGCACCCCCTGGCGCAGCAGCAGGTCCCGCACCGCGTGCCGGGCCTGCGGGACCGAGGCGTCCACCGCGGCCGCGGTGAACCGCCAGACACCTTCGTACGGCAGTGGGTCCGGCGGTCGTTCGCCGCCGCCCCCCGCTGGGCGCGGACCGTCCCCACGCCCGTGGTCGTCCATCGTCCGGTCGCCACCCTCGCGCTCGATTGTCACCACACGTCGAGTGTTGGTAAAGATGCGCTCCGGCCCGGATACCTGAACAGAAGTCGGCGGGTATCGAACGGTTTCTGACCGACTGCGTATGACCTGTTCGCGGGTGGGACCGCTCCTGTCCCCCGGGCGCCGGTTCCCGAACTAGTCGGGTTGTACGGGTTCGGCCTGCCGCCGCGTCATCACCCTCGGCTACGATCCGCCGCATGGAGCCCCAGCTGTCGCACCAGGTCACCGACTCCGTCGCCACCGTGGTGATCCGTCATCCCGCCAAGCGCAACGCCATGACGACCGCGATGTGGCGGGCCCTGCCCCCGCTGCTGGACACGCTGGCCCGGGACACCGGCGTACGGGCGCTGGTGCTGACCGGCGAGGGCGGCACCTTCTGCGCGGGCGCCGACATCTCCACTCTCCAGGGCTCGCCGGAGGAGGCGCAGTCCCTCGCGGTGGCCGCCGAGGAGGCCCTGGCCGCGTTTCCCAAGCCGACGGTCGCCGCGGTGCGCGGCCACTGCGTGGGCGGTGGGGCGCAGCTGGCGGCGGCCTGCGATCTGCGGCTCGCGGAGGAGGGCGCGCTGTTCGGGGTGACGCCGGCGCGGCTCGGTGTCGTCTACTCGGCGTCCTCGACCCGCCGGCTGGTGTCCCTGGTCGGTCCGGCCACGGCCAAGTACCTTTTGTTCACGGCCGAGTTGATCGACGCGGTGCGGGCGCTGGGCACCGGCCTCGTGGACGAGGTGCTGCCCGAGGGGCAGCTGGACAAGCGGGTCGCGGAGCTGACCCGGATCCTGGTGTCCCGCTCGCAGCTCACCCAGGCCGCCGCCAAGGAGTTCGCCGGCGGCCGCACGGACCGGGACGCCTACTGGACCGCGCAGGCACGCGGCAGCGGCGACACCGCGGAGGGGGTCTCCGCGTTCCTGGAGCGCAGGCAGCCGCGCTTCACCTGGAGCGTGTCTACGTCAGGCTGAAGCGGGTGCGGAACGCCTCCACGACGTGCGCGGGCGCCTTCTGCGGGGAGCCGGCGTCATAGGGCGGCTGCGGGTCGTACTCGACCAGCAGCTGGACCGTCTGGGCGTGTTCGTCGCCGGCGAGGGCGCCGACGAGTGCGAGGCCCATGTCGATGCCGGCGGAGACGCCGGCCGCGGTGACGTACTTGCCGTCGGTGACGACCCGTTCGCCCGTCGGCTCGGCGCCGAACCGCTTCAGCATGTCCAGGGCACCCCAGTGGCTGGTGGCGCGCCGCCCCCTCAGCAGGCCCGCGGCGGCGAGCAGCAGCGAGCCCGAGCAGACCGAGGTCGTCCACGTGCTCGTCGCGTCGACCCCGCGCAGCCACTCCAGGAGGGCCGGGTTCTCCAACTGGGGCAGGGTGCCCGGGCCTCCGGCGACCACGACGATGTCGGGGCGCGTCACCTCGTGCAGCGCGCGGTCCGCGGTAACGGCGAGGAAACCCGTGTCGGCGCGCACGGGACCGGGCCGTTCGGCGACGAAGACGACCTCGGCGTCGGGCAGCCGGCTGAGGACCTCGTAGGGTCCGACGGCGTCCAGTGCGGTGAAACGGTCGTAGACGACCATGGCGATCTGCATGGGAGCAGCCCTTCTCTGTGGGCGTGACGGTGTGGTGGTGCCGGCGCAGCGCCGAGCAGGTGCCGGTGTCAGTGCGCGGGCGACGGGTGGAAGCGTCTGCGGTACTCCGTGGGAGGTGTGCCGAGCGACCTGACGAACGCGCGGCGCATGGCCTCGGGCGTGCCGTAGCCGCTGGCCCGCGCGATCTCCTCGATGCCGTCGGCGGTGTCCTCCAGCAGGCGGCGGGCGTGTTCGAGGCGGACCCGGTCGACGTACCGGCCGGGTGTCATGCCGGTCTCGGCCTGGAAGGCGCGGGCGAAGTGGCGCGGGGAGAGGGCGGCGCGGGCGGCCAGCGCCTCGACGCCGAGATCGCCGTCCGGGTGCTCGGTGATCCACTGCTGGACGTCCCGGAGCGGTTCACGACAGGCCGTCTGGGCGGCCAGCTGGGCGCTGAACTGGGCCTGGTTGCCCGGCCTGCGCAGGAACACCACGAGATGGCGGGCGACGGTCAGCGCCGCCCGCCGGCCGAGGTCCTCCTCCACCAGCGCGAGGGCGAGGTCGATCCCCGCGGTGACCCCGGCCGAGGTGGCCACGTGCCCGTCCCGCACGAAGATCGGGTCCGGGTCGACCCGGACGGCGGGGTGGTCCCGGGCGAGCGTGTCGCAGTACGCCCAGTGCGTCGTGGCCCGGCGGCCGTCCAGGAGTCCGGCCCGGGCCAGCGCGACCGCGCCGGTACAGACGGAGACCAGGCGCCGGGCCCGCGGTGCCCGCCCGCGCAGCCACTCCACCAGCCGCGGGTCCGGATCGAGGGTGCCCTCCCCGCCGGGAACCAGCAGGGTGTGCGGATCCTCCGCGTCCGCGAGGGATCCGTCCGGTACGAGGGTGAGCCCGCTGGAGGTGCGCACGGGCCCGCCGTCCACCGAAGCCGTACGGATCCGGTAGGACCCGGGGACGAGCTTCTCGGCACCGGCGAAGACTTCGAGGGGGCCGGTGACATCGAGGCTCTGGACGCCGTCGAAGACGGTGACGAGAACGGTCCGCTGCGTCATGGCCTCGATTCTGGGTGCCCCCGCGCAGGGCGGCAACGACGGGTTCCCCACCTTTTCGGCCATGGGGTTCTCCGCGCCGTACCGAGGTACCCGGTGCCGGAAGTCGACGACGAAAGGAGAACCTCCCGTGTTCCGTGCCCTCGCCGACGTACTGCGGCAGCTCGGCGGCGCCCTCGCCACCGTGGTCACCCTGCCCTTCCGCGCGCTCGCCCGCCTGTTCGGCGGAGCGTCGTCCGCCGCCGGCGGCAGCCGGGCCTGACACCGGCCCGGCGCCTCGCCGGATGCCGCCCTGATCCCCGGTTGCCGGCGCCACCTGCCACAATTGCCGCGCAACCTTGAGTGAAGAAGGCGGTACCGGATCGTGACCACACCCGGGTCCCTCGGAGCAGGGTCCATCGAAGGCAGGATCGCCGAGGAGCTCGGCGTACGGGAGCGGCAGGTGAAGGCCGCGGTGGAACTGCTCGACGGCGGCTCCACGGTGCCCTTCATCGCTCGCTACCGCAAGGAAGCGACCGAGATGCTCGACGACGCGCAGCTGCGCACCATCGAGGAACGGCTGCGCTATCTGCGGGAGCTGGAGGAGCGGCGCACCGCGATCCTGGAGTCGGTGCGCGAGCAGGGCAAGCTCACCGAGGAGCTGGAGGCGCGGATCCGCGGCGCCGAGACGAAGGCGCGCCTGGAGGACGTCTACCTCCCCTACAAGCCCAAGCGGCGCACCAAGGCGCAGATCGCCCGCGAGGCCGGCCTGGAGCCGCTCGCGGAGGGGCTGCTGGGCGATCCGACGGTCGAACCGCTGGCCGCGGCCGCCGCGTTCGTGGACGCGGACAAGGGCGTCGCCGATCCGCAGGCCGCGCTGGAGGGCGCACGGGCGATCCTCACCGAGCGGTTCTCCGAGGACGCCGACCTGATCGGCGAGCTGCGCGAGCGCATGTGGGTGCGCGGGCGGCTGGCGGCGAAGGTGCGGGAGGGCAAGGAGGAGGCGGGCGCGAAGTTCGCCGACTACTTCGACTTCACCGAGCCGTTCACCGAGCTGCCCTCGCACCGGATCCTGGCGATGCTGCGCGGTGAGAAGGAGGAGGTGCTCGACCTCGTCCTGGAGCCGGAGGAGCCGACCGACGGCCCGTCGTCGTACGAGGGGATCGTCGCCGCGAGGTTCGGGATCGCCGACCGGGGCCGCCCCGGCGACAAGTGGCTGACCGACACGGTCCGCTGGGCCTGGCGCACCCGCCTCCTGGTGCACCTCGGCATCGACCTGCGGCTGCGGCTGCGTACGGCCGCCGAGGACGAGGCGGTCGACGTCTTCGCGGCCAACCTGCGCGACCTGCTGCTGGCCGCCCCGGCCGGCACCCGCACGACGCTGGGCCTGGACCCCGGTTTCCGTACGGGCGTGAAGGTCGCCGTGGTCGACGCCACCGGCAAGGTCGTCGCCACGGACGTGATCTACCCGCACGTCCCGGCCAACAGGTGGGACGAGGCCCTCGCCAAGCTGGCGCGGCTGGCGAAGGAGCACGCGGTCGAGCTCATCGCGATCGGCAACGGCACGGCGTCCCGGGAGACCGACAAGCTCGCCGCGGAACTCATCGCGAAGCACCCCGACTTGAAGCTCACCAAGGTGATGGTGTCGGAGGCGGGCGCGTCGGTGTACTCGGCCTCGCAGTACGCCTCGCAGGAACTGCCGGACATGGACGTGTCGCTGCGCGGCGCCGTCTCCATCGCCCGCCGGCTCCAGGACCCGCTGGCCGAACTGGTGAAGATCGACCCGAAGTCCATCGGCGTCGGCCAGTACCAGCACGACCTGTCCGAGGTGAAGCTGTCCCGTTCGCTGGACGCGGTCGTCGAGGACTGTGTGAACGGCGTCGGCGTGGACGTCAACACGGCGTCCGTGCCGCTCCTCGCGCGGGTGTCGGGCATCTCGTCCGGGCTCGCCGAGAACATCGTCGCGCACCGGGACCAGAACGGTCCGTTCACGTCCCGCTCCCAGCTGAAGAAGGTGGCACGGCTCGGCCCGAAGGCGTACGAGCAGTGCGCGGGCTTCCTGCGCATCCGTGGCGGCGACGACCCGCTGGACGCCTCCAGCGTGCACCCCGAGGCCTACCCGGTGGTCCGCCGGATGGTGAAGACCACGGGCCAGGAGGTGGCGTCCCTCGTCGGCAACACGGGCGTGCTGCGCTCGCTGCGGCCGGCCGACTTCGTGGACGACACCTTCGGTCTGCCGACCGTCACCGACATCCTCAAGGAGCTGGAGAAGCCGGGCCGTGACCCGCGACCCGCCTTCCGGACGGCCACCTTCAAGGAGGGCGTGGAGAAGATCTCCGACCTGTCCGCGGGGATGGTCCTGGAGGGCGTGGTCACCAACGTGGCGGCGTTCGGCGCGTTCGTGGACGTCGGTGTCCACCAGGACGGCCTGGTGCACGTCTCGGCGATGTCGAAGTCGTTCGTCAAGGATCCGCGCGACGTGGTGAAGCCCGGTGACATCGTCAAGGTGAAGGTCCTGGACGTCGACATCCCGCGCAAGCGGGTCGCGCTGACGCTGCGTCTGGACGACGAGGCCGCGCCGCAGGGCCAGGGCGGCGGTCGGCAGCAGCGCGGCGGCGGTGCCCGTCCGCCCCAGCAGCGGCAGGGCAGCGGCCAGCGGCAGGGCGGCGGGCAGCGGCAGGGCGGCGGGCAGCGGCAGGGCGGCGGGCAGCGGCAGGGCGGCGGGCAGCGGCAGGGACGGGGCGGCGGCGACCGCGGCGGCCGGCAGGCTCCCGCACCGGCACCGGCCAACAGCGCGATGGCCGACGCGCTGCGGCGCGCGGGCCTGCTGGACCCGAAGGAGCGCTGAGGGGCGGGGCTGCGGGCCGTACCGGGGCGAACAGCCCCGGTACGGCCCGCAGCCCCTCGAAAACCGGCGGAGGCGGGTCAGCCGCTCGTCAGACTCGTCGCATGACCGGACCAGATCCCCAAGCCGACCTCCAGGTGCATCTCCAGGACGCCCGTGACGCGCTGCTCCGGAAGCCCGACGGCCTGCCGGAGTACGACATCCGGCGGTCCCTGACCCCCACGGGCACCGACCTGCCGGCCCTCGAGAAGCACCTCGCGGGCGCCGAGGCGCTGAACTTCGGCCGGACGTTCGGCCGGCCCTTTCCCGGCACATCCCTGTGGATCACGGGCGACGCCGAACCGGACACGGACCTGTGGGCACGGGCCGACGATGCGCGAGGACATCGTCGGCCGGTACCGGCGGGCGTGCGCCCACGCGGACGAGACCATCGCCGCGCCCCCCGGACGCGGTCGGCCGGACGCCCGGTGCGCCGGGTGACACGACGCTGCACCGGGTGCTGACCCACATGGTCGCCGGGACGCAGCGGCACGCCGGACACGCGGACATCGTGCGCGAACTCGTCGACGGCACGGTGGGGCAGCGCCCCGACGGCCTCGACGTGGCGCCCCGCGATCCGGACCACCTCGCCCGGGACGAACGGGCGGCGAAGGAGGCCGCCGCACGCGTCGGCTAACGCTCCGTCACCTTGCCGTCCGCCACCTCCAGGCGCCGGTTCACCCGGACCGCGTCCAGCATGCGCCGGTCGTGGGTGACCAGCAGCAGGGTGCCCGTGTAGGCGTCGAGGGCCGACTCCAGCTGTTCGATGGCCGGCAGGTCGAGGTGGTTCGTCGGCTCGTCCAGGACGAGGAGGTTGACACCCCGGCCCTGGAGCAGGGCGAGCGCGGCGCGGGTGCGCTCGCCCGGGGAGAGGGTCGCGGCCGGCCGCAGCACATGGCCGGCCTTCAGTCCGAACTTGGCCAGCAGGGTGCGGACCTCGGCCGGTTCGGTGTCGGGGACGGCCGCGCAGAAGGCGTCGAGGAGGGTCTCGGGGCCGTGGAACAGCTTGCGGGCCTGGTCGACCTCGCCGATGAGCACCCCGGAGCCGAGGGCCGCGTGGCCGGAGTCCGGCGGGACCCGGCCCAGCAGCGCGCCGAGCAGCGTGGACTTCCCGGCGCCGTTGGCGCCGGTGACGGCGATCCGGTCCGCCCAGTCGACCTGGAGCGACACCGGTCCGAGCCGGAAGTCGCCGCGCCGCACCTCGGCGTCCCGCAGCGTCGCCACGACCGCGCCGGAACGCGGAGCGGACGCGATCTCCATCCGCAGCTCCCACTCCTTGCGCGGCTCCTCGACCACGTCCAGGCGCTCGATCATGCGCTGGGTCTGCCGGGCCTTCGCGGCCTGCTTCTCGCTGGCCTCGCTGCGGAACTTGCGGCCGATCTTGTCGTTGTCGTTGCCCGCCTTGCGCCGGGCGTTCTTCACGCCCTTGTCCATCCAGGACCGCTGCATCTGGGCGCGGTCCTGGAGGGCGGCCCTCTTGTCGGCGTACTCCTCGTACTCCTCGCGGGCGTGCCGGCGGGCGACGTCCCGCTCCTCCAGGTAGCCCTCGTAGCCGCCGCCGTAGAGGTTGATCTGCCGCTGGGCGAGGTCGAGTTCGAGCACCTTGGTGACCGTGCGGGTGAGGAACTCGCGGTCGTGGCTGACGACGACCGTGCCGGCGCGCAGACCGGTGACGAACCGCTCCAGCCGCTCCAGGCCGTCGAGGTCCAGGTCGTTGGTGGGCTCGTCCAGGAGGAAGACGTCGTAGCGGGACAGCAGCAGGGAGGCGAGGCCGGCCCGGGCCGCCTGGCCGCCGGACAGGGCCGTCATCGGGTGGTCCAGGTCGACGGCCAGGCCGAGGGAGTCGGCGACCTCCTCCGCCCGCTCGTCCAGGTCGGCGCCGCCCAGGCCGAGCCACCGTTCCAGGGCGGCGGCGTAGGCGTCGTCGGCGCCGGGCGCGCCGTCTACCAGCGCCTGGGTGGCCTCGTCCATGACCCGTTGGGCCTCGGCGACCCCGGTGCGGCGGGCCAGGAACTCCCGTACGGTCTCGCCCGGCCGGCGCTCCGGTTCCTGGGGGAGATGGCCGACGGTCGCGGCCGGCGGGGAGAGCCGGAGCTCGCCCTGCTCCGGCGGGGTGAGGCCGGCGAGCATCCGCAGCAGGGTCGACTTGCCCGCGCCGTTGGCGCCGACCAGCCCGATCACGTCGCCGGGCGCGACGACCAGGTCGAGCCCGGAGAACAGGGCGCGGTCGCCGTGCCCGGCGGCGAGGTTCTTGGCAACGAGGGTGGCAGTCATCAGGACGTCGATCCTAGTGGCGACGGGCACGCGCTCACGGACCGCGCAGGGCCTATCGTCCTGGCGTGGACAGTGAGCCGAGAGACGAAGTGATCGTGGTGGGAGGCGGGATCGCCGGGCTGACGACGGCCGTGCTGCTGGCCGAGTCGGGGCGGCGGGTGCGGGTGTGGGCGCGGGAACCGGCCGAGCGGACGACCTCGGCGGTCGCCGGCGGCCTGTGGTGGCCGTACCGCATCGAACCGGAGCCGCTGGCGGGTGCGTGGGCACTGGCCTCCCTCGGTGTCTACGCGGAGCTGGCGGACCGCCCGGAGGACACGGGGGTGCGCCTGGTCGAGGGCGTGCACCACGGGACCCGGCTGGACGGGCTGGGCGCGTGGGCGGGCCGGGTGCCGGGGCTGCGGGCGGTGGCCGAGGGGCTGGCGGCTCGGCTCCCGGTGATCGACATGCCGGTGCATCTGGCCTGGCTGCGGGAGCGGCTGGGGAAGGCGGGAGGCACGGTGGAGGTCCGCGAGGTGGCCGGCCTGGCAGCCGTGCCCGCCGCCGTGGTGGTCAACTGCACGGGCCTCGGTGCCCGCTCCCTGGTGCCGGACCCCGCGGTACGCCCGGTGCGCGGGCAGCTGGTCGTGGTGGAGAACCCCGGCGTCACCGACTGGTACACCTCCGTCGACCACTCCTCGGCAGCCTCGACGTACTTCATCCCGCAGCCGGACCGGCTGCTGCTGGGCGGCACGGCCGAGGAGGACGACTGGTCCCTGGAGCCGGACCCGGCCACCGCCGCGGCGATCGTCGCCCGCTGCGCGGCCGTCCGCCCGGAGATCGCCGGCGCGCGGGTGCTGGCCCACCGGGTGGGCCTGCGACCCGCCCGTGAGGCGGTACGCCTGGACCGGCAGACGCTGCCGGACGGCCGCGTGCTGGTCCACAACTACGGCCACGGCGGTGCCGGCGTCACGGTGGCCTGGGGCTGTGCCGAGGAGGCGTCCGCCCTGGCGTTCCCGGCCCCCTGACCGCTCCGCCGGGGGCGCGGGGCTGCGTCGCCGTGCGGTTTCGCCGCGGGGACGCGTCCGGCCCGCCAAGGCCCCCGGCGGGGCCCGCCGCCAGCCGCCCGCGAACCGGCACCGTGAGCAGTCGGTCGCGCGGCCCCGCACTCCCCCAGGGGGGCGGGACGTGCCGACAAGCGGCTCCACCACGGGGACGCGACGGCCCGCGACCGGCCGCGGCCGGATGCCGCCGCCGGCCTCGGAGAGGCACGCGGTGCCTCAGCCTGCCGGCACGTGCCGGAGACGTGGTGCGGGGACGCCCTTCAGGACCGTCGGCTCGGGGGGCGCCGCGTGGCCGGCCGTGGCGCGGGTGAACGCTGCCGTGCCACCCACCAGCGGGAGCCTCGCCGTCGTACGGGAGAGGTCGACAGTGAGCGTCGGCCGGGTGGACGGAGGATCGATGAGGTCCTTGTCCGTGCCGGCGACGATCAGTGCCAGGCGGTGTCCCGCGGGGACGACGTGGTCGGTGGCCGCGAGGTCCAGGGTGAGGGTGTACGCGCGGCCCGGGGTGAGCGGGGCACCGGGTGCCGGCCAGGCGTGGTGGCCGAGGTCGGCCCAGCCGCGGCTGACCACGGTGTAGCCGACGGTGGCCGTCTTCGCCCGGGTCTCCTTGAAGCAGGCGCTGTCCCCGGCCGTGCTCTCGCCCCAGCAGGTGCGGTCGGTGAGAGTGGTGATGCCCTCGGCCCGGTCGGCGTAGTCGCGGATGGTGTCCGGGCCGACGTCGACCAGGACGGCGGACAGGTGGGCGGAGGCGGTCGTCGGGGTCGCGGTGACCGTCACCGTGGAGGAGCCGGCCAGACGCAGGCCGCGGGTGAGCGGGGCGGTGAGGAAACCGGCCTTCTCCGGTGTGGACGTGGTGAGGTGCGCGGCCCAGTCGGTCTCGCTCAGTGCCGGGTCGTCCGTGAGGCTCTCGGTGCCCGAGGCCGGGCGCAGACCGAGCGTGCCGACGCCGGCCTGGCTGCCGGAGGCGGGGTGCAGGACGGCGGTGCCGGTGCCGTGCGGGGGCCAGGCGGCGGAGGTGACCCACTGGTCGGGGTGGCGTTCGACGTCGGCCATCGGCTCGCGGTCGATCCCGTTGTCGTAGCCGAGGAGTTCGTGGTCGAACCAGCGGTGCAGCGTGTCGACCCAGGCTCCGCGCCGGTAGTCGAACGGGTCGACGTGACCGGTCTGGGACAGCCAGATCTTGCGCTTCACGCCGTTGCGGGCGAGCGCGTTCCACCACGGGCCGACGTGCTGGGTGCGGACGTTGAGGTCCTGCATGCCGTGCACCAGGAACACGCTGGCGCGTACCTTCGCCGCGTTCTTGACGTAGTCCCGTTCGGTCCACAGCGGTGTCCAGTCGCCGCTGCGCGGGCTGCCGTCGGCGAGCTTCCGCTGGACGGCCGCGCAGTGGGCCTGCGCGTCGGCGCTCTCGACGTAGCCGGCCAGTTCGTCGGGGCCGCCCTCGTAGAGTGGGGCGCCCTCGGCGAAGTAGTAGTCGTACCAGGAGGAGATGGCGCTGATCGGGACGATCGTCCGCAGCCCTCTGACGCCGGTGGCGGCGACGCCGTTGGCGATGGTGCCGTCCCAGCTCTTGCCGATCATGCCGGTGCGGCCGTTGGTCCAGCCGGCCTTCACCGGGGTGCCGCCGGTCCGGCTGGTGTACGCCCTGCCGCGGCCGTCGAGCCAGTCGACGACGGCCTTGGCGGACTGGATGTCGGAGCGGCCGCCGACGTCGACGCAGCCGTCGGAACGGCTGGTGCCGGCGAGGTCGACGCCGACGAAGGCGTAGCCGCGGGGCACGAAGTAGTTGTCGTAGAAGAGCGGCATCCGGACGACACGGCCCTGCGCGTCGTACGTCTTGCGCTGGCTCTCGTTGCCGCGTCCGCAGCAGGAGTAGTAGGGGCTGGCGTCCATGATGACCGGCACCTTGCGGCCCCGCCGGGCCGGTTCGGAGGGGCGGACGATGTCGGCGGCGACGCGGTCGGTCCTGCCGTCGCCGTCCTCGTCGAGGCCGGTGTCCACCCAGACGGACTCGCGGACGGCGTCGGCGTACGAGTAGACGGGGCTGCTCTCCCGCGGCGCGGCCCGGGTGGTGGTTCGGGGGGCGGCCTGGGTCGCGGCCGGGGTCATGAAGACGGCCGTCAGGGCGGCCGCGGCGGCGGTCACGAGCGTTCTCCGGATCGTGGAGCGCATGCGTTTCGGCATGCGCGGACGGTACAGCCGTCAAGTCCCGGACAGAAGAGGACCTCGCGGGGCGCGTGTCGGCCGAATGGCGATCGTGTGACAGCGGTGGCCATGGACAGGTCAGAAGCCACAGGGACTGAATAGGCTCCGAACAGTGTTCTCCGAACGGACTTGCAGTCCTGACGACTTGGAGCTGACGTGCACCGCAGAATGATCGCGCCGGGCGCACTGGCGGCGGCCTCCGTCCTGCTGGCGATCCCGGCATCGGCCGCGAGCTACTCCCCCGGCACACCGGGCATCGGCGACCCCTACTACCCGTCCTACGGCAATGGCGGCTACGACGTCTCCCACTACGACCTGAGGCTGCAGTACCAGCCGAAGACGGACGGGTTGCAGGGCACCGCGACGATCCTGGCGCGGACCACGCAGGACCTGTCCCGCTTCGACCTGGACTTCCTGCTGGACGTGAGCGAGGTCCGGGTCAACGGCGCCAAGGCGTCCTTCACGACGTCCGGCGAGCACGAACTGGTCGTCACCCCGAAGACTCCGCTGGCCAAGGGCACCCAGATCACGGTGGTGGTCCGCTACAGCGGGGTGCCGTCGGCGAAGAGCGCCTACGGCTTCACCTCCTGGCACCGCACGCCCGACGGGGGCGTGGCCGCCAACGAGCCCGAGGCCGCCTGGTGGTGGTTCCCGAGCAACGACCACCCGACCGACAAGGCCACCTACGACGTGTCGGTGGCCGTGCCGGACGGCACCCAGGCCCTCTCCAACGGCACGCTCCAGTCGACCACTTCGAAGCTGGGCTGGACCCGCTACAACTGGCGGCAGAACAAGCCGCAGGCCACCTATCTGGCCACGCTGGCGCTCGGGAGGTTCGACCTCACCACCGGCACCTCCGACGGCGGGGTGCCCGTCATCAACGCCTACAGCAAGGACCTCGGCGACACCGACGGGGCCGCGCGGGCCAGCGTGGAGCGCACCGGGGAGATCGTGGACTGGCTGAGCGGCTACTTCGGGCCCTATCCGTTCAGCACCGCGGGCGGCTACGTGCCCGGCACCACCACGGGGTACGCCCTGGAAACGCAGACCCGGGTCTACTACAGCCCGAAGCAGTTCGCGAACGGCTCCAACACCTCCGTGGTCGTGCACGAGCTGGCCCACCAGTGGTACGGCGACTACGTGTCGCTGAAGGGCTGGAAGGACATCTGGATCAACGAGGGCTTCGCCCGGTACGCGCAGTGGCTGTGGTCCGAGCACGAGGGCGAGGGCACCGCGCAGGAACTCGCCGACTACGTGTACGCCTCGCACCCGGCCGACGACGCCTTCTGGACCGTGAAGCCGGGTGACCCGGGTCCGGACGAGCAGTTCGGCAGCGCCGTCTACGACCGGGGTGCCCTCGCCATCCAGGCACTGCGCAACGAGATCGGCGACGACGCGTTCTTCGCGGTCCTGAAGGGCTGGCCGAAGGAGCACGCGTACGGCAACGCCTCGGTGGCCGACTTCCAGAAGTACGCCGAGCAGGTGTCCGGCAAGCCGCTGTCCGCGCTGTTCGACACCTGGCTGTTCCAGCCGGAGAAGCCGGCCGCACCGTCGGTCCGCGCGCTGGTGAGGACGGGTACGGCGGTGGCGCGGCCGACGTCGTGGAAGAAGATCGAGGCGACGAACGGGGTGCACGGGCACTGACCGGCGGAGGGCGCTGACGGCCTCGGTCACTGACGCCTTAAGGCGGCTGACCGGCCGGGGGCGCTGAGCCACCGGGGACGCCGACCGGCGGGGCGCGCTCGGTGCCTCGGTGGCACCGGTGCCTCAGCCGTCGGCCACGGCCGCCCGTCGCAGCAGCTCGTCCCGGCCTATCGCGTCCGCGCGGGCGGCCGGGACGGTGCACGCGTACGCGCCCGCGATCGCTCCGTACCGGGCGCACCGCTCGGGTGTCTCGCCGCCGAGCCGGCCGTAGAGGAACGCGGCGGCGAAGGCGTCGCCCGCGCCGTTGGAGTCGACCACCGGCGCGGGCGGGTCCGCCGCCGGTATCCGGGTCAGCTCGCCGTCGACGAGCAGCTGGGCGCCCTCGGCCCCGGCGGTGGCGACGACGGTCCGCGCCCGGCCCCGCTCGGCGATGCGCCGCATGGTCCGCTCGGGGTCGGCGAGGGCGGCGGCGGACAGGAAGACGACGTCGGCCGCGTACGCGAACGGCTCGTGGTACGGGTTCTCGCCGTCCCAGTCGTGCAGGTCAGTGGAGAGCGGCACACCGGTCTCCCGAAGGACGGGCAGGGCGTGGGCGCACGGCTGGGTGATCGTCACGTGCACGTGCCGGCTCGTGGCGGCCAGCGCGCGCAGGGTGGCCTCCGGGAAGCGGTCGTCGGGGTGGGCGCGGCTGGTGTCGTAGAGCGACAGGCGGCGGCCGTCCGGGCCGACGAGGTTGACCGCCCGCTTGGTCCCGGCGGGCTGCGGGAGCGCGGTGAGGGCGATGCCGTGCTCGTGGTGCAGGGCGCGGACGAGGTCGCCCTCGGGGTCGTCGCCGAGCAGGTCGAGGTGGTGGGTGCGCAGGCCGAGCGCGGCCAGTCCCAGGGCGACGAAGTCGCCGGTCTGCCCGGCGCGCGTGCGGATCCCGGACTCGATCATGTAGCTGTCGGCGTAGGGCAGGGGCAGCTCGGGGACGTGGATGATCGTGTCCACGCCGGCCCCGCCCAGCACCAGCACCTCGGCCGCGTCCGCCTGCCCGCTCATGCGCCGTCCTCCCCGTCGTCGTACACCGTCACGGCGATCCCCCGCTCGACGGGCCTCTCGGTGACGAGCGGCTCCACGCGGGACCACCCGCCACCCGCGAGGCCGCAGCCTGGCGAGGCATCCGCACGGAGGCGCCGGGTTCGATCACTTCGCCGGCGAGGCGGTCGGGGGCGGCGTCGATCGCCTCGTAGCGCGCGGGGACGACCTTGCTTCCCGTTCCGGTCCCCCGCCGGCCGATCATGTCGGCCACCCGGAGGTACGGGCCGACCGGCACCCCCTGGACCGCGCCCAGACCTCGCGCGGTCCCGGTGCCGGCGCGGTACGCCGCCTCCGGCTCCGGCCGGCGTCGGGACAGGGCCGGCACGAAGCCCCAGCCGCCGGTGTCGTCGCGGACATGGGCGATCACCTTGGCGCCCTTCACCGACGGCGTGGTGGCGTCACCCCGGACATACGTGATCTCCGACATGACGCCACCGTAGGCGATGCCACTGACAGTGGCGCCGAGCCGCTACTTCGACAGCTCGGTCAGCTCCTGTCCGGCGTTCTGCGACACCCGGCGGCGCACGCCGAACCAGCCCGCGACCAGCATGACGGCGATCACCGGGATCAGCAGGACGGTCTTCCGGCCGACGTCCGGGTCGTTCCACATCATGCCGAGGCAGACGAACAGGAACACGATCGTGGCGATCTCCGTGACCGGGCTGAACTTCAGCTGGAAGTGCGGCCGGGTCGCGAGGCCCGCGCGGGCCCGGCGGACGAAGATCATGTGGCAGATCATGATGATCACCCAGGTGCTGATGATGCCGAGGGAGGCGACGTTCAGCACGATCTCGAAGGCCTGGCTGGGCACCAGGTAGTTCAGGCCCACACCGAGCACGCAGACCGCGCAGGTCAGCAGGATGCCGCCGTAGGGCACCTGGCTGCGGTTCATGCGGGCGGTGAACTTCGGCGCCGAACCGGCCATGGCCATCGAGCGCAGGATGCGGCCGGTGGAGTACAGGCCGGAGTTGAGCGAGGACATGGCGGCGGTCAGCACGACCAGGTTCATCACATCACCGGCCGCCGGCACGCCGATCTTGGACAGCACGGTCACGAACGGGCTCTGGTCGGCGGAGTACACCGAACCGGGCAGCAGCAGGGCGAGCAGCACGACCGAGCCGACGTAGAACAGGCCCACACGCCACATGATCGAGTTCACCGCGCGCGGGACGACCTTCTCCGGCTCGGCGGTCTCGCCGGCCGCGACACCGACCAGCTCCAGGGCGGCGTAGGCGAAGATCACGCCCTGCATGACCAGGACGGCCGGCATGGCGCCGTGCGGGAAGAAGCCGCCATGGCCGCTGATGACGCTCAGACCGGGGGTGTGGCCGCCGACCTTGTGCTGGGTGGCGAGCAGGAAGATGCTGATCAGCATGAAGCCGACGATGGTGGCGACCTTGATGATCGCGAACCAGAACTCCATCTCGCCGAAGAACTTCACCGAGATCAGGTTCACGGCCAGGACCACCGCCAGGGCGATCAGGGCGAGCACCCACTGGGGAATGCTGGTGAACATGGACCAGTAGTGCGTGTAGAGCGCGATCGCGGTGATGTCGGCGATGCCGGTGGTCGACCAGTTCAGGAAGTACATCCAGCCGGCGACGTAGGCGCCCTTCTCGCCGAGGAACTCGCGCGCGTACGACACGAAGGAGCCGGAGGACGGCCGGTACAGGACCAGCTCGCCCAGGGCCCGGACGACGAAGAAGGCGAAGACGCCGCAGACCAGGTAGGCCAGGGCGAGCGCCGGTCCGGCGTTGTGCAGGCGGCCGCCGGCGCCCAGGAGGAGTCCGGTGCCGATGGCGCCACCGATGGCGATCATGTTGACGTGGCGGGCCTTGAGGTCCTTGCTGTAACCGGCGTCGCCCGCGTCCGCCGGATGGGCCACCTGGGGGTGGGTGGTGGCCGGTGCCGATTCCACGGCTTCCTTGCTCACGGGTGGTTCCATTCCTGGTGCGCCCGGACCTCATGGGCCCGGGGTTCGTGCAGGTCGTGGCCCGCACCACCCTCGTGTTGCGGCACAGACCAAGGCAGCAGCTTCCCAGAGGGATCAGCCGGTACGCGGTGGTCCACGTCACAGAGCGGTTCTTCTCACATGACCGCCACGGGCTTCGCGCGGGTTTCACACCATTGGTGAGACAGCGATACTGCTGCACATGAGCACCGGTACCGAGGAGACGCCCCTCACCATCGACGAGCTGGCCGCGCGGGCGGGCGTCACCGTCCGCACCGTCCGTTTCTACGGCAGCAAGGGGCTGCTCCCGCCGCCGGTGCTCGGTCCGCGCCGGGTGGGGCACTACGGCCCCGGGCACGTCGCGCGCCTGGCGCTCATCGAGGAGCTGCAGCAGCAGGGCATGACGCTGGCGGGGATCGAGCGGTACCTGCGGCAGCTGCCGGCGGACCTCACCCCGCACGACCTGGCCATCCACCGGGCGGTGGTCGCCTCCTGGGCGCCGGACGCGGTGGAGACGGTGTCGCGCCGGGAGCTGGAGCGGCGGGCGGGCCGGACGCTCGGCGAGGAGGACGTGGAGCGGCTCGCCGCGATGAACGTCGTCGTGCCCGCCGGCGAGGACGGCTTCCGGGTGGACGCCGGGCTGCTCCGGCTCGGCGTCCGGCTCCTGGACGTACCGCTGTCGCAGGAGGCGATCCTCGCGGCGCGCAAGGTGCTCGTGGAGCACTCGCGCGCCGCGGCTCACGAACTCTCCCAGCTGTTCCGCGGCGAGGTGGAGGAGCGGGACGCCCGGGACGTGCGGTCCCTGTCGGCGCACATGCACCCCTTGGTGGTGCAGGCGCTGCTGACCACCTTCCAGCGCTCGCTGCGGGAGGAGCTGAGCGAGTGGCTCACCGGTTCAGGAGCGGACTGAGTCGCTGAACGGCTCGCCCCTCTCCCCCTTCTCGGTCTTCTCGGCCTTCGCCACGAGCAGCGCGGGCGGGGTGAACCGCTCGCCGTACCGCTCGGCCAGCTCGCGCGCGCGGGCCACGAATCCGGGCAGGCCCCCTTCGTAGCCGTTGATGTACTGGAGTACACCGCCGGTCCAGCCGGGGAAGCCGATGCCGAGGATCGAGCCGATGTTGGCGTCGGCGACGGAGGTGAGGACGCCCTCCTCCAGGAGGCGCACGGTGTCGAGCGCCTCGGCGAAGAGCATGCGCTCCTGCATGTCCCGGAACGGGATCTCGTACCCGGGCTTCGTGAAGTGCTCGCGCAGTCCCGGCCAGAGCCCGGCCCGCTTGCCGTCCTCGGTGTAGTCGTAGAAGCCGGCGCCGCCGCTGCGGCCGGTGCGGCCGAACTCGTCCACCATGCGGTCGATGACCGCATCCGCCGGGTGCGCCGTCCAGGTGCCGCCGGACTCCTCCACGGCCCGCCTGGTCTCGCCCCGGATCTTGCGGGGCAGGGTGAGGGTCAGCTCGTCCATGAGGGAGAGCACCTTCGCCGGGTAGCCGGCCTGCGCGGCGGCCTGCTCGACGGAGGCGGGCTCGACGCCCTCGCCGACCATGGCGACGCCCTCGTTGATGAAGTGGCCGATCACCCGGGAGGTGAAGAAGCCGCGCGAGTCGTTGACGACGATCGGCGTCTTGTTGATCTGCCGGACCAGGTCGAAGGCGCGCGCGAGCGCCTCGTCACCGGTGCGCTCGCCCTTGATGATCTCGACCAGCGGCATCTTGTCGACCGGCGAGAAGAAGTGCAGCCCGATGAAGTCGCTCTGGCGCTGCACGCCCTCGGCGAGCGTGGTGATGGGCAGCGTGGAGGTGTTGGAGCACAGCAGCGCGTCGGGGGCGACGACCTGCTCGATCTCCTGGAAGACCTTGTGCTTGAGGGCGGTGTCCTCGAAGACCGCTTCGATGACCGCGTCGCAGCCCGCGAGGTCGGCCGCCTCGGCGGTGGGGGTGATCCGGGCCAGCAGCGCGTCCGCCTTCTCCTGGCTGGTGCGGCCCCTGCCGACGGCCTTGGCGCACAGCTTCTCCGAGTAGCCCTTGCCCTTGACGGCCGCCTCCAGGGAGACGTCCTTCAGGACGACGTCGATGCCCGCGCGGGCACACGCGTAGGCGATGCCGGCGCCCATCATCCCGGCGCCGAGGACGGCGACCCTGCGGACCGGGCGGGGCTCGACGCCCTTCGGGCGGTTGGCGCCGGAGTTGACCGCCTGGAGGTCGAAGAAGAACGCCTGGATCATGTTCTTCGAGGTCTGTCCGGCGGCCAGCTCCACGAAGTAGCGGGCCTCGATGACCTGGGCGGTCTCGAAGTCGACCTGCGAGCCCTCGACGGCGGCGGCGAGGATGTTGCGCGGCGCCGGGTAGGGGGCGCCGTTCGTCTGCTTGCGCAGGCTGGCCGGGAAGGCGGGCAGGTTCGCGGCGAACTTCGGGTTGGCCGGGGTGCCGCCGGGGATCCGGTAGCCCGGCTTGTCCCAGGGCTGCTGGGACTCGGGGTGGGCGTCGACGAACGCGCGGGCCTTGGCGAGGAGTTCCTCGGGGGTGGCGGCGACCTCGTGGACGAGGCCGTTCTCCTGGGCGCGCCGCGCGTTGTACTGCTGGCCCTGGAGCAGCACCTTCAGCAGGGCGTCCGCGATGCCGAGCAGCCGGACGGTGCGGACGACACCGCCGCCGCCGGGGAGCAGGCCGAGGGTGACCTCGGGGCAGCCGATCTTGGTGCCGGGGGTGTCCAGGGCGACCCGGTGGTGGCAGGCGAGGGCCAGTTCGAAACCGCCGCCGAGGGCCGCGCCGTTGATGGCCGCGACGACCGGCTTGCCGAGGGTCTCGATGCGGCGCAGGTTCCGCTTGATGGCGAGTCCGCCGTCGAGCAGTTCCTGTGCGGTCTCGGGCGTGACCCGGATCAGGTCGCGCAGGTCACCGCCGGCGAAGAAGGTCTTCTTCGCCGAGGTGAGGATGACACCGCGGATCGAGTCCCGCTCGGCCTCCAGCCGGTCGGTGATCGCGGCCAGGGAGTCGCGGAACGCCTGGTTCATGGTGTTCGCGGACTGGTTCGGGTCGTCCAGGACGAGGGTGACGACACCGGTGTCGTCCTGCTCCCAGCGGATGGTGGTGCTCTCGGTCATGACAGTCGTCTCCGTTGAGGTCGGCGGTCGCTTGGTCCGCGGGGAGTTCAGATGCGCTCGACGATGGTGGCGATGCCCATGCCGCCGCCGACGCAGAGCGTGGCGAGGCCGTAGCGCTTGTCCTGGCGCTCCAGCTCGTCGATGAGCGAGCCGAGGATCATGGCGCCGGTGGCGCCGAGCGGGTGGCCGAGGGCGATGGCGCCGCCGTTGACGTTGACCTTGTCCAGGCTGAGGCCCATGTCCTTCACGAAGCGCAGCACGACCGCCGCGAACGCCTCGTTGATCTCGACCAGGTCGATGTCGTCGATGGTGAGGCCGGCCTTCGCCAGGGCCTTGCGGGTGGCGGGGGCGGGGCCGGTCAGCATGATGGTCGGCTCGGAGCCGGAGACGGCCGCGGACACGATCCGCGCGCGCGGGGTGAGCCCGTGGCGCTCGCCGACCTCCCTGGAGCCGATCGCGACGAGCGAGGCGCCGTCCACGATCCCGGAGGAGTTGCCCGCGTGGTGGACGTGGTCGATCTTCTCCACCCAGTGGTACTTCTGCAGCGCGACCGCGTCGAAGCCGCCCAGGTCGCCGATGTCCGCGAAGGACGGCTTCAGTTTGGCGAGGGAGTCGGCGGTGGTGCCGGGGCGCAGGTGCTCGTCGTGGTCGAGGACGACCAGGCCGTTGCAGTCCCTGACGGGGACCACCGAGCGGTCGAAGCGGCCCTCCTTCCAGGCGTTGGCGGCGCGCTCCTGGGACAGGGCCGCGTACTCGTCCACGTCCCGGCGGGAGAATCCCTCGATGGTGGCGATCAGGTCGGCGCCGATGCCCTGCGGCACGAAGTTGACGGCGAGGTTGGTCATCGGGTCGTTGAACCAGGCGCCGCCGTCCGAGGCCATGGGGACGCGGGACATGGACTCGACACCGCCCGCGAGGACCAGGTCCTCCCAGCCCGATCGCACCTTGGCGGCGGCCAGGTTGACGGCCTCCAGGCCGGAGGCACAGAAGCGGTTCTCCTGCACGCCCGCGACCGTGTCCGGCAGTCCGGCGGCGATGGCGGCGATCCGGGCGATGTCGGAGCCCTGGTCGCCGACGGGGCCGACGACACCGAGCACGATGTCGTCGATCGCGGCCGGGTCCAGGCCGGGGAAGCGGTCGCGGATCTCGTGGATGAGGCCGACGACCAGGTCGATGGGCTTCGTGCCGTGCAGGGCGCCGTTCGCCTTGCCGCGGCCGCGCGGGGTGCGGATCGCGTCGTACACGTACGCTTCGGTGCTCACTGGGGTGCCTTTCGGGAGGGTGGGCCGAGGGGGTGGGCGGGGTCAGCCGCCGTCGGTGACCACGGCGTCGGGGTCGTCGGGGCCGTCGGGGTCGTCGGTCGGGTGTGCCGGTGTCCCCCAGTCCCGGGCGACCGCCGCCGTGTCCGCGCCGGGCAGGGCGGGGCCGGTGCGGATGGCGGTGGGGGTGACGGAGAAGCGGGGGGCGGGCGCGGGCTGGGTGATGCCGCCGTGGTCGGTGAAGGTGCCGCGGGCGGCCAGGTGGGGGTGGGCGGGGGCCTCTCGCAGGCTCAGCACGGGTGCCACGCAGGCGTCGGAGCCCTCGAAGACGGCCGTCCACTCGTCCCGGGTGCGGGTCGTGAAGGCGGCGGCGATCCGGTCGCGCAGCTCGCCCCAGCGGGTCCAGTCCTTGCGGGCGGAGGCGAGGTCGTCCAGGCCGAGCAGGTGCAGGAACTCGGTGTAGAACTTGCCTTCCAGGGCGCCCACCGCCATGTACCGGCCGTCGGCGGTCTCGTAGGTGCCGTAGTAGGGGCAGCCGCCGTCCAGGAGGTTGGCGGCGCGGCGGTCCTGCCAGCCGCCGGCGGCGAGCATGCCGTGGATCATCGTGGACAGGTGGGCGGTGCCGTCGACGATGGCCGCGTCGACCACCTGGCCGGTGCCGGTCGCGCGCGCGTGGTGCAGTGCGGCGAGGACGCCGACGACCAGGTAGAGGGAGCCGCCCGCGTAGTCCCCGAGGAGGTTGGCGGGGACCGCCGGGGGCTCGTCGGGGCGGCCGATCATGCCGAGCGTGCCGGTGAGCGCGATGTAGGCGACGTCGTGGCCGGCGCGGTGGGCGAGCGGGCCGTCCTGGCCCCAGCCGGTCATCCGGCCGTACACCAGGCGGGGGTTGCGGGCGTGGCAGTCGGCGGGGCCGATACCGAGGCGCTCGGCGACGCCGGGGCGGTAGCCCTCGACGAGGATGTCGGCGCGCTCGGCGAGGTCCAGGACGCGGGCGGGGCCGTCCGGTGCCTTCAGGTCGACCACGACCGAGCGCTTGTTGCGGTTGGTGACGTCCTGGGCCGGGGGGACGGCGAGGTCCGTGCCGCCGGGGCGGTCCACCCGGACCACGTCGGCCCCCAGATCGGCCAGGAGCATGGCGGCGAACGGCCCCGGCCCGATGCCGGCCAGCTCGACCACGCGCACGCCCGAGAGCGGGCCGTTGCCCGGCGTCGGCGGCGTCCCTGCCGTTGTCATCGTCCAGCCCCCAGGCCTGTGTGACAGCACTGATGTAACACCGGTGATGCTAAGAACGCGTTCCACCGGACACAAGACCTGAACGAGCAAGCGCTTAGCCAAGTGCCCCGAGCGCCGAGCATCACCCGACCGAGTGATCCTCGCCCCACGGGGCACCGCGGACCGTGCGCCCCGCGTGCGCTTTCTCCCGCTTCCTCACGGCATTCCTGCCTACGGCCACCGCTGCCTCCGGGCTGGTCGTCGGGCTCCGCTTCCCTCACGCTAGCCTCGGCCACCCACAGCGGCGCGGCTGCGCGACGGGCCGCACACGCACCGCACGGACCAAGGGGTGTCATGAGCAGGATGAGCAGGACGGACCGTCCTTACGACCTCGTGCTCTTCGGAGCCACCGGCTTCGTCGGCACGCTCACGGCCCGCTATCTCGCCGCGCACGCGCCGCGGGACCTGCGCTGGGCGGTGGCCGGACGCGACCCGGGGCGGCTGGAACGGCTGCGCGCGAGCCTGCCCGGCGGCGCGGACGTCGGTGTGCTGCGCGCCGACGTGACCGAACCGGCCACCCTGCGCGCCCTCGCCGAGCACGCGCGCGTGGTCGCCACGACCGTGGGGCCGTACGTGCGGTACGGCGAGGAACTCGTCGCCGCCTGCGCCGACACCGGGACCGACTACCTGGACCTCACCGGCGAGCCGGAGTTCGTGGACCTGATGTACGTCCGGCACGACGCACGCGCGCGTGAGACGGGCGCCCGCCTGGTGCACGCCTGCGGATTCGACTCCGTACCGCACGACCTGGGCGTGTACTTCACGGTCCGGCAGCTCCCCGAGGGCGTGCCGCTGACCGTGGACGGCTATGTGACCGTCGACGCGGCGTTCTCCGGCGGCACCCTCGCCTCGGCGCTGACCCAGATGGCCCGCGGACGGCGGATGCTGGCCGCCGCGCGCGAGCGGGCCCGGTACGAGCCGCGACTGCCGGGCCGCCGGGTGCGGGCCGTGGCGGGCGGGCCGCGGTTCGCCGGGGAGGTCGGCGCGTGGGCGCTGCCGATGCCCACCCTGGACCCGCAGATCGTGCGCCGTTCGGCGCGGGCGCTGGAGCGGTACGGCCCGGACTTCCGCTACCGGCACCACGCCGCCGTGCGCCGCCTGCCGGTCGCCCTCGGCGGGATCGCCGCGGTCGGCGCGGCGGCGGCCGCGGCCCAGGTGCCGCCCGCGCGACGCTGGCTGTCGGACCGGCTCAAGCCGGGCGACGGGCCGAGCGCGGAGAAGCGGGCGAGAAGCTGGTTCACCGTGCGGTTCGTCGGCGAGGGCGGCGGACGGCGGGTGTGCACCGAGGTCGCGGGCGGCGACCCGGGATACGACGAGACGGCGAAGATGTTCGCCGAGGCGGCCCTGTGCCTGGCCTTCGACGACCTTCCGCCGACGGCCGGGCAGGTCACCACGGCGCAGGCGATGGGCGACGCCCTGACCGACCGGCTGCGCGCCGCGGGGATCACCTTCCGGGTGGCGGCGCGCCGCTGACCGGCGCCCGCCCGCTCCACGGCCCGGCCCGGCCCGGCCGGGAGTGTGCCTGAGACGATGGCGGCTCGTGCCGGACGAGGCGAGGAGGCGGAGCGGACGTGAAGTTCGTGCTCGAAGTGACCGTGGACGACGGGGCGGTGACGCAGGACCGGGTGGCCGAGCTGGAGCGCATCCTGCGGTACTGGGGTGGCAACCTGCGCCATTACGCACTCGAACCCGGTGACGGTTCGGCCGTGTACGACTCGGCGTATCAGGAGGTCGGCGCCTGGCGCGTCGTGGAGTCCTGAGCCCCGTGGCCGGCCAGGCCCTGTGCCGCCTCGCGGAGTGCGCGCCGGCACAGGGCGTCCGCCCGTCGCGTGGTCTCCGGCAGCCGGAACCTCGGGGTCAGTGCGAGCGTGTGCGCCAGCGCGTTGCCGAGGCTCACCCGGTGGCCGACCGAGACGAACACCGGCTTGACACCGTCCCGGGTGCGCAGGGCGCGCCCCACCTCCTCGGTCCCGGCGAGCAGCGGCGCGGAACCGCCCCGGGCCGGCTCGGGGTCGTCGTAGGTGAACGTGAAGGGGTTCTTGGCGACGCCGACGGTGGGCAGGTCCATCAGCACGCCCAGGTGGCTCGCCAGGCCGAAACGGCGCGGGTGGGCCAGGCCGTAGCCGTCGCAGACGACCAGGCCGGGCGGGCACGGCAGCCGGTCCAGGGCGGCACGGACGGTCGGGATCTCCCGGAAGGCGAGCAGCCCGGGCACGTACGGGAAGGACACGCGGCCGACGGCCGTCGCCTCGGCGACGACGTCCAGGGTGGCGGCGTCCAGCGCGACGGCCGCCGCGGCGACCAGGTCGAGACCGTCGTCGTAGGCGACGTCGACCCCCGTGACCAGACCCGTCCCCGGCGGGGGCCCGGGCTCGTCGAGCACCACCCGCCCGCGCAGCTCGTCCTGGACGGCGCGGGCCTCCTCCTCGGTCGCGGGCCAGCCCGCGGGTACACCGATGATCGTCATGCCGGGTGACTGTACGGGCCGGGCGCGGAGGGCCGGTCCGCCGGGGGTAGGGTCGTGATCATGTTCGTACTGGAGCTCACCTACACCGCGCCGCTCGACGCCGTGGACGCCGTACTCCCGGACCATGTCGTCTGGCTGGAGGAGCAGTACGAGAAGGGCTTCTTCCTGGCCTCGGGACGCAAGAACCCCCGCGACGGCGGGGTGATCCTCGCCGTCGCGGGGGACCGCGTCCGCATCGAGGAACTCGTCGCGACCGACCCGTTCGTCGTCGCCGGCGTGTGCGCCTACCGCGTCACCGAGTTCATCGCGACCAAGACGTCCCCCGAGCTGGCGCGCCACCGGCAGACCCTCGACTGAGCCGAGGGACCGGCCCTGCGGGGCGTCCGGCCTCCGGCCGTCAGCCCTTCTTCGCGTCCAAGGCGCGCTGCAGCTCGTCCTTGTTCATGTGCGAACGGCCTTCGATGCCGCGCTGCTTCGCCTCGTTGTACAACTGGTCACGCGTCGGGCCGTGCGATCCGGCCCGGTTGCCGGACCGCTGGCCGCCGCGCTTGCTCGACGACATGTCCTGCTTCGAACTGCGGCTGGCGGTCTTGGACTCGCCGGAGCGGGCGCGTTCCTTGTTCACCGTCCGCGCGGCGATCTCCTTGGCGCGCCCGGTGCTCTCGCCCCGGTCCTGCGCGCTCTCCTTGATGTGCTCGTACTGGCGCTCGCGCTTGGGGCTGGAACCGGCTGGCATGATCGCTCCCTTCCTTTGCGTCAGGGAACGAGTACCCGCCTCGCGGACGGTTACGTCACCGTTCCAGCCGCGCGACGCGCCCCTGTTCGCCGGCCGCCCAGCAGCTCAGGTCTCGGGTGCAGGTCACCGTGTCGTACGAACCGGTGTCGAACGTCCGCCAGGTACGGCCGCCGTCCGTGGTGAGGTCCGTGCCGGTCGGGCCGACGGCCAGCGCGGCGGTGCGGCTGTGCGGGAGCCAGGCGGCGCCGGAGCGGTACGCGGGCGGCGCGCCGGCGGCGGGGCGCCAGGTGCGGCCGCCGTCGGCGGTGACCGCCGCGGCGTCGGGCGAGGGCTGGTCGGGGCGGTAGTCGCCGCCGACCGCGATGCCGTGGGTGCGGTCGCGGAAGGCCAGCGCGAAGACGCCCTTCGCCGGATCGCCCGCGGGGACCGGGGTGTCGGCGGCCGTCCAGGTGAGCCCGCGGTCGGCGGAGTGCAGCACGCGCGCGTGGGCGCCGCCTCCGGTGGCCAGCCAGACGTCCTTCGGTCCGGAGGCCACCAGGCACTGGCCGCTCGCGGCGAAGCCCGCCTCGCCGTCCAGCGCCGGCGGCATGCCGTCCGCGGGCAGCACACGCCAGGACCGTCCGCCGTCGGCGGTGGACAGCAGGCGGAACCTCCCGTCCACGGGGTCGCTCAGGGCGAGGCCGTGGCGGCGGTCGAAGAAGGTGAGGCAGTCGTAGAACGCCTTCGGGTCGGTGTTGCGGAAGGACTCCGTCCAGGTGGTGCCGCCGTCGTCGGTGCGGTACACGCGGGACGCCTCGCCCTCGCCGATGGCCAGCACCACCGCGCGGCGCGCGTCGAACGCCGTCACGTCCCGGAACTGCGCGTCGGCCGCGCCCGGCGGTGAGACGTTCCGCCAGCTCGCGCCGCCGTCCGTCGTACGCAGCACCGTGCCGCCGGTGCCGGCCAGCCAGGCGGTGTGCCGGTCGACGGCCGCGAGGCCGCGGAAGCGGATCTGCGGGGTGCCGGTGTCCTTGGCCGCCCAGTGCACACCACCCCGGACGGCGTCCGCCGGGCCGGTGCCGCCGCCCTGTCCGAACGGGCGGGCCTCGGCCGCCGGAACCGTCAGGGCGGCCAGCGCCGCCCCGCACGCCACTCCCGCCGCCAGCAGCCGGCCGGCCCGCCCCCTGCGTCGCGTGCTCCCCAAGCGCCTCATGGCGGGCGAAGCTAGCCGCACTCCCCCGGCGCCGTCCAGAGGGCCTCCCCTGCCTCGCGGAACGCGCGGACGCGCGGGAACAGCCGTGCGTTCCGGCGTGCATGAAGGCGGTGACCGAGGTCACTAGTTCCGGGTGTGCACGCATCGGCCGATTCCGTCGTCTCTTCCAGTGCCGGATGTCGCACACCGGCGCGTAGTCCAGCCGTCACGAGGGAGCAAGGCGTTGTCCACCGTCATCGAGCAGCCCGTAGAGGCCCGTCTCGTCGCCGCCGCACCGCGTATGCCGAGCATTCCCGCCACGCTGCGCTACGACCGGCGCGACCCGTTCGCCGTCCGCATGACGTTCCCGGCGCCGGCCACCCTGGAGGGCGTCGACGTGTGCTGGACCTTCTCCCGCGAACTGCTCACCGCCGGGTTGCGGGGCCCCGAGGGCCAGGGCGACGTCCGTGTGCGGCCGTACGGGTACGACCGCACGGTGCTGGAGTTCCACGCCCCGGAGGGCACCGCGGTCGTGCACGTGCGCTCGGGCGAGATACGGCGGTTCCTGGAGGCGGCCGACGCCCTGGTCCCCGTCGGCCTGGAACACCTCCAGCTCGACCTGGACCACGATCTGGCCGAGCTGATGCGGGACGCCTGCTGAGCACCGCCCGCTGAACGCCACGCGCGCGTGGAGGGCCCCGCGTCAAATGCGTTGACAGCCCCTCCAGCCTCTCTTACTGTCTACGACGGTTCTGTTGCCGTCGATTGGAGAAGGACGTTGCTCGTCTGAGGTCCTGAGACACCGCGTATGCACCGGTGAGGTGTGCGCGGCGTGCGACCTCGGCGTCCGAGCCGTCCTCCGGCACAGGCCCCTTTTCGTGGCCTTCCTGCCCAGACCCTTCGGTTTCCGCCTCGCGGTGTCTCGACACGCGTCCACCCGAACGCTCACACACCCTCACGAGGCGCCCATGTCTGCTTCCCTCACCTGCACCTCCCTGTCCTTCAGCTGGCCCGACGGCAGCACCGTCTTCGACGGGCTGGACACCGCCTTCGGCCCGGGCCGGACCGGCCTCGTCGGTGTCAACGGATCGGGCAAGTCCACCCTGCTCAAGCTGCTGGCCGGGGAACTCGTCCCGGCCGACGGCACCCTCAAGGCGGCCGGTGAGATCGGCTACCTCCCGCAGAACGTCACGCTCGACACCACGCTCCGCGTCGACCAGGCCCTCGGCATCGCCGAGCGGCGGGCCGCCCTGCACGCCATCGAGGCGGGCGACGCCGCGGCGGAGCACTTCGAGACCGTCGGCGACGACTGGGACGTCGAGGAGCGGGCCCAGGCCACCCTCGGCGAACTCGGCCTCGGCCACATCGGCCTCGACCGGACCGTCGGGGAGGTGTCCGGCGGCGAGTCGGTGCTGCTGCGGCTCGCCGCGCTGCTGCTGCGCCGCCCCGACATCCTGCTGCTGGACGAGCCCACCAACAACCTCGACCTGTACGCGCGCCGGCGGCTGTACCAGGCCGTCGCCTCCTGGCCGGGCGTCCTGGTCGTGGTCAGCCACGACCGGGAACTGCTCGACCTGGTCGACCAGATCGCGGAGCTGCGCTCCGGGGAGGTCGCCTGGTACGGCGGCAACTTCTCGGCCTACGAGCAGGCGCTGGCCGTCGAGCAGGAGGCGGCCGAGCGCATGGTGCGCGTCGCCGAGGCCGATGTGCGCAAGCAGAAGCGCGAACTGGCCGACGCCCAGGTCAAACTGGCCCGCCGCAAGCGGTACGGCCAGAAGATGTACGAGCAGAAGCGCGAGCCGAAGATCGTCATGGGGGCACGCAGGCGGGCCGCCCAGGAGTCCGCGGGCAAGCACCGCATCATGCACGAGGAGCGGCTCACCGAGGCCAGGGAACGGCTGGACGAGGCGGTGGAGGCGGTCCGGGACGACGACGAGATCCGCGTCGAGCTGCCGTACACGGCCGTGCCGCCCGGGCGGCAGGTGCTCACCCTGGAGAACCTGGAAACGGCCTACCACGCGCGCGTGCAGGGCATCCTCGACCTGCGCGGCCCGGAGCGGATCGCACTGGTCGGCCGCAACGGCGCCGGCAAGACGACGCTGCTGCGGACGATCGCCGGGGAGCTGGCACCGGTGTCGGGCACGGCGACGGCGCACGTCCCGCTGCGGTTCCTGCCCCAGCGGCTGGACGTGCTGGACGACGCCCTGTCGGTCGCCGAGAACGTGGCCCGGTTCGCGCCGGGCGCCACCAACAACCGGGTCCGGGCCCGGCTCGCCCGCTTCCTGTTCCGGGGCGCGCGGGCCGACCAGAAGGCGGCCACCCTGTCGGGCGGCGAGCGTTTCCGGGCGACCCTGGCCGCGTTGATGCTGGCCGAGCCGGCGCCCCAACTGCTGCTGCTCGACGAGCCGACCAACAACCTCGACATGGCCAGCGTCCGGCAGCTCACCTCGGCCCTGGAGTCGTACGAGGGCGCGCTGGTCGTGGCCGGCCACGACCTGCCGTTCCTGGAGTCGATCGGGATCACACGGTGGCTGCTGATGGAGGGAGGGGAGCTGACGGAGACGGAACCGGAGGCGCTCGCCGATCCGGCCTGACCCGACCGGCCCGGCCCGCGCGCCCCTGCCCGTCCGACCGGCCCTGCCCCGGCCTGCGGCCCCGCTCCAGCGCCGGCTGCCGCCCGGGCGCGGTGCCGCCGTCCGGACGGGCGGACGGGCGGACGGGAGGCGCGTCCGGACGGGCAGGAGCCGGCAGGACGCGTCCGGACGGGCAGGGGCAGGCACGGGCAGGGGCAGGCAGGACGCCTCCGGCAGACGGGGGGCGCCTCGACGGTCCGACAGACCGGGGGTGCCTGGACAGTCCGACGGGACGGGGGTGCGTGGACGCGGTCCGACGGCACAGGGAGCATGGGGGCATCAGGACGGTTCGACGGGACAGGGGTATCAGGACGGGCACCGCCCGGCGACGAGGGTTTTGCCCTGGCCGGAGCGCCCTGCATGATGACGGACCGGCGCCGTGTCACCGGCGCCGGACACCGCACCATCGCTCAACCGATTCGAAAGGTCCCTCGTGCCCAGCAAGAAGGCCCTCGTCCGCCGCCCCGGCCCCCGCCTCGCCGACGGCCTGGTGACGCACATCGAACGGGAGAAGGTCGACATCGGGCTCGCCGGCGAACAGTGGGAGGCCTATGTCGAGGCCCTCCGCGCGCACGGCTGGGAGACGATCGAGGTCGAACCGGCCGACGACTGCCCGGACGCGGTGTTCGTGGAGGACACCGTGGTCATGTACAAGAACGTGGCGTTGATCACCCGGCCCGGCGCCGAGTCCCGGCGCGCGGAGACCGCCGGAGTCGAGGAGGCGGTGGCCCGCCTCGGCTGCTCGGTGAACTGGATCTGGGAGCCGGGCACGCTGGACGGCGGTGACGTCCTGAAGGTCGGCGACACCGTGTACGTCGGCCGCGGCGGGCGGACCAACGCGGCCGGCGTGCAGCAGCTGCGGGCGGCCTTCGAGCCGCTCGGTGCCCGCGTGGTGGCCGTGCCCGTGAGCCGGGTGCTGCACCTGAAGTCGGCCGTGACCGCGCTGCCCGACGGCACGGTGATCGGGCACATACCGAAGATCGACCGGCCGTCGCTGTTCCCGGGCTTCCTGTCGGTGCCGGAGGAGTCCGGCGCCCATGTGGTGCTGCTCGGCGGCAGCACCCTGCTGATGGCGGCGAGCGCACCCAGGACCGCGGAGCTGCTGACCGATCTCGGACACACCGTGGTGACGGTCGACATCAGCGAGTTCGAGAAGCTGGAGGGCTGTGTGACCTGTCTCTCGGTGCGCCTGCGGGAGTTGTACGCCTGACCGGGTGAACCCCGCCCGCGGACGGCCCCCGGACCTGCGGGTCCCGGCGCTGTCGGACATGCCCGCGGGGGTGCGTCGGGCGGGCTGATCAGCGGTTCCTTTACGACAGCCTTAACCTACGGCTTCGTAACCTACGGGTTCGTAGCCTACGATCACGTAGGTTTCCGGCACCGCTCGCCGGGCCACCCGTTTACTCTCCCCTTGTTCGGCGTCCCCCTGGAGTTCCCGTGACGATCACTTCTTCCCACCTCGGCAGCCCGTCCGTCTGGACCGACGCCCGGCTGCTCTACGCACTGGAGGAAGTGGTCGAGAACGAGCTGAACCGGCATCTGAAGGTCGCCAAGGACTGGATGCCGCACGAGTACGTGCCGTGGAGCGACGGCCGCAACTTCCCGGGCCTGTTCGAGGACGGCGAGCCCTGGGAGAAGGACCAGTCCAAGGTGACGGAGATCGGCCGGATCGCCCTCGTGGTCAACCTGCTGACCGAGGACAACCTGCCGAGCTACCACCACGAGATCGCCTCGCTGTTCGGCCGGGACGGCGCCTGGGGTACCTGGGTGCACCGCTGGACGGCCGAGGAGGGCCGGCACGGCATCGTGATGCGCGACTACCTGCTGGCCTCGCGCGCGGTGGACCCGGACAAGCTGGAGCGCTTCCGCATGGCGCACATGAGCGAGGGCTTCGAGTCCGACAACCGGCACTCGATGCTGCACTCGGTCGCCTACGTCGCCTTCCAGGAGCTGGCCACTCGGATCTCCCACCGCAACACCGGGCACCAGTCCGGGGACCCGGTCTGCGACCGCATGCTGGCCCGGATCGCGACCGACGAGAACCTGCACATGGTCTTCTACCGCAACCTGCTGAAGGCCGCCTTCGAACTGGCCCCCGACCTGACCATGCAGGCGGTCCGGGACGTCGTCGTGAACTTCCGCATGCCCGGCCACGGCATCCCCGGCTTCGAGCGGGCCGCCGCGCAGATGGCGATCGGTGAGGTGTACAACCTGCGGATCCACCACGACGACGTGCTGCAGCCGGTGCTGCGCTTCCTGAAGGTCCTGGAGATCGACGGCCTCGGCCCCGAGGGGCGCCAGGCGCAGGAGGAACTCGGCCTGTACCTCGGCGGGCTGGACGCGGAGGCCTCGAAGTTCGACGAGAAGCTGGCCGCGCGCAAGGCCCGGATGGCGGCGCGCGCCGGAGCCTGACGGCCCGCGCGCGAGCGGTGCCGGCGGACGGCGTCAGGGGGGCGGTGCGGCCGAGGGCGAGGCGTCAGGGAGCGGTGCGGCGGAGGGCGAGGCGCTCCTTCTCCGACAGGCCGCCCCAGACGCCGAACCGCTCGTCGTGGGCCAGCGCGTACTCCAGACAGGCCGGGCGCAGCTCGCACGTGGCGCAGATGCGCTTCGCCTCACGCACCGAGCTGCCGGGCTCGGGGAAGAAGAAGTCCGGCCCGGTCTGCGCGCACAGGGCCTGCGCCTGCCAGGTGTCGTCGGCCGGGGTGATCGTGTCGATGTGCATGGCCAGGAGCCTGCCGCACGCCGAAAAACGTTCGATCAACGCCGGCTCAACGCCGTTCGGCCGGCACCGTGCCCGCCGGCGCTCCCGTGGCCGTCGACGCGCCCCGGCCGACGGCGTGCCCCCGCTCTCCGGTCGCCCCGATGATGCTCCTCCCGGTGCGGCGCGCGCACGGCGGCGCGCGGGGCCGGCGGGAAACCGGGAGGACGCGCGTCGTCACGCCGGGTGGTCGCGGGGCGGTCCGGCGCGCCCTGGTGTTCCGGCGGCGATTGTCAGTGGGCGGTGCGAGACTCGGCAGTGCACAGGACGGGACCCCTTGCGAGGAGGGCCGAGATGCTCACCACCCGTTTCGTCAACGGCGCGCCCAACTGGATCGACGTCGCCAGCCCCGACATCGACGGCGCCGCGTCCTTCTACGGCACCCTGTTCGGCTGGCGGTTCGAGTCGGCGGGACCGGACGCCGGCGGTTACGGCTTCTTCCAGCTGGACGGCAGGACCGTGGCGGGCGGTGCGCGGACCGGCCCCGGGCAGGGAGCGCCGGCCTGGACGGTGTACTTCCAGAGCGAGGACGCCCAGGCCACCGCCAAGGCGGCCGAAGGGGCGCACGGCAGAGTGCTGTTCCCGCCGACGGACGTGATGGGGCAGGGCCGCATGGCGGTCCTCGCCGACCAGGCGGGCGTGCGGTTCGGGATCTGGCAGCCGGGGCGGACCAGGGGCGTGGACGCGGCGGGCGAGCCGGGTTCACTGTGCTGGGTCGAGCTGTACACGCCGGACATCGCTGCGGCCGCCGCGTTCTACCGCCGGGTGCTCGGCCTGGAGACCTCCGGGGTGCCGTTCCCGGGCGGGACGTACACCTGCGTCAATCCCGACGGTGCCGGGGAGGAGGCGATGTTCGGCGGGATGGTGCCGCTGGCCGACGCGCCCGACGAGGTGGAGCCCGGTCCGTACTGGCTGCCGTACTTCGAGGTGGTGGACGCCGACGCCACGGTGGCACAGGCGGAGCGGCTCGGCGGGACGGTGCGGATGCCCGCGACGACCCTGGAGGGCGTGGGCCGCATGGCCAAACTCGCCGATCCGTACGGGGTCCGCTTCGCGGTGATCAGAAGCGAGCCGGCACAGGGCTGAGCGGCGCCGGGGAGCGCGGGGGCGCGCCGGCGCGGGGGCCGGGCCGGGCCGCGGCGAGGCTCAGGGCTGAGCGGGCGCGGAACGCGGGGGCTCGGCTGACGGGAAGCGCGAGGCCCGAGTCGCAGCGGAACATCGGAGCAGGGCCGCCCGCGGGTCGTGGCGGTCGGCCGGACGGGACGCGGAGGCCGAGCCGGCGTGGAACGCGGGCGGTCGAACCGCTGAGGAGCGCGGGGCCGAGCCGCGCGGAGTGCACGGCGGCGGTCATGCGGAGGCGCGGCGTATCAGGGTCGTCGGCAGGATCATCGCCGTGCCCGCCGTGACCGTCGTGCCCGGGGTTCCGGGAACCACGGGCGCTCCGGGGATCGCGGGTGGTCGGTGGCGGTCGTCGGACAGGCCCTGGAGGAGCAGGCGGGCCATCAGCCGGCCCATCTCCTCGATCTCCTGGCGGACCGTGGTCAGCGGGGGCTCGGTCTGTTCGGTGACCGGCACCATGTCGTCGAAGCCGACCACGGCGACGTCCTCCGGCACGCGTCGGCCGCTCTCGCGCAGCACGCGCAGGGCACCGAGGGCGGTGAGGTCGTTGGCGGCGAAAATGCCGTCGACGTCCGGGCAGCGGTCGAGGAGTTCCCGCATGGCGCGTTCGCCGCCGGCCGGGGTGAAGTCGCTCTCCACGACCAGCCGGGGATCGCTCCCGCCCGGCACGTCGGCCATGACGTCCCGGTAGCCGTCGAGCCGGTCGGCCGCAGACGTCTGGTCCAGCGGACCGGTGATGTGCGCGACACGCCGGCGACCGAGGTCCAGCAGGTGCCGTACGGCCGCGCGGGCCCCGCCCCGGTTGTCGCAGTCGACGTACGCCACGCCCGGACCCGCCGCCGGGCTGTCCTCGCCCCAGCCGGGGCGTCCGCCGAACACGGTGGGCACGCCGGCGTCGTGGATGAGGCCGGGCAGCGGGTCGTCCAGATGGAGGGAGAAGACGAGGGCGCCGTCGACATGGCCGCCGGCGAGATACCGGGCGACGCGCGCGTGGTCGGCGCGGCCCTCGGTGAGCAGCAGCACGAGCTGGTTGTCGTGCGCGGTCAGCTCCTTGCTGATGCCGCGCAGCTGGAGAGCGAAGAAGGGGTCGGCGAAGACCTTGGTCTCGGGCTCGGCGATGACGACCGCGACGGCGTCGTGCCGCCGGGTGACGAGGCTGCGCGCCGCCTGGTTGGGGACGTAGCCCAGTTCCTCCACGGCCCGCCGGACCCGCTCGGCCAGTGGTTCGCGGACTCCGTCACCACCGTTGACCACCCGGGACACGGTGGCCCGGGACACGCCGGCCCGTGCGGCCACGGCCTCCAGCGTGGGGCGCGAGACTGCCTCGGTCACTTTGGGGACTCCTCCTCGGCGGCTGGCGATCAGGATAGCCGCGCGGCGCCCGTCCGGCCGGTGCCGGAGCGGACCGGAACCGTACGGCTCGGCCCGGCAGGCCGCCCGCCGTCCCGACGCCCCGGTGCTCCGCCTGCCGGGACGCGTAGCGGGCGGCGGCCGGGTCCTGTCAGGGCGGTCCGGCCGGGGCGTAGACGGTGTGCTGCCCGGGCGAGGGCCTGCCGGGGCCCGACCGGGGTGTGGCCGGGGCGTGGGCCGCGCAGGACGTCGGTGAGGGTGATGTCGGCGGCGGTCCGGACCGGCCCGGGTGCCGCCAACGCGCCCGTTCGGGGGACGAGTTCGCCCGGAGATCGCTTCGGGTCAGGACAGGGGGCACCCCGTCATGATCGCGCACACGCGCCGGGGTCTCATGACGAGGACTCGCGCCGGGCCCGGCTCGGCTGGACGCGTTTCGGTTCGCCGGGCATCTTCGGGTACTCCGGCGGGTAGGGCAGATCGCCGAGGCCGTGGTCGTGTTCGTCCCGGCGGGCCAGGTCCAGCAGCGCTTCCAGGGAGTAGGCGTGCTCGTCCATGTCGGCGTGCACGTCGCCGAGTTCGGCGAACCGGGCCGGCATCGTGAGGAGGTCGAAGTCGCGGGGCTCGGCCACGCCGACCTCCTCCCAGCGCAGGGGTGCCGAGACGGGGGCGTACGGACGGGGGCGTACGGAGTAGGCGGACGCGATGGTGCGGTCCCGGGCCGTCTGGTTGTAGTCGAGGAAGATGCGGCGCCCGCGTTCCTCCTTCCACCACTTGATGGTCACCTGCTCGGGCATCCGGCGTTCCATCTCCCGGCCGACCGCGATCGCCGCGCGGCGCACCTGGGTGAACGTCCAGCGCGGTTCGATGGGCACGAAGACGTGCAGGCCCCGCCCGCCGGAGGTCTTCGGCCAGCCACGCAGCCCGCCGAACTCCTCCAGCACTGCGCGCAGTTCGTGGGCGGCGCGGGCCGCGTCGGCGTAGTCGGTGCCGGGCTGCGGGTCGAGGTCGATGCGGAGTTCGTCGGGGTGGTCGACGTCGGTGGCCCGCACCGGCCAGGGGTGGAAGGTGAGGGTGCCGTACTGGGCGGCCCACACGACGGCGGCCTCCTCGGTGGGGCACATCTCGTCGGCGCTGCGCCCGCTGGGGAAGGTGATGTGGGCGGTCGGGATCCAGTCGGGCATGCCCTTCGGTGCCCGCTTCTGATAGAACCACTCACCGCCGACGCCGTCCGGGTAGCGCTCCAGGGTGGTGGGGCGGTGGCGCAGGGCGCGCAGGATACCGGGGCCGACGGCGGTGTAGTAACGGGCGAGGTCCAGCTTGGTGAAGCCGCGCTCCGGGAAGAACACCTTGTCGGGGCTGGACAGCCGTACGGTCCGGCCGCCCACCTCCAGTTCCACCGCATCGCCCATGCGGCCACGGTAGGCGCACCCCGCACGGCGCGCATACCGGGCGAAGCCGGTCGTATGTGAGCGGAATCCGATGTATGCGCGCAGAATCGGATGCATGGATCTTCCCGTCATGCCGCCCGTGAAGCCGATGCTCGCCAAGTCGGTGGCGAGGATCCCGCCGGGGATGCACTACGAGGCGAAGTGGGACGGCTTCCGGTCGATCGTGTTCCGGGACGGCGCCGAGGTCGAGCTGGGCAGCCGGACTGGAAAGCCGCTGACCAGGTATTTTCCGGAGCTGGTCGAGGCGCTGAGGGAGCGGGTTCCCGAGCGGTGCGTGCTGGACGGGGAGATCGTCATCGCTCGGAACGGCCGGCTGGACTTCGACGCGCTGACCGAGCGGATCCACCCGGCGGCCTCCCGGGTGCGGATGCTGGCGGAGACGACCCCGGCCTCGTTCGTCGCCTTCGACCTGCTGGCCCTGGACGACCACCCCCTGCTCGACGTCCCGCTCACCGACCGCCGCGCCCTGCTGGACCGGGCCCTCGCCGCGGCCGGTCCGCCGGTGCACCTGGCGCCCTCCACGACCGACATCGAGGTGGCCCGGAACTGGTTCGAGCAGTTCGAGGGCGCCGGCCTCGACGGGGTCGTCGCCAAGCCGCTCACTCTGCCCTACCTCCAGGACGAGCGGGCCATGTTCAAGATCAAGCACGAGCGGACGGCGGACGTCGTCGTCGCCGGGTACCGCTTCCACAAGAGCGGCCCGGTGGTGGGCTCGCTGCTGCTGGGACTGTACGACGAGCACGGCCGGCTCCAGCACGTGGGCGTGTCGGCCGCGTTCGCCATGAAGAAGCGCGCCGAGCTGGTCGAGGAGCTGGAGCCGCTGCGCATGGACGACGTGTCCGGGCACCCGTGGGCCGCCTGGACGGACGAGGCCGCGCACGAGACGGCCCGGCTGCCGGGCGCGCCGAGCCGCTGGTCCGGCAAGAAGGACCTGTCCTGGGTGCCGCTGCGGCCGGAGCGGGTCGCCGAAGTGGCCTACGACCACATGGAGAACGGGCAGCGCTTCCGGCACACGGCCCGCTTCCGCCGCTGGCGCCCGGACCGTACGGCGGACAGCTGCACCTACGGCCAGCTGGAGGAGCCTGTGCGCTACGACCTGGCGGAGATCCTCGGCGAGAAGCACCGGGGCTGACGGCCGGACTCAGGCAGCACGAGGCTCGGCAGTACGCGGCTCGGCAGTACGCGGCGCGCGGCCGCACGGGCTCGCACTCACGGCCGCACGCTCACGACTGCAACGAGGCTGACGCTCACGACTGCACGAGGCCGACGCTCACGGCTGCATGAGGATCTTGACGGCGCCGTCCTGCTTGCGCTGGAACATGTCGTACGCGTGCGGCGCCTCCGACAGCGGCAGCCGGTGCGTGGCGAAGTCCTCGACGCCGAGCGGGTCCTCCTCCGTCAGGTACGGCATGATCCGGTCGGTCCAGGTGCGGACGTTGGCCTGCCCCATGCGGAGCTGGATCTGCTTGTCGAAGAGGGTGAGCATCGGCATCGGGTCGGCCATGCCGCCGTAGACGCCGCTGAGCGAGAGGGTGCCGCCGCGGCGGACCAGGTCGATGGCCATGTACAGGGCGCCGAGCCGGTCGATGCTGAAGCGTTCGGCGAGGGGACCGCTGATCTTGCGCGGCATGAGCGCGGTGGCCGTCTGGGCGAGTTTGGCGGCGTGGCTCCCGTGCGCCTCGGTGCCGACGGCGTCGATCACGGCGTCCGGGCCCCGGCCGCCGGTGACGTCCTGGATCGCGTGGACCAGCGCCTTCTCGTCGTCGAAGGCCCGCAGGTCGTACGTCTCCACCCCGCGCCGCTGCGCCCGGGCGAGCCGCTCGGGCACCAGGTCGACGCCGAAGACGCGTTCCGCGCCGCGGGCCATGGCGATCCGGCAGGCCATGTCGCCGATCGGGCCGAGGCCGAGGACCGCGAGGGTCCCGCCGGGCGGGACGGCGGCGTACTCGACGGCCTGCCAGGCGGTGGGCAGCACGTCGGAGAGGTAGACGAACCGGTCGTCCGGCGGCCCCTCCGGCACCTTGATGGGCCCGAACTGCGCCTGCGGGACGCGCAGGTACTCGGCCTGCCCGCCGGGGACGGCACCGTACAGGCGGGTGTAGCCGAACAGGGGGGCGCCCATGCCCTCGCTGGTGACCTGCGTGGTCTCGCACTGGGTGGGCAGCCCGGTGTCGCACATGAAGCAGTGCCCGCAGGCGATCTGGAAGGGCACCACCACACGGTCGCCGGGGCGCAGGTCCGGTACCTCGGAGCCGACCTCCTCCACGATGCCCATGGGTTCGTGGCCGAGGATGTCGCCCGGGGTCATGAACGGGGTGAGCACCTCGTACAGGTGCAGGTCGGAGCCGCACAACCCGGTGGATGTGACGCGGATGACGGCGTCCGTGGGTTCCTCGATCCGGGGGTCGGGCACGTCCTCGACCCGGACGTCCCGCTTGCCCTGCCAGGTGACTGCCTTCATGGGTCGCACTCCCTTGGTCACGCGTACGGCTGCGGACTGTGTGCCGTGTGCGGTGGCGGCCGGGTACCCGCGCGCACCACCGTCGAACCCATGGCCGGAGCACCCCGGAGCGCCCCGGAGCGCGCACGATCGGACCACGGGGACGGGGGCGACGGTGGGCGGCAGGAGCCACAGGGCGCGTACGGCGCGCCGCACCGGCGGCGCCTCCGGCCGTCGCGCTGACGGCCGTCCTCACGGCGGGCCGCACCGGGCACGGTGGGGAGGGCGACGACGGGGTCCCGCACCTTCCTCGGCGGAGAGCGGGGCAAGGAACCACTGGTTCATCCGGGCGGTGCGCACAATTGGCTTGCGGTGGGTGCGCGGTCCGTCGTCGGTGAGGCGGAGCGGCAACCCGCCGCGAACGCAGCATGGTCGCACCGACCGCGCTGGTCGCCCACGGGCTCCACGAGGAGCTGGCGCTGCACGTCCGTGCGGCCCTGCGCAACATGCTGACACCGGAGGAGGTGGGCGCGGTGCTGCCGCGGACCGCCGTGTACTGCGGGGTCCCGGCCGGCGACGCGGCGTTCGCGACGGCCCGGCGGGTGCTCGCCGAACAGCGGCCGGATCGGGTGTGATCCCGCTCGTCGTATCCTCGGCGGCGGCACGCGCGGGACACCCGGGCGTGCCTGGGCCGGCGGCCTGCCCGCTGGTGTGATCACCGGCTGACACCCGCTCAGTGCAGGCCGCGCCCCGTCTCCAGCACCTCCCGCGCCTGGGCCACCAGGGCCTCCGCGCCGCAGGCCTTGGCGAGGTCCATGCCCCGGCCCAGTTCGGTGACCGAGCGGGCGGCGATGCCGTACTCGACGCGGGCCGCCGCGTGCTCGTACTGGCAGGGCGAGGCCTCCAGGTAGGTGACGGCGCGGGCGGCTAGCTGCACCGCCCGCTGGCCCGTCGCCAGGGCGGCTGCGCAGCGCAGGGCCTCGCCGATGGCGGTGTCCGTGCCGAACCGCTCGGCCTGCCGGCGGGCGTCGGCCGCGAGCTGGGCCGACCGCTCCGGGTCCTGGCCGGCGAGCGCCTTGGCGAGGTCGATGGACCAGGGTGCGAGGACCGGGTTGTGGCCGCCGCGGGAGGCGGCGGTCTTCTCGGCGGCCTCCAGTTCGTTGATGCCCTCCTCGGTGCGGCCGACGGCGAGCAGCAGCCGCCCGCGCACGGAGCGGATGTCGGGCAGCACGATGGTCGACGGGTACGGCGGTGCGAAACCGTACTGTTCGGCGACCGTCCAGGCCTCCTCGACCCGGCCCCGGGCCAGCAGGGTGTCGACCAGTCCGCAGCTGGCCGACCAGTACAGCGGCAGGCGGCGACCGACGCGTTCGGCGAGGACGAGGGCCTCGCGCAGGGTGGACTCGGCGTCGCGCAGCCGGCCCTGGCGGCGGTAGGCGAGCCCCAGGAAGGCGTTGGCCAGGGAGAGGTGGCCGCCGCGCCAGCCGGCCGCGGTGTAGACGCGCCGGGCCTCGGCGAACAGGCTCTCGGCGCGGTCGAGCCGGTCGGCGTAGGCGTACGCGCTGCCGAGCATCATCAGCAGTTCCATGCCCCACTCGGGGTCGGTCCAGCCGAGGCCGGGCGCGAGGCGGCCGTTGACGAGGGCGCGGTCGCACAGTTCGAGGACTTCGTCGGCGCTCTCGCCGTGGGTCATCGCGTCGAAGCCGCGCAGGATCAGCAGGGCGCGTTCGGCGTTGTCGCGGCCGGTGCAGGTGTCCGCCAGTTCGGCGAGGCGGCGGGAGCGGGCCGGGGCGACGGTCTCGCCGTGGATGCCCTCCCACATGAACTGGAAGGCCTGGAGCCGCATCCGGACGGAACCCGCCTCGTGCCGGGCGGCCTCGGCCTCGACCGTGCGGACGGCCTCCTCCAGCTGGTCGTTGTGGAGCAGGGCCTGGGAGAGGCGGACGACGGCGTCGACCCGGTCGTCCCCGTCGAGGCCGGGCACGGCGAGGGCGCTCTGCAGGTGCTCGGTGGTGACCGCGGGGTTGGTCAGGAGGGTGGCGCAGCCCAGTTCGTACAGGACGCGCGCGTGCACCTCCGGGCGGGGCGGCTCCTTCAGGGCGCGTTCCAGGCAGCGGCGGGCCGCGTCGGGCGCGCCGACGGCGAGGTGCTCGCGGGCGGCGTCGCGCAGCTGCTCGACCAGTTCCTCGTCGTCGTCCGGGTGCACCTTCAGCAGGTGCCGGGCGGCCTCGGCGGCGCCGCGGCCCAGCTCGGTGATGATCTGCGCGGCGACGCCGTGCATGGCGGTGCACACGCCGGGAGGGATGGAGTTGTAGACGGCCGTGGCGATGAGCGGGTGGACGAACTCCAGCTCGCCGGCCTCCCGTTCGCTGCCGGGGGCCGGTGCGGGTTCGGTGAGGATGCGGGCGGTGCACAGCAGGTCGGCACAGCCGCGGGCGAGTTCGCCGTCCATGGTGGCGAGGCGGGCGACCATGTCGACGGTGATGCCGGTGCCGAGGATGGCGGCGGCCCAGGCGAACCGGGTGGCCTCCAGGCCGAGTCCCTTGAGCCGGTCGACCAGTCCGCCGCCGCGGGCCGCGCGGTTGAGCGCGCGCAGTTCGCCGGCCCGCGCCTCGACCGGCTGGAGTTCGCTGTCCTGCACCTTGGCGAGGAGTTCGACGGTGTCGTAGGGGTTGCCGCCGGTGACGGCCCAGACCTCGCGGCAGAACGGGTCGTCGGCGTGCCGGCCGAGGGTGGCGCGGGTGAGGCCGGCCGTGGCGTCGGGGGTGAGGGCGCTGAGGGTGTGGGCGGGGTGGCCGGCGCCGGCGACCGTGTCGAGCAGGCGGGCGCTCTCGCCGCCGGTCTCGCCGGGACGGCGGGCGACCACGACGAGGACGGAGAGGTCGTCCAGCCGTTCGGCGAACGCGGCGAGCCAGCGCAGGGTCTCCTGGTCGGCCCAGTGCGCGTCGTCCAGGAGCAGCACCAGCGGCCACTGGCGGCGGGAGAGCCGGCGCACCGCGGCGACGAGTCCGTCGCAGACGTACTGCGGGTCCGCCTTGTCCCCTTGCGGATCCGCTATGCCGAGGGCGGGGCCGGCGATGTCGTACCAGTCGCCGAGGTACTCGCGGGCCTCCTCCGGGAGTAAGGACAGCAGCGCGGGCTGGAGCAGTTGTCGTACGACGTGGAACGGGACCGACTTCAGGGTCTCGGCGCCGCGGGCGGACCAGACGGTGCAGCCGCGGCGTTCGGCGATGCGGCGGGTCTCGGCGAGCAGCGCGGTCTTGCCGAGTCCGGCCTCGCCGCACAGGACCAGCAGGCTGCCCGCGGACGACTGGTCCGCGCAGAGCGCGTCGAGTGCCCGCGCGACGGTGGCGATCTCGGCGTCCCGCTCCCACAGGGGAGCCGAGCCGGCCGCCGGCGGCCGTCCCTCCGTCATCCCGTTACCTCCCCAGGTCGCCCGAACGACGTACAGGTCCCGAGCGTAGCCGTCGGGCGGGACCTTGGGTGGCCGGTCGCGGCAGCTGTTGCCCGCCCGGGTGAAACGGGGTGCGGGCAGGCGACGCGTACGTCCGCGCGACCAGCGGGGGGAAGGTCAACGGGGTCCTCTCATCCCTCTTTCACCGTCACCTCATACGGTGGGGGGCATGACGCAGGCGACTCCCCCCGGGTGGTACCCCGACCCCGGGCAGACGAACGACGGTCCGCCCACCGAGCGCTGGTGGGACGGCACGGCCTGGACCGACCGGACCCGCCCCGCCGGCACCGCCGCCGCGTGGGGTCCCCCGGCCGGGGCGACGCCCTCGGCTCCGGCGGGATTCGGCGCGTACCAGGCGTATCCCGCGTATCCGGGCCAGCCGGGGCAGCCCGGCGAGCCGGGGTATCACGGCGTGCCGCCGGCTCCGGGACGGCGGGGGGTGCGCAACGGCATAGCCGTCGCGGTGGCGGCCGCGGTCCTGCTGTGCGTCGGGGTCGGCGTGTACGCCCTCGCCAAGGACGACGGCGGCGACGACCGCGCGGGTTCCTCGCAGGGGCCGGGCGGCGGGCAGGACGGCGGCCGGGGCGGGCCGTTCGACGGGCCCGGGGGGTCCGGCGGGTCCGGGGGCCCGGGAGGTTCCGGTGGTTCGGGCGGGTCGGGTGGTTCCGGGGGGTCCGGTGGGGCCACGCCGTCGCCCGGGCAGTCCGAGGCGCCGAAGGTCAAGGGCGGCGGCTCGGTGACGGACGCGGTCAACGGGATCAGCGTGCCGGTGCCGCAGGGGTGGACCGGGCAGGCCATCGGCTTCGGCGCGGGGATCACCTCCGACGACTCCTACACGTGCCCGGGCGACCCGTCCCAGACGTGCACCCCGGGCGGCGCCTACACGGCACCGGCGACGGAGCTGGGCACCAAGGGCGACACGGCCGAGGAGGTCGCGAAGGCGGACATCGCGGCCAACGCCGAGCAGTCGTACGGCGGCACCACCTACGGCCGCATCACCTCGCACGAGGTGCTGGCCTCCGAGGCGGTGACGGTGGCCGGGCAGAAGGGCTACCTGGTGCGCTGGAAGGCGGTCACCGGCAAGGGCGCCGACGGCTACGTCGAGTCGGTCGCCTTCCCCTCCCCGAACCGGGCCCGGCAGATGGTCGTCGTCCGCTTCGGCATCGACGTCGGACAGAAGCTGTCGGTCGTCGACGAGGTCCTGAAGGGGATCAAGGTCTCGTCCGGCGGCGGGAACGGCCAGGACGTCTGAGGACCTCCGGGAACACGGATCGGCCGGGTGGGACTCCCCTCCGCTCAAGAGGAACCCCACCCGGCCGGGGGTGCGCGCCGCCCCCGTCCCCACGGTGCGGCGCGGGCAGGTCACCGTCCAGTCATCCCGTGAACGGCGGCCTGGGTCTCATCTCAGTCCGAGTGCGGGCAGCACGGCGGACTCCACGAACCGGACCAGGTAGTCGGCGTCGGCGTACTGGCCGTTGAGCACCGGCCGCACGCGCAGGACGCCGAACATCATCGCCGGGATGTACTCCAGCGCCGGATGGCCCGCCCGGACCTCGCCGCGGGCCACCCCGCGGGCGAGCATCTCCTCCAGCGCGGCGATCTCCGGGTCCACCAGCGCCTCGCGCAACGCCTTGGCCAGCTCCTGGTCGGACGTCATCGCGTGCCCGAGCGCCTGCAGCAGCCGGGTGTCCTTGCCGGACCAGTCGCCCGCGGCCCGCGCGGCCTGGCGCAGGTCCTCGGCGAGCGATCCGGTGTCGATGCCGGCGAACCGCACCCGGCGGTTGGCGCGCAGCGCGGCCGCGACGAACTGCGGCTTGGTCTTCCACTGCCGGTAGAGGGTGGACTTGCTGCACCGGGTGCTCGCGGCGACGCCCTCCATGGTCACGGAGTCGTATCCGCACTCGCGGATCTGTTCCAGCACGGCGTCGAAGAACTCCCGCTCACGCTCCGGCGTGATCTTGGAGCGGCGCGAGGCGACGACCGTCTCCGGTCCCTCCGCGGCCTGCGACGTCATGTGGTGTTTCCCCTCACTCGTGGTGCGTGCTGGTTCCAGTGTGTCCCAGATCAATCGATACGCCAGTGTACCGGTACTGCGCCGTATCGGTACACTGGCGTATCGGTACGGCAACGTATCGATGAGTTCCGGCGCCTCGCCGGGGCCCGCACGCACCACCACACGCACCACGCACCACCGTCAGCGAAGGGGCCGGGGGATGAATGCCCGAACCGAGCCTGCGGGGGCGAACGCGGAACGGGACACCCCGGCACGCCCGCCCCTGATACGTGAGTTCCTGCTGGTCGCCGGGCTCTTCCTGGTCTACAAACTCGGCCGCCTGCTGGCCACCGGCCACACCGCGGACGCCTTCCGCAACGCCCGCCGGGTCTGGCACCTGGAACGGGCCGTGGACCTCCCCCACGAGACCGCCGTGCAGTCCGCACTGCTGCGCGGCGACACCCTCGTCCACCTGGCCAACGCCTACTACGCGACCGTCCACTTCCCGGCCACGCTCGCCTTCCTGGTCTGGCTGTACCTGCGGCGGCCCGCGCACTACGTCTGGGCCCGCCGGGTCCTCGCGGCCGTCACCACGGCCGCCCTGGTGCTGCCGTTCACCTTCCCGCTGGCCCCGCCGCGCATGCTGACGGGGACGGGCCTGGTGGACACCGCCCAGGTGTACGGCCCGTCCGTGTACGGCCCGCCGTCCAGCGACCACCTGTCCAACCAGTTCGCGGCGATGCCCTCGCTGCACTTCGGCTGGGCGCTGATGGTGGCGATCGGCCTGACCGCGGCCACCCGGTCCCGGTGGCGCGGGCTGTGGCTGCTGCACCCGCTGGTCACCCTGCTGGTGATCGTGGGCACGGCGAACCACTACTGGCTCGACGCGATCGCCGCCACGGCCATGCTCGGCGTGGCCCTCGCGGTCGTCCCGCCGCCACGGCACACCGCCGGCACCGCGGGGCACGGCGCCGGCCGGCCCGTCCCACGCGAGCCCGTCCTGGCGGGAGCGGGCCGATGAGCGCCGCCGCCCTGACCGCCCTCGGCCTGTCGCTGGTCTCGGCCGTCGCCTACGCACTCGCCGCCGTCGCCCAGGAACGCCTGGCCTCGCGCGGCGCCGGCACCGGTCTGCCGCGGCTGCTGGGCACCGGCGCCTGGTGGTCGGCGGTGGGGCTGAACGCCGCCGCCGCGCTGCTGCACGTCGTCGCCCTGAAGTACGGCCCGCTGACCGTCGTGCAGCCACTGGGTGCGCTCACCCTGGTCGCGGCCGTGCCGCTCGGGGCGCGGGCGGCCGGGCGGCGGGTCAGCGCGGTGGAGTGGCGCGGTACGGCGCTGACCCTGCTCGGGCTCACCGCGCTCCTGGTCGGCGCCTCCGGTCCGGCGCCCGCGCGGGTGCTGTCGTTGACCGAGGCCCTGGTGGTCGCGGGGACGACCGCGGCGGCGATCGGTCTGCTGTCCTGGCCGGGCTCCCGGCCGGGCCTGCGGCACGCGACCGCGTCCGGTTTCGCCTCGGGTGTGGGCTCCGCGCTCACCCAGACGGTGACCGTGGCGGCCACGCACCGCTCGGGTCCGGCGTTGAGCGCCGAGGTGGTCGTGGTCGCGGTGCTCGTCGCCGCGTTCGCGGTCGGCGGGCTGCTGCTGTCCCAGACCGCCTACCGCGGGGGACTCGGCGCGCCGCTGGCCGTGGTCACGCTCGCCAACCCGGTGGCCGCCGCGGTGATCGGCCTCACCCTGCTGGGGCAGGGGCTGCAGGGCGGCGCGGGCGGGGTGCTGCTGGCCCTGGCCGGCGCGGGGCTGGCCGCCTGGGGCGTGGTGCTGCTCACCCGGGCGGCACCCGGGGCCGGTGGCCGGGACGCGGACGAGGAGCATCCGGTGGCGGCCGTGCTGGCCCTGGAGCCGGGCACGGCGACCGCGGAACCGGTGCTGCTGCCGCGGCAGCCGGAGCAGCCCGGGCATCTCACGGCGCTGTGACCCGGGCCGCCCGGTGACCGCGTACGGCGGCGGCCGGTGCGCGGACGCCGTCCGCGGGCACCGGCCGCCGTCGCCGTACCGCCGTGCCGGTCAGCCCCAGCCGCGGGCGTCCTGCTTGAGGGCGGTGTCCACGGTGAGCGCGGTGGCCACCACGAGGCTCAGCAGCGGCTCGGGCAGCTGGTAGTGGATCTGCAGGACGTAGTTGTCCGCGGTCGTGAAGAGCGTCTTGGCGAGGCCTTCCCAGGTCTTGGTGATCCGGGCGACCTCGTTGTCCGCGTGGTCGACGATCGCGAAGTTCCAGGCCCGCCAGTTCTCCGCCTTGATGGCGCCGACCTGCTGGCCGTTCGCCGTCATCGCGAAGTTGATCTTGCCGATCATGTTCTTCTGGACGATCTCGCCGACCGGCGAGCCGTCCGGGCGCGTCACGATCACCCGTGACTTGAAGATCTTCGCGGGGCGGGTCAGCAGCAGCTGCGGCTGACCGTAGGCATCCCGGATCTCCAGCTTGTGGGTGAGGAACTGGTCCAGGCTGGAGACGAAGCGCAGGATCTTGCGCAGAACGCCCTGCCCCACCTGGGTGACCGAGCCGATCTCCCGGCCGCTCTGATCCATGACCTTGTACTCGTTGGTCAGCTCGATCAGCTTGGCCTTCTGGTTCACGACCAGGACGGGCTCGGTGAACAGGGTGCCGCCGCCGGGGCCGCCGGCCGCGACACCGGCCTGCTTCTGCACCTGGCGCTGCACCTTGGCGTCGCCGGCCTGCTGCTGCGGGAAGGCCGGCTGGCCGGGGGCCTGCTGCGGCGGAACCTGCCCGGCGGGCTGCTGGGCGGGGTTGGTGTGCTCTGTCCACTGCGAGCCGTCCCAGTAGCGGAGCGTCTGCGTCGCCCCGCGCGGGTCCGGGTACCAGCCTGCAGGTGTGTTCGATTGCGTGGTCACCGGGGCACACTACCCTGATATGACCGGTACCTGACCAGTCCGCACGGAGCGGCGCTCATCGCTCGTTCACCCCGTGATGATCGCCGGATCGCTGACGCCGGGCTGCCCGTTCTCCACGTGCCCGGCGAAGCCGCGCAGGAAGGCCGGGTCGGCGTCGCAGGTGACGCTCAGGTCGTACCAGCGCTTGCTCGCCGTGAGGCTCACGCTCTGCTTCACGGTCGCGCCGGGCCGCACCGTCACCGTGACGGGAGCGGCGCCGTAGCCGTCGGCCAGCTTCAGCCGCACCGTTCCGGAGCCCTTGTTGGTGAAGGTCAGCTCGACGGCGCCGCCCGCGTGCCGGGCGGTGACCTCGGGGCCCGCGACCTTGTTGCGGCCCTTGAAGACGCGCAGGAAGCCGTTGGGGCCGTGCACGGCGAGGTCGTAGTTCCCGCCGGAGTAGACCGAGTTCCAGGTGTCCGAGAGCGTCTTGCCGGCCTCGGTGGTGTAGGTCCAGGGGCCGTCGGTACGGCTGTTGGAGGTGACGAGGAAGGCCGCGCCCGCGTACGCCCCCGAGGCGAACGTGAGCGTGAACTTGCCCGCCGCGGTGTCCGCCGAGCCGTCCACGACCGGGGCGTACTTCAGCGGGCGCGTGGGCCGGCTGCCGGGCTCCTGCCGGGGCAGGGAGGGGTTGGCCGGCGGCTTGGGCACGTAGTCCGGGTGACGGTTGTGGTCCTTGGGCCGGTAGCCGGCCGTGGAGGGCAGCGGGGCCGGTGCGGTGTCCTGGCGGGAGAAGTCGAAGGCGCTGGTCAGGTCGCCGCATATGGCGCGCCGCCAGGGCGAGATGTTCGGCTCCCGGACACCGAAACGTCGCTCGATGAACCGGATGATCGAGGTGTGGACGAGGGTCTCGGAGCAGACGTAGCCGCCCTTGCTCCAGGGGGAGACGACCAGCATCGGCACCCGCTGGCCGAGGCCGTAGGGGCCGGCGACATGGCCGGCGTCGCCCTTGAACAGGTCGGGCGCGGCGTCGACGGTCGACCTGCCCTGGGCGGCGGAGGCCGGCGGGTAGGGCGGGATGACGTGGTCGAAGAAGCCGTCGTTCTCGTCGTAGGTGATGAGCAGCGCGGTCTTCGCCCACACGTCGGGATTGGCGGTCAGCGCGTCCAGGACCTGGGAGATGTACCAGGCGCCGTAGTTGGCCGGCCAGTTGGGGTGCTCGGTGAAGGCCTCGGGGGCGACGATCCAGGAGACCTGGGGCAGCCGGTCCGCCTGGACGTCAGCCGCCAGCTGGTCGAAGAAGCCCTCGCCCTTGCGTGCGTCGGTGCCGGTGCGGGCCTTGTCGTACAGCGGGTCGCCGGGCCCCGCGTTGCGGTACCGGTTGAAGTACAGGAGAGAGTTGTCGCCGTAGTTGCCGCGGTAGGCGTCGCTGATCCAGCCCCAGGAGCCGTTCGCGTCGAGGCCGTCACCGACGTCCTGGTAGATCTTCCAGGAGACCCCGGCCTGCTCCAGGCGCTCGGGGTACGTCGTCCAGCCGTAGCCCTTCTCGTCGTTGCCGAGGACCGGACCGCCGCCCGTGCCGTCGTTGCCGGTGTACCCCGTCCACATGTAGTAGCGGTTGGGGTCGGTGGAGCCGATGAGCGAGCAGTGGTAGGCGTCGCAGATGGTGAAGGCGTCCGCGAGGGCGTAGTGGAAGGGGATGTCACCGCGCGTCAGGTACGCCATCGTCGTCGCGGACTTCGCCGGCACCCACTTGTCGTACCTGCCGCCGTTGAACGCGGTGTGACCGTCGTTCCAGCCGTGCGGCAGGTCCTGGATGAAGGCCAGGCCCAGGTCGTCGGCGTCGGGGTGGAACGGCAGGATGTCCTTGGTGCCGTCGGACTGCTTCCAGACGGACCTGCCGTTCTGGGTGACCGGACGGGGGTCGCCGAAGCCGCGGACCCCTCGGAGCGAGCCGAAGTAGTGGTCGAAGGAGCGGTTCTCCTGCATCAGGACGACGATGTGCTCGACATCGTCCACCGATCCGGTGCGGTAGTGGGCGGGCAGGGCGGCCGCGCGCTGGATGCTGCCTGCCAGCGCCGTGAACGCCGTGGTGGCACCGGCGAGTTGCAGGAAGCGACGCCGGTTGACTTCGGGCATGAGGGTCCTCTCGTCCTGACGTAGCGGATGCCGTCAGCTGACGGAATCTGCGCGGAGCGAGTGTTCCAAGAGCAGCAAACGTCAGGGAAGGGTCTGGTGGCGCCGATGTGAAACCCGGCGGTACGCGTGGTGCCGCGCCACCGGGTGCCCCTGACCCGGTGACGCGGCGGCGCGGTAGTGGCGGTCAGGAGCTCAGGTACGCCTCCACCTCGCTGAACTGCCCGGCCGGCCAGGCGGTGTTGGCGCTGACGCTCAGCCGTAGGTAGCGCAGGTTCGTGCCGTTGGGCAGGGACACCGTCGCGGTGTTGCCGGTGGCCGGGTCGAAGCGGTAGCCCTGGGCGCCTACGACGGTCGAGTAGCCGGAGCCGTCGGTGCTGCCGAGTACCGTGACGGTCTGGGTGCGGGCGCCCCAGGCGGCGGACGGCGGCAGTTTCAGCACCAGGCGGCGCACGGCGTAGGAGGAGCCGAGGTCGACCGTCCAGGACTGCGGGAAGGCGTTGTTGGCGGACTCCCAGTAGGAGTTCGCGTCGCCGTCGACGGCCTTGCCCGGTGTGTAGACGTCCTGGGAGCCGGTCGCGGTGGCCGGGCGGCCCTTGGCGAGGTTGCGGTTCGGGTCGGGCTCGGGGTTGCCCTGCCCGGGCCGCGGCCAGGTCGTGCAGTCCGACCAGGTGCTGGACCAGCCGGAGTTGCCGCCGCCGTCGGTGAGGGTGAAGGCGCCGGAGTTCGCCGGGTAGGGGCAGTTGTAGACGCCGGCCGCGCCGACCTGGGTGGCGGTGACGTTCCTGAAGGTGGCCGCGCCCTGTGCCTCGGCCTGGACCACGACCGTACCGGTGTTCCTCACGGTCGCCCCGGTGACGTTGACGTTCTTCACCGGGTAGCCCTGCCCGCCGCCGGAGACGAACTCGAAGGCGCTGTACGGGCTGTCGGTGATCGTCGTGTTGGTGATGTCGACGGTGGCGTTGACGGCGCTGTCGTAGGAGTCGACGCGCAGGGCGCCCATCGGGTGGTTCCAGTTGGGGTTCATCGCGCCGGCGCGGACCAGCGTGTTGCCGTCGACCGTGATGGTGCCGGCGAGCGGGTGGAAGGGGTCCATGAACTTCTGGTTGGAGATCGCGATGCCGCTGCCGAGGGCGTTGGTGTCGGAGACCAGGTTGTTGCGTACGGCGATGTCGGTGCCGCCGTAGATCGCGATGCCGTTGGCGAGGTTGGGCTGCGAGATGGTGTTGTTCTCGAAGCTGGAGTCGGTGTCCGGGGCGTACAGCGACCACATGGCGAGGGAGTCGTCGCCCTGGTTGCGCAGGAAGTTGTTGCGGACACGGACGCCCTTGGCCGTGCCGTTGAGGTTGAGGCCGTCGGCGGTGGTGTCGAGGATGCGGTTGTTCTCCACCACCAGGTTGTCGTTGTTGCCCGTCAGCCAGAGGCCGACCTTCAGGTGCTGGATCCACATGCCGGAGACGGACGAGTTCGGGCCCAGGGAGCCGTTGACGAAGTTGTCGGGGCTGGAGTCGACGCGTTCGGTGACCTCGCCGATGACGGCGAAGTCCTTGATGTGGACGTTGCCCGCCGAGCCGGACTGGTCGATGAAGCGGGAGGTGTGCACGACCGAGTACCAGCCGCCGGCGCCCTGGAGGGTGACGTTCTGCACGCCGTTGAGGGAGGACGTGACGCGGTAGTCCCCCGGCGGGATCCACACGGTGCCGCCCTGGGCGGCGGCGATGGCGTCCCGGAAGGCCTGGGTGGAGTCGCCGGTGCCGCTGGGGTCTGCGCCCTTGGCGACGACGGACACCGAGCCGGCGGGCTGGGTCGCGGCCGGGGCGGCCTGCTCGAAGTCGGCGACGTCCACGGTGACCTGGACGCCGGTCGCCTCGACGGCCACCTTGTCGCCCGCCTGGACGTTCTGCCCGAGCAGCAGCCGCGTGTTGTCGAAGAAGTGGTGCGTCTTGGCACCGGTGATCCAGCCGGTGTCGATGTAGGAGTACTTGGAGGTCACCGGCAGGGTCCTGGCGAGCCTGGTGCCGTTGACGTACACGTTCAGGGTTCCGGACTGGCCGTCCGGGACGCTGTAGGCGAGGTTCAGCGCGTTGGCGGCGCGCGGCACGGTGAACTCCACGCGCTGCCCGGCCGAGAGCCGGACGGCCTGCCGGCCGGAGGCCTCCGAGGCGAGGCTGCCCTGCGTGTAGTCGGGGCCGATCCTCGTGCCGTTGCCGGCCGCCGCCTCGGCCTCCACGGAGGTGAAGGGCAGGGTGGCGCCCGCCGCCGCGTGGGCGGCCGGGGCGAGGGTGACGAGCATGCCGGCGGCCAGGGCGACGACCGCGCCGATGGCCGGCATGCGCCTGACATGTCTGGCGGTGCTGCTGTGCATGGGCTGATCCCTTCGTGGTGGGGGTGCGGGGGATGGCGCCGGGTGCGGGCGGGCGTGCGGGGGCGGTTCAGGCGTGCAGCCAGGCCGCCGTGTCGCGCGGCAACCGGCCCTCGGCGTCCAGCGGGCCGCTGCTGAGCAGGAGACGGCTGTGGGCGGGGAGGTCGGCCGGTGTGTCCGCGAGGTTGACCACGCACAGCGCGCCGTCCGCGCGGGAGAAGGCGAGCACGCCGTCGGGGGCGGGCAGCCAGGTGAGCGGGCCGTCGCCGAACCGCGGGCGCAGGGCGATGGCCGTGCGGTACAGGGAGAGCATGGAGCCGGGGTCGTTCTGCTGCCGGTCGGCGGCGTACGACGCCCAGCCGTCCGGCTGCGGCAGCCAGGGCTCCTCCCGCGAGCCGAAGCCCGCGTGCGGCAGGCCGGCGGCCCAGGGCAGCGGCACCCGGCAGCCGTCGCGTCCCGGGTCGGTGCCGCCCGAGCGGAAGTACATCGGGTCCTGGACTCGGTCGGCCGGGATGTCGGCCTCCGGCAAGCCCAGTTCCTCCCCCTGGTAGAGGTAGACCGAGCCGGGCAGCGCGAGGGACAGCAGGGCGGCGGCCCGGGCGCGCCGGGTGCCGAGCGTGAGGTCCGTCGGGGTGCCGAAGGCCTTGGTGGCGAAGTCGAAGGCGGTGTCCTCGCGGCCGTACCGGGTGACGGTGCGGGTGACGTCGTGGTTGCACAGCACCCAGGTGGCGGGGGCGCCGACGGGAGCGTGCTCGGCGAGGGTGGTGTCGATGGCCGCGCGCAGCCGGCCGGCGTCCCAGGGGCAGGACAGGAAGGAGAAGTTGAAGGCGGTGTGGAGTTCGTCGGGGCGCAGGTAGCGGGCGAAGCGTTCGGGGTCGGGGAGCCAGACCTCGCCGACGAAGACAGCGCCGTACTCGTCGGCCACCCGCCGCCAGGAGCGGTAGATGTCGTGGAGTTCGTCGCGGTCGAGGAAGGGGTGCGGCTCCGGGTGTGCGGCGAGGTCGGGGAGGTCGGGGTCCTTGGCGAGCAGGGCCGCCGAGTCGATGCGGACTCCGGCGACGCCCCGCTCCAGCCAGAACCGGAGGATGTCCTCGTGCTCCTGACGGACGGCGGGGTGGGCCCAGTTGAGGTCGGGCTGCTCGGGGGTGAACAGGTGCAGGTACCAGTCGCCGTCGGGCAGGCGGGTCCACACCGGTTCGGTGGAGCCGGCGAACTGGGACGGCCAGTCGTTCGGCGGTAGTTCGCCGTGCGGGCCGCGTCCCCGGCGGAAGTGGAACAGCTCGCGCTCGGGGCTGCCGGGGCCGGCGGCCAGTGCGGCCCGGAACCAGGGGTGCTGGTCGGATACGTGGTTGGGCACGATGTCGACGAGGGTGCGGATGCCCAGCTGGGCGGCCTCGGCGATGAGTTTCTCCGCCTCGGCGAGGGTGCCGAAGGCCGGGTCGACGGCCCGGTAGTCGGCGACGTCGTAGCCGCCGTCCTTCAGCGGGGACACGTACCACGGCGTGAACCACAGGGCGTCCACGTTGAGTTCGGCGAGGTACGGCAGCCGGGCGCGGACGCCCGCGAGGTCGCCGGTGCCGTCGCCGTCGCCGTCCGCGAAGCTGCGGACGTACACCTGGTAGATGACGGCCGTGCGCCACCAGTCGGCATCGGTGCGGGCATGGCTGGGCTGTCCCACTGAGCTTGCCTTTCTGTGGAGGGGGCGGCTCGTTCGAGGGGCGCGCGGTATCAGCCCTTGGTGCTGCCCGCGCTGATCCCGGCGATGATGTGCCGCTGGAAGACGAGGAACAGCGCCACCATCGGAACGCTGGCGATCACCATCGCGGCGATGAGCACGGTGAGCTGGATGTTCTGCGACAGCTGGACCAGGGCCACGCTGATCGGCTGCTTCGCCGTGTCGGAGAAGACCATCAGCGGCCACAGGAAGTCCTGCCAGACGGCGACCAGCGCGAAGATCGACACCACGCCGAGCACCGGACGGGACATGGGCAGGACGACGGACCACAGGGTCCGGAGCCGGCCGGCGCCGTCGATCTCGGCGGCCTCCAGCACCTCGCGCGGCAGCTGGTCGAAGAACCGTTTGAGCAGGTAGAGGTTGAAGGCGTTGGCGACCGCCGGGAGCCAGACGGCGAGGGGGTCGTTGAGCAGGCTGGTGTGGATCAGGGGCAGGTCGGCGACGGTCAGGTACTTGGGGACGACCAGGGCCTGTGCCGGCACCATGAGGGTGGCGAGGATGCCGCCGAGGACCACCTTGCCGAAGGCCGGCTTCAGCTGGGACAGGGAGTAGGCGGCGGCCGTGCAGAGCACCAGTTGGAAGGCCCAGGCACCGGCCGCCTGGACGAGCGTGTTCCCCAGGTGCTGCGGGAGCTGCATGAGGTCCCAGGCGTCGGTGTAGGCGCCGGTGTGCCAGTGCTGGGGCACGAGCGTCGGCGGGGTGCGGGCCACCTCGTCCGGGGACTTCAGCGCGCCGGTCGCCATCCAGTACACGGGGAAGAGGAAGGCGAGCGCGAAGAGGACGAGGACGGTCGTGAACACCGTCCAGTAGACGGCCTTTCCGCGTGGGCGGGCGAGGGCGGCCGGGGAGACGAGGGTGCGGGTGCTCACGCGGTGGCCTCCTCACTGCGGGTGAGCCGCAGATAGAGGGCGGAGAAGACGCCGAGCAGCAGCAGGAGCATCACGCTGAGGGCGCAGGCGCCGCCGAAGTCGTTGTAGAGGAAGGCGTACTTGTAGATGAGGTAGAGGACGGTGACGGTGGCGTTCTCGGGGCCGCCGCCGGTGATGACGAACGGCTCGGTGAACACCTGCATGGTGGCGATGATCTGGAGGAGCATCAGCATCAGGATCACGAACCGGGTCTGCGGGACCGTGACGTGCCGGACGCGCTGGAGGAGGTTCGCGCCGTCCAGTTCGGCGGCCTCGTACAGCTCGCCGGGAATGGACTGGAGCGCGGCCAGGTAGATGAGGACGGTGCCGCCCATGTTGGCCCAGGTGGCGACGACGACCAGCGAGACCAGGGCGGTGTCGGTGCCGTTGGACCAGGTGGAGGTCGGCAGGTGCAGGAAGCGCAGCGTCTCGTTGGCGAGGCCGGCTCCGGGGTCGTAGAACCACTTCCACAGCAGGGCGCTGACCACCGGCGGGATCATCACCGGCAGGTAGACCACGACCCGGAAGAAGGCCTTGGCGTGCCGCAGTTCGTTGAGGACGAGGGCGAGGACGAAGGGGATCGCGAAGCCGATGAGCAGGGCCAGCAGGGTGAAGGTGAGGGTGTTGCGCCAGGCGGCGGCGAACTCGGGGTCGTGCAGGACCCGCGTGAAGTTGGCGGTGCCGGCCCACTCGGGCGGGGAGCCCGGGGTGTACGTCTGGAAGGCGATGACGACCGCGCGGATCGCCGGGTACCAGGAGAACAGGGCGAAGCAGATCAGGCCGCCGAGGAGGAAGCCGTAGGCGCGGGCCTGGTCGATCAGGCGGCGCCTGCGCTCCCCCGCGTGTGGCGGCGCCGGGACCGGGTGGGCGGTGGCCCGCGTCGGGGGCCGTCGCTCGGCCGTCTTCGTCATGGCGGTCAGCTCCGGGCCAGAACGCTGTCGATCTTCCCGGACGCCTCCTTGAGGAGCTGGTCGGTGTCGGCGTCCTTCTCGGTCAGGACGGCGGAGACGACGGAGTCGAGGACGGAGTAGATCTGCTGGGCGTGCGGCGGCTCGATCTTCAGCCGGAGCCTGTGGTTGCCGTCGAGGAACGCCTGGTAGTTCCCCACCGGGACGTTGGCGTTGGCCTTCTTGGCCCGCTGGTCGGTGGCGTCGGCTGCGCCGGTGAACAGGCGCGGCTCGGGCAGGCCGACGGGGGCGTCGTGCTTCCTGGCGCGCGCGTAGTCGCCGAGGAAGCCCTTGCCGGGGGTGAGGAACATGTGGTCGAGCCACTTGAGGCCGGCGCGGATCTGGGCGGGCGTGTCGTGCTTGGCGAACATGTAGCCGTCGCCGCCGATGAGGGTGCCCTCGCCGCCCGGCATGGGGGCCAGGGCGAGGTCCTTGTAGCTGCCGCCCTTCTCCTTGACCAGGATCGGGATGTTGTCGGGGGCGGCGAGGTACATGCCGAGCTTGCCCGAACCCATCATCTGCTGCACGTCGTTGATGACGAGGAGCTGCTTGCTGCCCATCGAGTCGTCGGTCCACCGCATGTCGTGCAGGTTCCGCAGGACGGCGCGGCCCTCTGGGGTGTCGACGGTGGCCTTCTCGCCGTCCGCGCTGACGACGTCGCCGCCCTGGGAGTACAGCTCGGCGGTGAAGTGCCAGCCGCCCTGGTTCTGCGCGCTGTAGTCGGCGTAGCCGACGGTGCCGCCGCCGAGGGCGGCGATCCTCTTCGCGGCGGCGCGGACCTCCTCCCAGGTGGCGGGGGGCCTGTCGGGGTCCAGGCCGGCCTTCCGGAAGAGGGCACGGTTGTAGATCAGACCCATGGAGTAGCCGGTGCGCGGGATGCCGTAGACCTTGCCGTCCACGGTGTAGATGTCCCGCAGCTGCTTCTGGACGCTGTCGTAGTGCTTCAGTTCCTTGAGGTACGGGGTGAGGTCGGCGGCCTGGCGGATGTCGACGACGTGCCGCGCGTCGGTGAAGTACGTGTAGAAGACGTCCTCCATCTGGCCGCCGGCGAGCTTGGCGTCGAAGGTCTTGGGGTCCTGGCAGGGGAAGGCGTCGTGCGCGACGACGTCGATGTCCGGGTGCGCGTCCTCGAACGCGGCGACGTCCTCCTCGAAGAAGGCGCGGTCCACTCTGGCGCTCTTCGGCGGCTCGCAGTTGACGGTGATACGCGTCCTGCCGCCCGCCGAGCCGCCGTCCCCGGACCCGCAGGCGGTGGCGGCGAGGGCGAGCGAGGAACAGACGCCGATCGCGAGGACGGTACGGCGGAACCCGGTGCTTCTCATCGGTGGACCCCTCATGGCACTCGTGGCAGCAGCGGTGGGCGCCGCACACTCAAGCACCGCCGACAGCGGTCCCGCAAGATGTCGCGCAGAATTTGCAATTGTTGGACAGCTGACTGGATCTTTGCGATTTCAGCCGCGCGGGGCTTGCCCGGTGGAGCCGCGGACCACCAGCTCGGGCTCGAACAGCAGCTCCTCGGCGGGTACCGCGGTGCCGCCGATCCGCGCGTTCAGCAGCTCCACGGCCGCGCGCCCCATGGCCTCGATGGGCTGGCGGACGGTGGTCAGCGGGGGCTCGGTGCAGTTCATGAACGCCGAGTCGTCGTAGCCGACGACCGAGATCCGGCCCGGGACGTCGTACCCCTTGCGGCGGGCGGCCCGTACGGCGCCGAGCGCCAGCGGGTCGGAGGCGCAGACGATGCCGGTGACACCCCGGTCGATCAGCCGGGAGGCGGCGGCGTGACCGCCCTCCAGGGAGAAGATGGCGCGTGCGACGAACTCCTCGGGCAGATCGCCGGCGATCTCCCGGGCGGCGGCCAGTTTGCGGGCCGAGGGCACGTGGTCGCCGGGGCCGAGGAGCAGGCCGATGCGCTCGTGACCGAGGGAGGCCAGGTGCCGCCAGGCCTGTTCGACGGCTACGGCGTCGTCGCAGGACACGCCGGGGAAGCCGAGGTCCTCGATGGCCGCGTTGACCAGCACCACCGGGATGTTCCGCTCGGCCAGCAGCCGGTAGTGGTCGTGCGGCGCGTCGGCCTGGGCGTAGAGACCGCCGGCGAACACGACCCCGGAGACCTGCTGCTGGAGCAGCAGCTCGACGTAGTCCGCCTCCGACACCCCGCCCTTGGTCTGCGTGCACAGCACGGGGGTCAGCCCCAGCTGGGCGAGGGCGCCGCCGATGACCTCGGCGAACGCCGGGAAGATGGGGTTCTGCAGCTCGGGCAGGACGAGGCCGACCAGCCGGGCGCGTTCGCCGCGCAGCTGGGTGGGGCGCTCGTAGCCGAGGACGTCGAGGGCGGTGAGCACCGCCTGCCGGGTGGCTTCGGAGACCCCGGGCTTGCCGTTGAGCACCCGGCTGACGGTGGCCTCGCTGACCCCGACCTTTTTCGCCACTTCCGCAAGTCGTCGCGTCATGCGCGCAAGAGTAGCGCAAGCGATGCAAACGGCTTGCGTAACGGAGAGGCGGAGTGCCGGAGAAGCGGAGTGCCGGAGGAGCGTGGCGGGTGCGGCTGGGGGCCGGGTGGGGGGCGGGGTGGTGTGCCGGCCCGGCGCCGTCGGCGACCTGAACGCCGACGGTGCCGGGTCAGTTCCCGGGTGACGGGACGACCGCCAGGTGGGAGGGCGCGCCCCGCGGGCGGCGCTGCCGGCGTACCGGGGCGGCGGACCGGCGGGGGTCACGCAGGATCATCGTCAGACGCCGGTAACCCAGCTCCAGCAGGGGCTGCGACGTCTCCTCCACGATGCGGCACTCGGTGCGCCCGCGGCGCGGGTCCGGGTGGTGCAGGAGGCGCACGGCGCCGTCGAGACGGGTCGCGGCCTCGCCGACGGCCCGGATCCAGTGCGGCAGGCCCTGCCGGTAGGCGGCCTCCATGATCGGGTCCTGGGCGATCTCCCGGCGCAGTGCCTGGAGTTCGTGGTCGTGGGCGTGCGTCTCCAGTGCGGACCGGATCTGGGCCAGCATGGGCAGGCACCAGCCGGGCTCGTGCTCGCCGAGGATCTCGCCCGCGTCGGGATGGAAGAGGACGAACCTGAGGAAGTTCTCGCCCGGCATGGCCGTCGGATGGGGGCGCACGCCCTGGAAAAGTGTCTCGAACGCGCTGTTGGCCATGACCACGTTCCAGTGGCGGTCCACGACCAGCGACGGACAGGCGAGGTACTCCAGCAGCGCTCCGTAGTCCTGAAGGTAAGCCTGGGTCTCGCAGGTCTCGGGGACGGGCCGCGGTGCCGGCCGCTGCCCTCCTGCCTGATGTGCCATCGGGAGGTCACCCCTCTTGCCTCTGCGGCCTTTCTCGCGGCGATGCGATCCTGCTGCCCCGGCAAGAGTCGTGTCAACTATCGTGGCATTTCGTGCCGGTTGACGGCTGAAATTCGCCACAGTTGTGGCGACACCTGGATGTGAGTTCGAGACACCGGCTACTCTCCGGGAAGTTCACGGCGATCGCTCGTGAGAAGCACGGCCGCATCTGAAGCCCTCTAGAGACGTAGGAGTTCTGTCGGTGACGGATGGCTACGAGGATCCGGGCGCCTCGGCGACCGCCCAGCTGCCGGCCGTCGTCGCCCGCGTCACCGCGCTCGCCGACCGCCTCGGTGTGCCGCATACCGAGGTTTTCGACGTCGGGCGGCTCTCCACCGCCTGCGGGGTGCCGGAGCCGGTGGTGAGGGCCCTGCTGAGCGGCCGGCCCGCGGGCGAGCCGGACGTCCAGGCCCGCTTCCTGCAGCGCCTGGACCTGCTGCGCCGCACGCGGCTGAAACCGAACGGCCGCAAGTACACCCAGCAGGAGATCGCCGACGGGGCCGGCATGTCCCGCCAGCAGGCCGGCGCCCTGATCAACGGCGACCGGCGGCCCACCATGGAGCACTGCGACGCGTTGCAGCGGTTCTTCCGGGTGCACGCCGGGTTCCTCACCGCGGAGGACCCGGAGGCGCTGGCGGGTGCGCTGCAGCGTACCGAGCAGGAGTTGCTGCAGAAGCTCGCGGACCGGGAGCGGGCCGCCGCGGAGACCGCGGAGGATCCGCTGGAGCGGCTGCTGCAGGACCACGGTGTGCGCGGAATCGCCTGGCGGGCCGCGCAGTTGCCCACGGACCAGCATCGGGACAAGGTCGCCGAATGGCTGGACATGCTCCTGGAGAGCGTGAAGCGGCCCGAATCGTGACGCGGGGGCCGGTGCGGGGGCGGACGGTTCCTGGACGGATGGTTCCGGAACGTTTCCGCCTCGGCTAAGCGGGCTAACGGGCGCGGAGCCAGACGGCGTTGTCAGTGGTGGGCGGCAAGCTGGGGGGTGTGCGCCGCAGGGCGCGTGACCGTGACGCCTACTCGGGGAGAGCCGACCGATGCCCACCGCCGTACTGACCGACCGTGAGCGTACCGCCGTCCAGGCCTACCTGCGGCTGCTGCACACGGTGCGGGCCGCCTTCGACGGGCCACCGCACGAGGCGCGTCCCGCCGTCGTTCCGCCCAGCGTCCTCGCCGAGGCGGAACAGGCCCTGGCCCGCGCGGGCCTCGCGGGCAACGAGGAGGCGTTCTTCCGGCTCCTGCGCGACTGGTGCCCCCCGCCGGCGTGAGCCTCCGGCGGGTCCGCACCTCCGCCCCGGTCGGGAGACCCGTCCGCCCCGATCCCCTTCCGGCACCACACCGGCCCCGCCTGCGTCCGGCGGACACACCCCGCCCCGACTCCGTCCGGGGGCGCGCCGGCCCCGCGCGTGTCCCGGGGACACACCGGGACCGGACCCCGTCCCCGAGGCACGCCGGGGGCCGGACCCCGTCCCGGTGACACCTGCCCCGCGTCCCGGGGGGTGACCGGGCCGCCGGTGGGACCGGCCGGGCCCTGCGGACCGCCGGTGCCGCCGTGGCCGCCGGGTCCGACCCGTCCGGGAACGCGCGGGTGGAGTAGTGCCGGGGGCGGCCGGGGTGGCTGTGCCGGGGGCGGGCCGGCTGTGCCGGGGGCGGGCCGGCTGTGCCGGGGGCGGGCGAGGCCGCGGTGCCGGGGGCGCCGGTGGAGCGGTGCCGGGGGTGCCGATGGCGGTGGACCGTGCCGACGCGGAGGCGGTGGCGGTGGCTACGGTAGAGCGGTGCTGGCGCGGAGGCGGTGGAGCGGTGCCGGGAGCGCCGGGCGGGTGGTGTCGGGGACAGCGCCGGTGAAGCGGTGTCGGGGGCGCCGGTGGCGGCGGAGCTGTGCCGAGGCGGAGGCGGTGGTCCGGCGGGGCGGTGCCGGGGCCACAGCGCGCCCGGAGCACCGGTGGAGCGGTGCCGGGGAACGCCGGTGGTGCCGGGTCGGCGCAGAGGCGGTGGAGCGGTGCCGGGAGCGCCGGGCGGGTGGTGTCGGGGCGGGCCGGGTCGGTCAGGTGTGGGGTATGACCACCGACGTGGCCACCACGCCCTCCCGTACCGCCCAGCGGCCCTCGAAGGTCTGGAGGTGGTGGCCGTCGATCACGGGGCCGGGGACGAGGAGTTCGGCGTGCAGGGTGCCGTACTGGTCGCCGCCGGCGTCCGGGCGGAGGGTGATGTCGGCCTCGGAGAAGTCCAGCCACTTGCGGGTGAGCGGGAACCACGCCTTGTAGACGGACTCCTTGGCGCTGAACAGCAGGCGGTCCCAGTGCACGGCGGGCCACCGCGCGGCCAGCTGGTCGAGCCTGGTCGCCTCGGCGGGCAGGAAGACCGAGGCGCCGACGCCCTCCGGCAGCGGACCGTGCGGTTCGGCGTCGATGCCGAGGGAGACGAGGTCGGCGGCGCGGACCAGCGCGGCGGCGCAGTACCCGTCGCAGTGGGTCATGCTGCCGACGATCCCGTCGGGCCAGCCGGGAGCACCCCGCTCGCCGCTGAGTACCGGCTGCGGCGGCACGCCGAGCTTCTCCATCGCGCGCCGGGCACACCCGCGCACGGCCGCGAACTCGCGCCGCCGCTTCGCCACCGAGCGGGCGACGAGCGCCTCCTCCGCCGGGTAGAGCGGGGTCTCCCACAGCGGGTCGTCAGCCCGTGCCTCCACGGCCACGACCGACTCCGGGAGCAGCTCCTCGATCACCTGCTTCGACCTCCATCGGGAGAACGCGGCGCAGCCTCCCCGGGGGGTCCGGGCGCTTGCGCCACTCGCGCGGGTATCCCACGGAGGCCTCCAGGAAGCGGACTCCGTCTTGCCAGGTGGTGCGGGGGATGTGCAGATGGCCGTAGACCATGGTGGCGACGCGGAACCGCCGGTGCCAGTCGGCGGTCAGCGTGGTGCCGCACCACATGGCGAACTCGGGGTGCCACAGGACCTCGGTGGGGTGCCGGTGCAGCGGCCAGTGGCCGGCCAGCACCGTCGGCAGGTCCGCGGGCAGCTCGGCGAGCCTGCGCTCGGTCTCGGCGACCCGCGCCCGGCACCAGGCCTCACGGGTCGGGTAGGGGTCGGGGTGCAGCAGGAACTCGTCGTTGCAGACGATGCCCGTGCTCTCGGCGTAGGCCAGGCCCTCGGCCTTGGTGGTGGAGCCGGCCGGCAGGTACGAGTAGTCGTACAGCAGGAAGAGCGGGGCGACGACGACCGGGCCGCCGGGGCCGTGCCACACCGGGTAGGGGTCCTCCGGGATGACGACGCCCAGCTCGCGGCAGACCTCGACCAGATGCTCGTAGCGGGCGACGCCGCGCAGGGTGACCGGGTCGCTCGGATGGGTCCACAGTTCGTGGTTGCCGGGTGCCCACAGCACCTTGCGGAAGCGGCTCGCGAGCGTGCCGAGGGCCCAGCGGACGTCGGCCACGGTCTCCGCGACGTCCCCGGCCACGATCAGCCAGTCCTCGTCGCTCTGCGGACGCATGCCCTCGATCAGGGCGCGGTTGTCCGGATAGCTGATGTGCAGGTCGCTGATGGCCAGCAGCTGTCCGGCCCCGGCCGTCGACTCCACCCGCGCACCCCTTCCGATCATCCGATGACACAACGAGAACACATCGACCGGCCCCGGGACAAGGGGATCCTGTCCGCGTGTCAGCTTCCGGCGGGTCGGCACGGACTGCCGGTCCGCGCCCGCGCGGTACCGCGTCACGCCGGTCCGCGCCCGCGCCTCACCGCCCTGCGCCCGCGCCTCACCGCGCCGCGCCCGCGCCGTCCCGCGTCACGCCGACGACCGCACGCACGATCTTGCCGATGGCTTCGCCCGTGGCCACGGCTCTGTCCGTGATCAACAGGGCCGGAAAACCGTGACACCCGCGTTGCACGAGCGGCCTCGGGAAAGCCGTATGATCGCCCCGACACCAGCGCCCTCAACTCCCCTTTCGACGGGGCCGTTTGGTGACCCTTCCTCCCCCCTGCCCGGGCACGGGCCGCTCCGCCCTGCCCGCACACCCCCGAAAGGCGGCCTGCATGCTCTCTCGCGTACGCGTCTGGCTCAACCGCACGTACGCGGAGAACGTGTTCTTCATGGATCAGCTGCGCAGAAATCCCAGCGATCGCGCGGTCGAGATCCACGCCACGCACGGCGACCCCGACTCGCCCGTGCTGGCCGCCGCCGACACCGCCGACCTGGAGCCGGAGGACCTGTCACCGGCCGCGTACGTCGAGTACGCCCTCGACCAGTGCGTCCGGCGCGGCATCGACGTGTTCGTGCCCCGGCTGCACCAGGCCGCGATCGTGGCGCACCGCGCCGACTTCGCGGCGGCCGGTACGGCGCTGCTGGCGCCGACGCCCCAGGCGGTCGCCGTCTTCGAGGACAAGGCGACCGCGTACGAGGCGGTGCGCTCGGTGGGCGTGCCGGTCCCGCCGTGGCACCGGGTCCGGACGGCGGACGAACTCCTCGCGGCCGTTGAGGAGTTGGAGGCGTCCGGGCACCGGGCGTGCTTCAAGCCCGCCGCCGGTGCGGGCGGTGTGGGCTTCCGGGTGATCACCCGGTCCCCTTTCTCGCTCGCGCACCTGACCGGCTTCCCCGGCCCCCACGTCCAGCTGGACCTGGTCCTCGACGCGCTGCGGCGGGCCGAGGCGCCGGTGGACTGGCTGGTGATGCCCCGGCTGGAGCAGCCCGAGGTGTCCGTCGACTGCCTGACCGGGCCGGACAACCGGGTACGGCTCGCGGTGGGCCGTACCAAGAACGGCCGCCGCCGGGGCTTCACCCTGGACGAGCGGTGGCTGGCGCCGGCCCGGCTGATCGCGGAGGGCTTCGGCCTGCACCACCTGTCCAACATCCAGTTCCGCGTGCTCGGCGACCGCCCGGTGCTGCTGGACGTCAACACGAGGCCCGCGGGCGGGCTGCACCAGCTGTCGCTCTGCGGGGTGAACGCCCCTTGGGCGGCGGTGCGGTTGGCGCTGGGCGAGGACCCCGGGGTGATCGAGCCGCCGTTCCTGGGGCAGGACTACACGGTGGTGTCGGGGCCGCGCCCGCTGTCACCCGCGACGCTTCCTCGGCAGCGGGGGGAGTCGCCCGACGTTCTGCTGCCGGCCGTGCCGGCGCCTGTGCAGGCGGCCCAGGTGCTGCCGCTCTAGGTACCGCGCCGGGCGCGGGTCCGCCGTGGCCGCTCGCCTGCGGTTGCTCCCGACCGTGCGACGGATCCGCGCATCGGGCGGATCCGCGCATCGGGCAGATCCGTGCATCGGGCAGATCCGTGCATCGGGCAGATCCGGGGCACCGCGGCCCTCAGGTCCGGAGCCGGCGGCTCCGCCGGGGCCCCCGGCGGGAGGCCAGGCCCCACAGCCCGCAGGGCGCCGTCGGGTACCAGGGAGGTGGGGGCTGTCCGGCGCCGTGCACGGCCCCGCATCGGGCGGAGCCCCGCCCCCCGGTCGGGGCACCTCCCCCGACGGTACGGGCCCGTCCCGTCGGACGGGCCTGCGCGCACCCCGCGCGCGGCTCGCCCGGGGCGGTCCTCGTGCTCATCCCAGGTACGCCAGGCCCGGGTGGACCTCGGTGTAGCGCTCGACCAGCCGGCGGGCCACCGTGACCGAGTCGACCAGCGGATGCAGGGCGAAGGCCTTCACGGCGGTCGTCCGGGAACCGGACTCGGCGGCGGCCAGCACCTCGCGCTCGACGGCCTTGACCGAGCACACCAGGCCGGTGGCGTGCGCGGGCAGCGGGTCGGCGGCGAGCGGGTGGGCGCCGCTCGCGTCGACCAGGCACGGGACCTCGACGACCGCGTCGGCGTCGAGGACGGGCAGGGTGGAGCGGTTGCGGACGTTGAGGATCAGGGTGGCACGCTCGTCCCGGGCGATGGCCCGCATCAGCGCGAGGGCGACCTTCTCGTACCCGCCGGACAGGTCCTCGGCCTCGCGTTCGCCCGCGCCGGCGCTCTCCCGGTTCTCGGCCATGTAGGTGGCCTCGCGCTCGGCGCGGGTGCGGTCCCAGGCGCGCAGGGCGGAGCGGCCGGTGTCGGCCGCCTCCTCGTAGAACCGGGCCTGCTGGTCGCGCAGGAAGGCGCCCCGGGTCTGCTCGGCCTCCTGGTAGGCGCGGACCGTCTCCCGGTTGAAGTAGTAGTAGTGCAGGTACTCGTTGGGGATCGCGCCGAGGGAGCGCAGCCAGTCGGGGCCGAACAGCCTGCCCTCCTCGAAGGAGCCGAGCAGCGCGGGGTCGCCCAGCAGGCGCGGCAGTTCGTCGCGTCCGGCGACCCGGAGGCCGCGCACCCAGCCGAGGTGGTTGAGGCCGACGTAGTCGACGAAGGCCTCGTCCGGGTCGGCGCCGAGGACGCGGGCAATCCGGCGGCCCAGGCCCACCGGGGAGTCGCAGATGCCGATGACGCGGTCGCCGAGGTGGCGGGACATGGCCTCGGTGACCAGGCCGGCCGGGTTGGTGAAGTTGATGACCCAGGCGTCCGGGGCGAGACGGGCCACGCGCCGGGCGATGTCGACGGCGACGGGGACCGTGCGCAGCCCGTAGGCGATCCCGCCCGCGCCGACGGTCTCCTGGCCCAGCACGCCTTCCGCGAGCGCGACCCGTTCGTCCTCCGCCCTTCCCGCGAGACCGCCGACCCGGATCGCGGAGAAGACGAAGCCGGCGCCGCGCAGCGCCTCGTCCAGGTCGGTGGTGGCGGTCACCGTGGGCGCGTCGGGGATGCCGGCGGCCTGCTCGGCCAGGACCCGGCTCACCGCACGCAGCCGGCGCTCGTCCGGATCGTGCAGCACCACCTCGGTGACCCGCCCCTCGGCGCGGTCGGTCAACAGCGCGCCGTACACCAGGGGGACCCGGAATCCGCCGCCGCCCAGAATCGTCAGCCTCACGCCCGCACCTTTCTCCACGTCTGCACCCTAGTAGCAGTGCCACGACCGGCGCGGCGCGCCGGCACGCTCATCGGCCCCCTCCTCCTCGATGTGACGGACGCCCGCCGGACCGCACGGTCTGAGCGGAGACGGGCGGCTTCACCGCCTGAACTCCGCGTGCCCACACGGACTTTCCTTGCTTCAAGGGTTGACGGTCACCGGGGCGGGGAGCACATTGGCGGCACCGTTGAGAGCGCTCTCACGCCAGCGCATGGGAGCGCTCTCACGCCTCCCTCGCACCCTTCGTACCCGAGAGGCTCCCCATGAGCGCACCCTCCGGCATCCCCAGACCCCGCCCGTCGCACCGCCCGCTGCGCCGGGTGTTCGGCGCCGTCGCCGCCACACTCTGCCTCGCGGCGGCCCTCGCCACGGCCGCCACCGCGCCCGCCGACGCCTCCGCGCCCGCCCCGCCCGCGGGCTGGACGCAGGTCTTCGCGGACGACTTCAACGGCGCGGCCGGCTCCGGTGTGAACACCGCGAACTGGCAGTACGACACGGGGACCTCGTACCCCGGCGGAGCCGCCAACTGGGGCACCGGCGAGGTCGAGACGATGACGTCGAGCACCGGCAACGTCTCCCTGGACGGCAACGGCAACCTGCTCATCACCCCGCGCCGCGACTCCGTCGGCCACTGGACCTCCGGCCGGATCGAGACCACCCGCACCGACTTCCGGCCCCCGGCGGGCGGAAAGCTGCGCGTGCAGGCGCGGATCCAGATGCCCAACGTCACCGGCGCGGCGGCGAAGGGTTACTGGCCGGCGTTCTGGATGCTCGGCGCGCCGTTCCGCGGCAACTACTGGAACTGGCCGGGCGTCGGCGAGCTGGACATCATGGAGAACGTCCAGGGCCTGAACACCGACTGGGCCACCATGCACTGCGGCACCAACCCGGGCGGCCCGTGCAACGAGACCTCCGGCATCGGCAACTCCACCTCCTGCACCGGCACCACCTGTCAGGCCGGCTTCCACACCTACGCGATGGAGTGGGACCGCTCGACCAGCCCGGAGGAGATCCGCTTCTCCCTCGACGGCGTCACCTTCCACACCGTGCGGGCCAACCAGGTCGACGCGACGACCTGGGCGAACGCCACCAACCACGGCTACTTCCTCATCCTCAACGTCGCGATGGGTGGCGGTTTCCCGGACGCGTTCGGCGGCGGCCCGGACGGCGGGACCGAGCCGGGCCACCCGATGGCCGTCGACTACGTGCAGGTCCTGCAGTCCTCCGGCGGCGGCACCACTCCCCCGCCGTCCGGCAACCGGGACGCCTACAGCGCCATCCAGGCCGAGTCCTACGACGGCCAGTCCGGCGTCGTGGCGGAGACCACCACGGACACCGGCGGCGGGCAGGACATCGGGTCCCTCGCGAACGGCGACTGGGCGTTGTACAAGGGCGTCGACTTCGGGTCCCCGGCGGCCAGGCAGTTCTACGCGCGGGTGGCGAGCGGCGCGGCGAACGGGGTCAGCGGACTGGTCGAGGTGCGCCTGGACAGCCGTACCAACGCACCCGTCGGCAGCTTCGCCGTGGGCAGCACCGGGGGCTGGCAGTCCTGGCGGACGGTGCCGGCCAACATCGGTGCCGTGACCGGCACGCACGACGTCTACCTCACCTTCACCAGCGGCCAGCCGGCCGACTTCGTGAACGTGAACTGGTTCGACTTCGGTCACTGAGAGGGCACGGAACCGGCGGCGCCGGGGAGTTGACCTTCACGCATGCGTCAACCCCTAGCGTCGCCGGCATGACGACCACACCGGCCCCTTCCCGTACGGGCCTCCAGGCCCGCCTCACGGCCCGCCCGCGCGGACTGCCCGCGCCCGGCGACATCGAGCCGACCGAAGTGCCCGTACCGGAACCGGCACCGGGCCGGGTCCTCGTCCGCAACCTGTTCCTCTCCCTCGACCCCGGCATGCTGCTGCTGATGGCGGAGGACGCCCGGCTGCCGCTCCCCCGCTACGAGATCGGTGCGCCGATGCACGGGGACGCGGTGGGCGAGGTCCTCGTCTCCGCCCACCCTGCCCTCTCCCCGGGCGACCTGGTGGTGCACCGGCTGGGCCGGCGGGAGTACGCGGTGGCCGACGCCGGGGCGTTCCGGCGGGTCGACCGGGACGCCTATCCGACCCCTTCCCTGCACCTCGGTTTCGGGCTCGTCGCCTATGCGGGCCTCGTGGAGGCGGCCCGGCTCCGGCCGGGGGACACGGTGTTCGTGTCCAGCGCGGCCGGCGCGATCGGCGGTCTGGCCGGGCAGATCGCCCGGCTGATGGGGGCGCGGTGGGTGATCGGCAGCGCCGGCTCGGCGGCGAAGGTCGCGTACCTGACCGAACGGCTCGGTTTCGACGCGGCCTTCGACCACCACGACGGCCCCGTCCTGGACCGGCTCCGCGAGGCCGCACCCGACGGTATCGACGTCCACTTCGGCAACGTCGGCGGTGAGCAGCCGCGGGCCGCGGTCGAGGTGATGAACGAGCACGGCCGGATCGCCCTGTGCGGGGCCCTGCACCGGCAGTCCACGGGACTGCCCGATCCCGGGCCCGGCGATCCGATGACCGTCATCGCCAAACGGCTGACCCTGCGCGGCTTCACGGTCCGCGAACACCAGGACATGGCGGCGGAGTTCGCGGAGCGGTTCCGGGGCTGGCCGCGGGACGGATCGATCGGGTACGACGAGACGGTGGTCGACGGCCTGGCCGGGGCCCCGGCCGCGCTGGCCGACCTGGTGCGCGGCCGGTACACCGGGAAGACCGTGGTCCGGCTGGGTGTTGGGGGCGGTTGTGATGCTCATCGGTGAACTCGCCTCGACGACGGGTACGACGACCCGGACCCTGCGGTACTACGAGGAGCGGGGTCTGCTGGATCCGGGGCGGACCGCGGCCGGGTACCGGGTGTACGGGCCGGAGGCGGTCACCCGGGTCCGCAAGGTGCGGGACCTGCTCGCGTCCGGGTTCACGGTGGAGAACGTGAAGTCCTTCGTCCGCTACCTCGACAGCGGCCTGCCGGAGGTGTTCGCGTACTCGGATTCCTGCGCGTCGCACCACGAGGTGGGCGCACGCCGGGTGGCCGAACTCCAGGAGCGCATCGAGTCCCTGACGCGGATGCGCGACACCCTCGTCCACCGGATGCCCTGGCTGACCGGCGAGCCGGTGCGGTAGGCCGGTTCCCTCCCGGGCCGGCTCACGGGATGCCGCCGGATGCGCGGGCGGGGACGCCGGCGACGGGGTCCGGCACCGCGGAGGGTACGGCCTACCGCAGCTCCGCCCGGAACCCCACCGGCGTCTGCCCGGTGTGCAGGTGGAAGAACTTGGAGAAGTTGGCCGCGTCGGGGAAGCCCACGGCCGCCCCGACGCGGCCGATGGGCAGGTCGGTGTGGGCGAGGAGGCGTTTGGCCTCCAGGACGACCCGTTTGTCGATGAAGCCCTTCGGTGTCTCGCCGGTGGCCGCGCGGACGGCGCGGACCAGGGTGCGGCGGGAGTAACCGAGGGCGTCGGCGTAGGCGCTGACGCTGTGGTTGGTGGCGAAGCCCCGCTCGACGGCGTCCCGGAAGCGGGTGAAGGTGCTGTCGGTGTGCCCGCGTGAGGTCTCCGCGGAGCTGGCGGCGAGGTGGGCGAGGCGCAGCAGGGCCGCGGTCAGGGTGTGCCGCAGGACGGCCGTGTGCAGGCTGAGCGGGAGCGTGGCGGTGTCCTCGTACTCGCGGCGCAGTTGGTCGAGGGCCGCCTGGAGCGCGGTGAGCTGCGCCGGGTCGGGGTGCAGCAGGGGCGGCAGGTCGTAGCGGTACAGGCCGGTGGCCTCGACGGTGGCACGGGGCAGGAAGCCGGGTTGCATGGTCAGGACGGTTCCGCGGTACACGGACTCGCGGGAGAACCGGTGGACCTGTCCGGGGCGGATCCACAGCAGGTCACCGGCGTCGGCCTGGTACTCGGTGAAGTCGATCATGTGCCGTACGGGGCCGTCGGTGAAGAGCATGACCACGTGGAAGTCGATGCGGTGGACGCGGTGCAGGGGGGCGTCGGCGTGCCAGGTGTGGTCGGTGCCCATGGGGCCGACCTGCATGCCGACGCCACCGACGGCCAGTTCGGCAGGGAAGGGGAAGGTTCTGATCCCGTCAGCCTCGCTGACCCCGTCAGCCTCGGCCGGACCGCTGTCGCCACCGGTGGCACGGCCGCCATCGCCACCGCCCGCACGGCCGCCATCGCCACCGCCCGCACGGCCGCTGTCGCCACCGGCTCGGCCCCCGCCGTCGCCGTCTTGGCCTCTTATGGCTGTCATGTCCTTTTCGTGCCGTCCCTGTCGCGTGATCACTGTCCCAGATTCACCACAGGCTGACACACCCCGACCTTTCTTCGAAAAAGTCAGACTTTTAAGTTTGAACGCGTCCGGCCAGCCATCCCGTACCGAACGAGGATTTCTTGAAGATGACCACCCAGACTTCCGACAGCTTCGAGTGGACCGACCTCGACCGGCGCGCCGTGAACACCGCCCGGATTCTGGCGGCCGACGCGGTACAGAAGGTGGGCAACGGGCACCCGGGCACCGCGATGAGCCTGGCGCCTGCCGCGTACACGATCTTTCAGAAGGTGATGCGACACGACCCGGCCGACCCCGAGTGGACCGGCCGTGACCGCTTCGTCCTCTCCCCCGGCCACACCTCGCTGACCCTGTACACACAGCTGTTCCTCGCCGGGTACGAGCTGGAGCTGGACGACCTGAAGGCCTTCCGCACCCAGGGTTCGAAGACGCCGGGCCACCCCGAGTACGGGCACACCGCCGGTGTGGAGACCACCACCGGCCCGCTCGGCCAGGGCGTCGCGAACGCCGTCGGCATGGCGATGGCCGCCCGCTACGAGCGCGGCCTGTTCGATCCCGAGGCCCCCGAGGGCGACTCCCCCTTCGACCACACCGTCTGGGCGATCGTCTCCGACGGCGACCTGCAGGAGGGCGTCTCCGCCGAGGCCTCCTCCCTCGCCGGCCACCAGAAGCTCGGCAACCTGGTCTTCCTCTACGACGACAACCACATCTCCATCGAGGGCGACACCGCGACCGCCTTCTCCGAGGACGTGCTGAAGCGCTACGAGGCCTACGGCTGGCACGTGCAGCGCATCGAGCCGGAGGAGAACGGCGACGTCGACGTGCACGCGCTGTACGCGGCGCTGAAGGCCGCGCAGGCGGAGACCGAGCGGCCGTCGATCATCGCGATGCGCACGATCATCGCCTGGCCCGCCCCGAACGCCCGGAACACCGAGGCCGCCCACGGCTCCGCGCTCGGCGCCGAGGAGATCGCCGCCACCAAGCGCGTCCTCGGCTTCGACCCCGAGCAGTCCTTCGAGGTGGCCGACGAGGTCCTGCGGCACACCCGGCGGGCCCTGGACCGGGGCGCCGAGGCGCACGCGGCCTGGGACAAGCGGATCGCCGAGTGGCGTGCCGCCCGGCCCGAGCGGGCCGAGCTCTTCGACCGCGTCGCCAAGGGCGAGCTGCCCGAGGGCTGGGAGGACGGCATCCCGGTCTTCGAGGAGGGCGAGTCGGTCGCCACCCGCGCCGCCTCCGGCAAGGTCCTGCAGGCGCTCGGTCCGGTCCTCCCGGAGCTGTGGGGTGGCTCCGCCGACCTCGCCGGCTCCAACAACACCACCATCGACAAGACCAGCTCCTTCCTGCCGAAGGGCAACCCGCTGCCCGAGGCCGACCCGTACGGCCGTACCGTGCACTTCGGCATCCGCGAGTTCTCCATGGCCGCGGCGATGAACGGCATCGCCCTGCACGGCAACACCCGGATCTACGGCGGTACCTTCCTCGTCTTCTCCGACTACATGCGCAACGCCGTCCGGATGTCGGCGCTGATGCAGCTGCCGGTGACCTACGTGTGGACGCACGACTCGGTCGGTCTCGGCGAGGACGGCCCCACCCACCAGCCGGTCGAGCACCTGGCCTCGCTGCGCGCGATCCCGGGTCTGAACGTCGTCCGCCCGGCGGACGCCAACGAGACCGCGGTCGCCTGGGCCGAGATCCTGAAGAGGCACGCCACGCACCCCGCCCCGCACGGGCTCGCGCTCACCCGCCAGGGCGTGCCGGTGTACGCGCCGAACGAGGACGCGGCCAAGGGCGGCTACGTACTGCGCGAGTCCTCGACGGAGGTCCCGGAGGTGATCATCATCGCGACGGGCTCCGAGGTGCAGCTGGCCGTGGCCGCGCGCGAGCTGCTGGAGGCCGAGGGGACCGGCACGCGGGTGGTGTCCATGCCGTCCGTGGAGTGGTTCGAGGAGCAGCCGCGCGAGTACCGCGAACGGGTGCTGCCGCCGGCCGTGAAGGCCCGGGTCGCGGTCGAGGCCGGTATCGGCCTGACCTGGTACCGCTACGTCGGCGACGCGGGACGCATCGTCTCGCTGGAGCACTTCGGTGCCTCCGCCGACGCCAAGACCCTGTTCGCCGAGTTCGGCTTCACCCACGAGAACGTCGCCGCCGCGGCCCGCGAGTCGCTCGCCGCGGCGCGCGCCTGACACCGACACAGAGAAAGATGAGCACAGTGACCGAAGCAATCGCGACCCCGGGAGCCCTCAAGCGCCTCGCCGACGAGGGCGTGTCGATCTGGCTGGACGACCTGTCCCGCAAGCGGATCACCTCGGGCAACCTCGCCGAGCTGGTGGCGAGCGGAAGCGCCGTCGGTGTCACCACCAACCCGTCCATCTTCCAGGCCGCCATCGGTTCCGGCGAGGGCTACGAGGAGCAGCTGGCCGACCTCGCCGTACGGGGTGTGACGGTCGACGAGGCCGTACGGATGATGACGACCGCGGACGTGCGCGACGCCGCCGACATCCTGCGTGACGTGTACGACACCTCGGGCGGCCGGGACGGCCGGGTCTCCATCGAGGTCGACCCGCGCCTCGCCCACGACACCGGGGCAACCGTCGCCGAGGCCAAGCAGCTGGCCTGGCTGGTGGACCGGCCCAACGTGATGATCAAGATTCCGGCGACCCGGGCGGGCCTGCCGGCGATCACCGAGGTCGTCGGCCTCGGCATCAGCGTCAACGTGACCCTGATCTTCTCGCTGGAGCGCTACCGCGAGGTCATGGCCGCCTACCTGGCCGGCCTGGAGAAGGCCCGCGAGCGGGGCGTCGACCTCGCCACGATCCACTCGGTGGCGTCCTTCTTCGTCTCCCGCGTCGACAGCGAGATCGACAAGCGGCTGACCGCCCTCGGCACCGACGAGGCCCTCGCCCTCAAGGGCCGCGCGGCCCTCGCCAACGCCCGCCTCGCCTACGAGGCCTACGAGGAGGTCTTCGCCTCCGACCGCTGGCTGTCGCTCGCCGGTGCCGGGGCGAACAAGCAGCGCCCGCTGTGGGCGTCCACCGGGGTGAAGGACCCCGCGTACAAGGACACCCTGTACGTGGACGAGCTGGTCGCCCCGGGCACCGTCAACACCATGCCGGAGGCCACGCTGATCGCGGTCGCCGACCACGGCGAGATCACCGGTGACACGGTGACCGGCGGCTACCCGCAGGCCCGCGCCGACCTGGCGGCCGTCGAACGGCTCGGCATCTCCTACCGCGAGGTCGTCCAGCAGCTGGAGGACGAGGGCGTCGCCAAGTTCGAGGCGGCCTGGCAGGACCTGCTGGACGCCGTGGCCTCGTCCCTGAAGAGCAAGGGAGCTGACGCCCGATGACCGACAACGCACCCTCCGACAACGCACCCTCCGACAACGCGCCCTCCGGCAACGCGCCCTCCGCCGAGGCGCCCGCACCGCAGGCACCCGAGCCGCAGGCGTCCGCACCGCAGGCGTCCGCACCCGAGGCGGTGCGGGTCCCGGTGGGTCCGGCCGCCGACTGGGAGAACCCGCTGCGGGACGCCCGCGACCGCCGGCTCCCCCGCATCGCCGGCCCGTCGGGACTGGTCATCTTCGGGGTGACCGGCGACCTGTCCCGCAAGAAGCTGATGCCGGCCGTCTACGACCTGGCCAACCGCGGTCTGCTGCCGCCGGGCTTCTCCCTCGTCGGGTTCGCCCGCCGCGAGTGGGAGGACCAGGACTTCGCGCAGGTCGTCCACGACTCCGTGCGCGAGCACTCCCGCACCCCGTTCCGCGAGGAGGTGTGGCAGCAGCTCGCCGAGGGCATGCGGTTCATCCCCGGCGACTTCGACGACGACACCGCGTTCAAGCAGCTGAAGGACGCCGTCGAGGAGCTGGACGCCTCCCGCGGCACCGGCGGCAACTTCGCCTTCTACCTCTCGGTGCCGCCGAAGTTCTTCCCGAAGGTCGTGCAGCAGCTGAAGAAGCACGGCCTGGCGAGCCCGCCGCAGGGCTCCTGGCGCCGCGCGGTCATCGAGAAGCCGTTCGGGCACGACCTGGACAGCGCGTGCGAGCTGAACGCGATCGTGCACGAGGTGTTCGAGCCGGACCAGGTGTTCCGGATCGACCACTACCTCGGCAAGGAGACCGTCCAGAACATGCTGGCGCTGCGCTTCGCCAACCAGATGTACGAGCCGATCTGGAACCGGTCGTACGTGGACCACGTGCAGATCACGATGGCCGAGGACATCGGCATCGGCGGCCGGGCCGGCTACTACGACGGCATCGGCGCCGCCCGGGACGTCATCCAGAACCACCTGCTCCAGCTGATGGCGCTCACCGCCATGGAGGAGCCCATCGCGTTCGACGCGGAGGCGCTGCTCACCGAGAAGCTGAAGGTGCTGAAGTCGGTGCGCCTGCCGGAGGACCTGGGCCGGCACACCGTGCGCGGGCAGTACGCGGCCGGCTGGCAGGGCGGCGAGAAGGTCGTCGGCTACCTCGAAGAGGACGGCATCGACCCCGAGTCGAAGACCGACACCTTCGCCGCGGTCAAGCTGGGCATCGACAACCGCCGCTGGGCGGGCGTCCCCTTCTACCTGCGCACCGGCAAGCGGCTCGGCCGCCGGGTCACCGAGATCGCGGTGGTCTTCAAGCGGGCCCCGCACTCCCCGTTCGACTCCACCGCCACCGAGGAGCTGGGCCAGAACGCGATCGTCGTCCGCGTCCAGCCGGACGAGGGCATGACGGTCCGCTTCGGCTCGAAGGTGCCGGGCACGTCGATGGAGATCCGGGACGTGTCGATGGACTTCGCCTACGGCGAGTCGTTCACCGAGTCGAGCCCGGAGGCGTACGAGCGGCTCATCCTGGACGTGCTGCTGGGCGACGCCAACCTGTTCCCCCGTCACCAGGAAGTGGAAGAGTCCTGGAAGATCCTCGACCCGATCGAGGAGTACTGGGCGGCGCACGGCAGGCCGGCGCAGTACGCGTCGGGCAGCTGGGGACCGAGGGAAGCCGACGAGATGCTCGCACGAGACGGACGGAGCTGGCGCAGGCCATGAAGATCGACCTGACCGACACCACGGCAAGCAAGATCAACAAGGCGTTGGTGCAGGGCCGCCGCGCCATCGGTACGCCGGCCGTGGGCATGGTCCTGACGATGGTCATCGTCACGGACGAGGAGAACGCCTACGACTCGATCAAGGCGGCCGAGGAGGCCTCGCACGAGCACCCCTCGCGCACCCTGGTCGTCATCAAGCGGCACGCCCGTACCCTGCGCGACCGCACCGCCTCCCGGCTGGACGCGGAGGTCCGGGTCGGCTCCGAGGCCGGCACCGGCGAGACGGTCGTGCTGCGCACCTACGGCGAGGTCTCCGACCACGCCGACTCGGTGGTCCTGCCGCTGCTGCTGCCGGACGCCCCGGTGGTCGTGTGGTGGCCGGTGGACGCGCCGGAGGCACCCGCGAAGGACCCGCTGGGCGCGCTCGCCCAGCGCCGGATCACCGATCTCTATGCCGTCGACCGGCCACTGGAGGTCCTGGAGTCCCGCATGCGCAACTACGCGCCCGGCGACACCGACCTCGCCTGGACCCGGCTGACTTTGTGGCGGTCGATGCTGGCCGCCGCCCTGGACCAGGCCCGGGTGAAGGTGACCTCGGCGGCCGTCGAGGCGGAGGCCGACAACCCCAGCGCCGAGCTGCTCGCCCGCTGGCTCCAGGCCCGCCTGGGCGTCCCGGTGGACCGGGTGCACAGCGCCGGCCCCTTCGTGACGGCCGTACGCCTCGGCACCGCGAACGGCGAGATCGTCGTCGACCGCCCCGCGGGCCCCCTGGCCACGCTGACCCTGCCGGGCCAGCCGCCGCGCACCCTCGCCCTGAAGGTCCGCGCCACATCCGAACTGATCGCCGAGGAACTGCGCCGCCTCGACGCCGACGAGATGTACGCCATCGCCCTCCGGGGCGAGGGCACCAAGGAGAACGCCTGAGATGGCCGACTACCCGAAGCTCACCCAGCGGCCCGAGTGGACGGCCCTCGCCGACCACCGCGCCCAGGACCAGCCGCGTCTGCGGGAGCTGTTCGCCGCGGACCCCGGCCGCGCCGAGCGGTACGTCGTGCGGGTCGGCGACCTGCACATCGACTACAGCAAGCAGCTGATCACCGACGAGACCCTGGCCCTGCTCCAGGAACTCGCCACCGCCACCGGCGTGTTCGCGCTGCGGGACGCCATGTTCCGCGGGGAGCGGATCAACGTCACCGAGAACCGGGCCGTGCTGCACACCGCACTGCGCGCCTCCCGGGACGCGGTGGTCGAGGTCGACGGCGAGAACGTGGTGCCGAAGGTGCACGCCGTGCTCGACAAGATGAGCGGCTTCGCCGAGCGCGTCCGCTCCGGCGAGTGGACCGGCCACACCGGCAGGCGGATCCGCAACGTCGTCAACATCGGCATCGGCGGTTCCGACCTCGGACCCGCGATGGCCTACGAGGCGCTGCGCCCGTACACCGCACGGGAGTTGACGCTCCGGTTCGTCTCGAACGTGGACGGCGCCGACCTCCACGAGGCGATCCGGGATCTGGACCCGGCCGAGACGCTGTTCATCGTGGCGTCCAAGACGTTCACCACGATCGAGACGATCACCAACGCGACCTCGGCCCGCTCGTGGCTGCTGAAGGCCTTCGACAGCGACGACAAGGCCGTGGCCAAGCACTTCGTGGCGCTGTCCACGAACGCGGAGAAGGTCACCGAGTTCGGCATCGACCCGGACAACATGTTCGAGTTCTGGGACTGGGTCGGCGGGCGGTACTCGTACGACTCCGCGATCGGCCTGTCCCTGATGATCGCCATCGGCCCGGACCGCTTCCGCGAGATGCTCGACGGTTTCCGGATCGTCGACGACCATTTCCGCACCGCGCCCGCCGAGGCCAACGCGCCGCTGCTGCTGGGCCTGCTGGGCATCTGGTACGACAACTTCCACGACGCCCAGACCCACGCGGTGCTGCCGTACTCGCACTACCTGTCGAAGTTCACCGCCTACCTCCAGCAGCTGGACATGGAGTCCAACGGCAAGTCGGTGCAGCGGGACGGCCGGCCGGTGGAGTGGCAGACCGGCCCGGTCGTCTGGGGCACCCCGGGCACCAACGGCCAGCACGCCTACTACCAGTTGATCCACCAGGGCACCAAGCTGATTCCGGCGGACTTCATCGGCTTCGCCCGCCCGGTCGGCGAGCTGAGCGAGGAACTGAAGGCCCAGCACGACCTGTTGATGGCCAACTTCTTCGCCCAGACCCAGGCGCTCGCCTTCGGCAAGACCGCCGAGGAGGTACGCGCGGAGGGCGTGGCCGAGGAGCAGGTCGCGCACCGCACCTTCCGCGGCGACCACCCCACCACCACGATCCTCGCCCCCGAACTGACCCCGTCGGTGCTCGGCCAGCTCATCGCCCTCTACGAGCACAAGGTGTTCGTCCAGGGCGCGGTGTGGAACATCGACTCCTTCGACCAGTGGGGCGTGGAGCTGGGCAAGGTGCTCGCCAAGCGCGTCGAGCCCGCGCTCACCGAGGGCGCCGACGTGCCCGGTCTCGACCCGTCCACCACGGCCCTCGTCGCCGCTTACCGCACTCTCAAGAACGCATCGGAGAACTGATCATGCAGCTCGGTCTCATCGGTCTCGGCAAGATGGGCGGCAACATGCGCGAGCGCGTCCGCCGCGCCGGCCACACCGTCATCGGCTACGACCGCAACCCGGAGGTCTCCGACGTCAAGAGCCTGGCCGAACTGGTCGAGAAGCTGGACGCCCCCCGCACGGTGTGGGTGATGGTCCCGGCCGGCACGGCCACCCAGGGCGTCATCGACGAGCTCAAGGACCTGCTGTCCGAGGGCGACACGGTGGTCGACGGCGGCAACTCCCGCTGGACGGACGACGAGAAGCACGCCGCGGAACTCGGCGTGAAGGGCATCGGCTTCGTGGACGCCGGTGTCTCCGGCGGTGTGTGGGGGCTGCAGAACGGCTACGCGCTCATGGTCGGCGGCGACAAGGAGCACGTGCAGCGGGTCAAGCCGATCTTCGACGCGCTCAAGCCGGAGGGCCCGTACGGCTACGTCCACGCGGGCCGGGTCGGCGCCGGGCACTTCTCCAAGATGGTCCACAACGGCATCGAGTACGCCATGATGCAGGCCTACGCCGAGGGCTGGGAACTGCTGGAGAAGGTCAAGTCGGTGGACAACGTCCGCGAGGTCTTCCGCTCCTGGCAGGAGGGCACCGTCATCCGCTCCTGGCTGCTCGACCTCGCGGTCAACGCCCTGGACGACGACGAGCACCTGGACAAGCTGCGCGGCTACGCGGAGGACTCCGGTGAGGGCCGCTGGACCGTGGAGGCGGCCATCGACAACGCCGTCCCGCTCCCGGCGATCACCGCGTCGCTCTTCGCGCGGTTCGCCTCCCGCCAGGACGACTCCCCGCAGATGAAGATGATCGCCGCGCTGCGCAACCAGTTCGGCGGCCACGCGGTCGAGAAGAAGGACTGACCCGCCGTGGGGGACCTGCTGCTGGTCCGCCACGGTGAGACGGAGTGGAGCCGGTCGGGACAGCACACGAGCTGGACCGACCTGCCCCTCACGGAGTTCGGTGAGGAACAGGCCAAGTCCCTCGCCCCGCTCCTCACCGGCCGGACCTACGCCCGCGCGCTGGCCAGCCCGCTGAGCCGCGCGCTGCGCACCGCCGAACTGGCGGGCATACCCGGGGTCGTACCCGACCCCGACCTGCACGAGTGGGACTACGGCGGCTACGAGGGCGTCACCACCGCCCGGATCCACCGCACCCGGCCCGGCTGGGACCTGTGGACCGACGGGGTGCCGCCCGGCCCCGAGGGACACCCGGGTGAGTCACCGGAGGAGGTCGGCGCCCGCGCCGACCGGGTCCTGGCACGGGTCGACGCGGCCCTCGCCGAGGACGCCGGCGACGTGGTCCTCGTCGCCCACGCCCACTTCCTGCGCGTGCTCACCGCCCGTCGGCTGGGCCTGCCGCCCGCCGAGGGCCGGCTGTTCCAGCTGGCCACCGGCACGGTCAGCCGGCTGTCGACGGAACACGACCGCCCGGTGATCGCGGAGTGGAACGTCCGGCCGTAACACCTCACCCCCGTGTGCCCCCGGCCCGCCGCCCCGGCGGGCCGGGGGCACACGCGTCAACGCGGCGGGAGGGACGGCCGGTTGACGGCCGCGTCCCGGATTGACAGCCGCTTCCCTCTCGGGTGAGAGTCCCGCTGGTGGAGATCAACCAGCTGACGGCGGCCGAGGCACGGGTGTGGCGGGCGTTTCCGCGCGGGGAGACCGTGGACTTCCGGGAGTCACCCGACGAGGATCCCGCGGACGGGGGCGACTGGGGCGCCGAACGGAGCCTGCGTGCCGGGGTGTTGCGGGCGCTGCTGCTCGACGGGCCTCGGCAGGACGGGGAGATACCGTCGCTCAGTGTGGCGGGCGCCCGGATCACCGGCCGGCTCGACCTGCAGCACGCGACGACCGACCATGCGGTCCGGCTGCGGCACTGCCACTTCGACGAGGCCCCGCGGTGCTACGCCGCCCGGCTGCGCGAACTCAACCTCAGCGAGTCCGTCCTGCCCGGGCTGGTCGCCCACGCCACGCACATCGACGGCGTCCTGCGCATGACCCGGACCCGGTTCACCGGCACCGTGCGGCTGGGCGGAGCCCGCATCGCCGGCAGCCTCTACATGGAGAGCGCCCAGGTGGCCGCGCCCGGCACCGAGGTGCCGGTGCTCCAGCTCAACCAGGCCTCCGTCGGGGCCGACCTGTCGGCGCCGGGCCTGCGCGCCGAGGGGCAGATACGGCTCAACGGCGCGACCGTCGCCGGGTCGCTCAACCTCGGCGACGCACGGCTCGGCAATCCCGGGGAAGCCGCGCTCGACGCGCAGACGTGCACCGTCGGGGGCGACATGCTGCTCCGGCACGCCGAGGTGCACGGCTGGATCGGCCTGCGCGGGGCCCGGATCACCGGCCGGCTCGACCTGTCGTACGCCCTCCTGTCCCATCCCGGCGGTTCGGCGCTGCAGGCCAGCAGTACGGCCGTCGGCGAACTGTGGCTGCGCAAGGCGGCGCCCATGGAGGGCACGCTCAACCTGCGCCGCGCCCAGCTGGACGTGCTGTTCCTGGAGCCGGACTCGCTGCCCCAGGAGGTGCTGATCGGCGACCTGACGTACACCTCGCTCGTCCCGCACGAGCCGGCCGAGCGGCGGCTGCCCATGCTGGAGCGCCAGCGCGACGGCTATGTCCCGCACGCCTACGAGCAGTTGACGGCCGCCTACCGCCGGGTCGGCGACGACCACGCGGCCCGGCTGGTGCAGCTCGCCAAGCAGCGCCGGCACCGGAACACGCTCCCGTGGTACGGCCGGCTGTGGGGCCTGGTGCAGGACGTCACGGTCGGCTACGGCTTCCGGCCGATGCGGGCCGCCGGGTGGCTGCTGTCGCTGCTGGCGATCGGGTCCGTCGCGTTCGCGCTGCACCGTCCGCAGCCGCTGAAGGCGGGCGAGGCGCCGCCGTTCCACCCGGTGTTCTACACGCTCGACCTGCTGCTGCCGGTGATCTCCTTCGGGCAGGAGGACGCGTTCGCACCGAGCGGCGGCTACCAGGCCCTCGCCTACATTCTCGTCCTCACCGGCTGGATCCTGGCCACGACGGTGATCGCGGGCGTCACCCGCACGGTCAGCCGCCAGTGAGCACGGGACGTGCGCCGGTGCTCTGCTTCTACAATCACCGGCACGCGAACGAGCGCGCCGCCCCGGCGCCTCACGGGCCCGAAGGACAGCGATGACCAGCGTCGAGGAACCGGTACGACCCGGCGGGCGGGTGCGTGACGCCGCCCGCACCAAGGCCGAGATCCTCGACGTGGCCACCCAGGAGTTCGCCCGGGCCGGCTACGACGGCGCCCGGGTCGACGAGATCGCCGCCCGTACCCGCACCACGAAGCGGATGATCTACTACTACTTCGGCGGCAAGGAGCAGCTGTTCACGGCCGTGCTGGAGCGGGCCTACGGCGTGATCCGGGCCGCCGAGCAGGAGCTGGACGTAGACCACCTGGACCCGGTGGCCGCGATCCGGCGGCTGGCCGAGCTGACCTTCGACCACCACGAGCGGCACCCGGACTTCATCCGGCTGGTCGGCATCGAGAACATCCACGGCGCCGAGCACATCGCGGCCTCCGAGAAGCTCGGCCGGATCGGCTCCCCGGCGCTGGACGTGATCCGCCGCATCCTCGCCGCGGGGCGGGAGTCGGGGCTGTTCACGGCCGACGTGGACGCGGTCGACCTGCACGCGGTGATCAGCTCGTTCTGCTTCTTCCGGGTCGCCAACCGGCACACCTTCGGCGCCCTGTTCGGCCGGGACCTGGTGGACCCGGCCCGGCGCGAGCACTACCGGACCATGCTCGGGGACATGGTGATCGCCTACCTGACGGCCGAGCGGACCGCCGGCTGACGGGTTCCCCGTACGAGCTGTTCCCGGTCTTCAGGGGCGTACGGCGGCGTCCAGCAGCGGGCCGAGTTCCCGTACCGCCGTGGTGAGCGGCCGTACGTCCCGTTCCGCGCGCGCCATCAGGATCGCGCCCTCCAGGGTGCTGATCATGAGGGTGGCCAGGGAGTCGGCGCGGTCCGCGGGGACGCCCATGCCCGTCAGCGCCTCGGCGACCGGGGCCCGCCAGGTCGTGAACGCGACGGCCGCCGCTTCCCGGGTGGAGTCGCCGGTGGCGCAGTCGACCGTGGCGGCGGCGACCGGGCACCCGGCCGTGAAGCCGTCCGCCGCGTACTCGTCGGTCCACTGGGCGGCCATCGCCGCGAACAGGCCGCTCGGCGTGGGGGGTTCCAGCCCCGCCAGGAAGCGGGCGACGCGCCGTCCGGCGTACCGGCCGGCCCACTCCACCGCCTCGTTGACCAGCTGCTCCTTGCCGCCCGGGAAGTAGTGCTGGAGGGAGCCGCGCGGTGCGTCCGCGTGCGCGGCGACCTCACGCATGCCCGTCGCGGTGACCCCGTTCCGCCGGATGAGCTGGGCCGCGCTGAACACCATCCGCTCCCGCGGTCCGCGCCGCGCCTCGGTCATCTGCCGACCTCCGTTCCTCCGCCGCCACTCTATGACCACCGTCATAGCAGCGGCTACTATGACCGGTGTCATAGTCATCCGTGGCGCGGAGGGCGGCCTGCCATGCACGTCGGATTCATCGGTCTCGGAGTGATGGGCCGGCCCATGGCCCTGCGCCTGGCGTCCGCCGGCACCCCCCTGGTGGTCTGGAACCGGACCCCGGAGCGCGCCGAGCCGCTGCGCGCGGTGGGCGCCGAGGTGGCCGCGGACCCCGGTGAGGTGTTCGCACGGGCGGAGGTGGTACTGCTCATGCTCGCCGACGAGGCGGCGGTGGACGCGGTGCTCGGCCGGGGCACGCCCGGCCTGGCCGCGCGGGTCGCGGGCCGGACCGTGGTGCACATGGGCACGACCTCCCCGGAGTACTCCCACGCCCTGGAGGCCGACGTCCGCGCCGCCGGCGGCCGGTACGTCGAGGCCCCCGTCTCCGGGTCGCGGGTCCCGGCGGAGCAGGGGCAGCTGGTGGCCATGCTCGCCGGGGAGGAGGCGGCCGTGGCCGCCGTACGGCCGCTGCTCGCACCGATGTGCCGTGAGGTGTTCGTGTGCGGTGCGGCGCCCGGCGCGCTGCTGATGAAGCTGGCGGTGAACATCTTCCTGATCACCCAGGTGACCGGGCTGACCGAGGCGTTCCACTTCGCCGAGCGGCAGGGTCTGGACCGCCGGCTCTTCCTGGACGTCCTGGACGCGGGCCCGATGGCCAGCGCGGTGTCCCGGATGAAGGCGCCGAAGCTGCGGGAGGGTGACTTCGCGGTGCAGGCGGCGGCGCTGGATGTGCTGAAGAACAACCGGCTGATCACCGAGGCGGCCCGCAAGGCCCACCTCGCCTCGCCGCTGCTCGACGTGTGCCACGCCCTGTTCGAGGAGACGGTGGCGCGGGGCCACGGCGGCGAGGACATGGTGGCCGTCCTGCGGGCGATCGAGGCGCGGACCGCCGAGGCGCCGTGAGCGGGACGCCGCCGCGGCCCGCCTCTCAGCCCTCGGCCCTTCGGACCTCCGCCCCTCCGGGTCAGCCCTTCCGCGGGATGCCGTACGCCCGTTCGACGTGCAGCCGCACCACCAGGCGGCGGTCGCGGACCATCGCGGCCCGGTAGTCGTCCCAGTCCGGGTGCTCGCCGAGCACGTCCCGGTAGAGCCGGACCAGCTCCTCCACGGTGTCGTCGTGCGGGTCGGCGGCGACCGGGGTCAGCTCGGCGGTGCCCTCGGCGACGGTGTACGCCCAGCGGTCCTCGCTGGTGACGTGGTACGAGGCACGCGGGTCCCGGCGCAGGTTGCGGGTCTTGGCACGGTCGTCCGTGACCGAGATCCGGATGGTCCGCTCGTCGGGGCAGTACGCGTGGCTGACGTTGGACAGCTGGGGGCGGCCGTCGCGCCGGAGGGTGACGAGCACGCCGGCGTGGCCTTCGGAGAGCAGGCCGAGCAGCGCGTCCTGCGGGAAGTCCTGAGTCGTCATATCCCCGTCAACTCACGGCGGAGTTCCCCGTATTCCCCGACAGACGGCAGTAGACACTGTCTACGGCACCCTGGTAGACAGTGTCTATGACTGATTCCGACGCGGGCCTGCGGGCCCGCCTGGTCGACGCGGGCGTGGAACTGCTGGCCGCGGAGGGCGTACAGGCGCTGACCCTGCGGGAGATCGCCCGGCGCGCGGGCGTCTCGCACGGGGCACCGCGCCGCTACTTCCCCACCCACCTGGAACTGCTCTCCGCCATCGCCCGGCGGGGCTTCACCGAGCTGGGCGGGCGGGCGCACGCGGCGCTGGAGCGTGAGACGGGTGGTCCCCGCGCCCAGGTGGCCGCGCTGGCGCGGACGTACGTGGAGTTCGCGCTGGAGCAGCCCGGCATGTACGAGCTGATGTTCCGTCACGATCTGCTGGAGAGCGGGCACCTGGGGCTGAGGGACACGAGCCTTCCGCTGTTCTCCCTGCTCACGGAGCTGATCGGCGCGGCGGATCCCGGTGCCGACGCCCGGCGGGTGGCGGCCGCCCTGTGGGCGAACCTGCACGGAACGGCCCAGCTGTGGCGCTGGCGCAGCCTGCAACTCGCCCTGGGTGATGAGGACTTCGGTCCGCTGCTCGACGCCGTCCTGACCGCGCACCTGGGCGGCCCGGGCGGCGACCGGTGAACCGGCCCTGGACGCTGGCGAGCAGCGTGGCGGGTGCGGTGGTCGTCGCGCTGGACGGTACGGCCCTCACGGTCGCGCAGCCCAGCCTGCAACGGGACATGCACGCGTCGTTCGCCGAGGTGCAGTGGACGAGTACCGCCTATCTCGTCGCGGTGGCGAGCCTGCTGGTGTTCGCGGGGCGGCTCGGTGACCGGTACGGCCAGCGGCGGGTGTTCGGGCTCGGCATGCTGGGCTTCGGTGCCGCCTCGGTCGGGATCGGGCTGGCTCCCGCGGTGGGCTGGGTGATCGGGCTGCGGGCGGTGCAGGGTGTGTTCGGGGCCCTGTTGCAGCCCGCCACGCTGGGCATGCTGCGGGCCGCGTACCCGCCGGACCGGCTCGCCTCTCCCCTGGCCGTGCGGACCGTCGCGATCGGGCTGGCGGCGGCCGCGGGTCCGCTCGTGGGCGGGGCGCTGGTGACCGGGTTCGGCTGGCGGGCGGTCTTCTTCGTCAACGTGCTCCCCGCTCTCGCCTTCGGCCTGCCGGCCCTGTGGCGTCCCGGGACCCATCCGGTGCCCGGCCGGCGCGCCCCGCTGGACCTGCCGGGTGCCGTCTGGCTCGCGGTGGCGCTGGCCGGCCTGGTGTACGCGGTCACGGCCCGGCCCGTCTCCGCCGCGGGCCTCGCCGTGTCCGTGGTGGCGGCGGCGCTGCTCGCCCGGCAGGAGCGGCGCGCGGCGAGCCCGCTGCTGCCGCCCGAGGTGATCGGCTCGCGTGCGGTCGGGGCCGCGCTCGGCATCCTGGTCGCCGTCTCCGCGTCCCTGTTCGGCACGCTGTTCGTCGCCACGTACGTCCTCCAGCGCCGCCTCGGCCTCGACCCGTTCCACAGCGCCCTGCGCAGCCTGCCGCTCGCGGTGCTCATGGTGGCGTCGGCGGCGCTGTGCCCCGCGCTGCTGCGCCGGTGCGGTGCCCGGGTGACGACGGCGGGGGCGACGGCGGCGCTCGCGCTCGGTGTGCTCGTCCTCGCCGGGTCCGCCTCGGCACCCGGTCTGGGCTGCGGGTTCGCGCTGCTGGGCGCCGGTTTCGGCACGGTGATGGTGGCGGCCACCCAGGTGATCGTACGGCGGGCGGAGGTGACGGTGGCCGGGGTAGCGGGCGGCCTGCAGCAGACCGCGCTGAACGTCGGGCCGGCCGTCGGCGTGGCCGGGGCGACCGCGCTGCTGGCCATGGGCACCGGGCCCGCCCTGCTCACCCTCGCGGCCGTGGCGGCCCTCGCCGTGCCCGCGAGCCGCGCGCTGCCGGGACGGGCGGACGCCGCGCCGTTCCCCCACACCCCCGACGAACCCGTCCGCGCGGCCGAGCCCGCCGGGCGGTAGGACCCGGCGTGCGCACCGGCCACGCATCACTCCCACGGCACACGGCAACCGACGCCCCGCCTCCCGCCGGGCCGGCGTCGTGTCGATCACACACACCCCGGATGAGCCCGCCCGGGCCGGTGGTCCTGCGCGACGATGAGATCCGGGAGCGGACCGGCGCGGCAGCCGGGGGCGACGGGACCGGAGGAGAGCGATGACACAGCTGCGACAGGACGTGGAACCGGCGGAGGCCGGGCTGGACGCCGAGGCGCTGGACCGGCTGGACCGGCGCTTCGCCGAGCACGTCGACGCGGGCCGGCTTCCGGGCTACCTGGTGTCCGTGGCCCGCGGCGGCCGGGTCGCGCACCTGACCACGTACGGGCTGCGGGACGTGGCGGCCGGGCTGCCGGTCGGGACGGACACGCTGTGGCGGATCTACTCGATGACCAAGCCGGTCACCGCGGTGGCGGTGCTGCTGCTCGTGGAGGAGGGCCGACTGTCCCTGGACGACCCGCTCGACCGCCATCTGCCCGCCTTCGCCCGCCCCCGGGTGTACGACGGCGGTGAGGGCGCCGGCGTACGCACCCGCCCGGCGGCCGGCCCGATCCTGATCCGGCATCTGCTCACCCACACCGCGGGCCTGACCTTCGGCTTCTACCACTGCCACCCCGTGGACGCGCTCTACCGCGAGGCGGGCCTGGAGTACTCGGTGCCGCCGGGCAAGGACCTCGCGGAGACGGTCGACACGTACGCTCGCATGCCGTTGCAGTTCGACCCGGGCACCCAGTGGAACTACTCGGTCGCCTCCAACGTGCTGGGCCGGGTGATCGAGGTGGTCTCCGGGCAGCCCCTGGACGCGTTCTTCGCCGAGCGGATCCTCGGCCCGCTCGGCATGACCGACACCGGCTTCCACATCACGCCCGGACAGGCGTCCCGGCTGGCCGAGTTGTACGGCGAGACGGACGAGGGCGGGATCGAGCCGGTGCCGGGGCTTCCGGTGCGCGGCCGGCCGCGGTTCCTCTCCGGCAGCGGCGGCCTGGTCTCCTCCGCCCACGACGTCCACCGGTTCATGGAGCTGCTGCGCCGGGGCGGCGAGCTGGACGGCGTACGCCTGCTGGCGCCGGAGACCCACGCGCTGATGACCCGGAACCAGCTGCCGGGCGGGGCCACCATCCGCTCCTTCGGCGCCCCGGCCCACCGGGAACCGGCCATGGACGGCCTCGGCTTCGGCTTCAACGTCTCCGTCGTCGTCGACCCCGCGCGTACCCTGGCCCCCTCCCACCCCGGCACCTACGGCTGGACCGGGGTGGCCACCACCGCGTTCTGGGTCGACCCGGCCCACGACCTGACCGTGCAGTTCATGACCCAGGTGCGCCCGAAGAGGCTGAAGGTCTTCCCCGAGCTGCGGCGGCTGGTGCACGCGGCGGTGGCGGACCGGCCCGCCCGGCCGGCTACTGCCGAAGGGCCAGCGTGAACTCCATGCCCTCGTCGGCGAGTTCGCCTAGCCAGCGGTCCGCGCGCTGTGCGCTCCCCGCCGCCCGGTGCAGCCCGGCCGGCAGACTGCCGTCCAGGATGTGGCGGACGCCGAGGGCGAGGGGGCGGGAGACGCAGCGGGCCATCGCGGACTCCTCGGCGTCTCCGGTCAGGTCCAGCAGGTAGGCGCCGGTCCAGGGGCGGCCCTCGCCGGTGTCGACCTCCAGGGCGACGGAGAGCACCACCCGGTCGCGGTCGGCCTGCGTGGTCGGGTGGGCCGCCGCCAGTTCCCGGGCCAGCGCGGCGATCCGCTCGTCGTCGCCCGCCGTCAGCTCCTCGAAGACCGGCTGCCAGGCCTTCAGCCAGCCGTCCAGCCGCAGGGTGCCCCGTACGAAGGTGCGCGGGGTCCAGGCGTCGGGCAGCCCGTACTGGCCGATGAAGGGGATGCTGTCGCGGTTGGGGTACGCCTCGAACGTCTCGCCGTCCAGGACCAGCGGCCGGGTCGCCTCCCAGGGACGCTCGGCGGTGGTCTCGGTGCCGTCCCGCAGGTAGCGCGCGGGCGAGCGCAGGGCGTTCAGCACGCCGAGCGGGGCCCAGCTGAAGCGGTAGCGGAAGTCGTCCGGCTCGGCCGGGACGCCGCCGCAGTAGGAGGTGAGCCGGTAGGCGGCCGGGGTGTGCTCGCCGATCCGCGCCCGGGCCCGGCCGACGAGGCTGTGCGCGAAGAGGTGGTCGATGCCCGGGTCCAGGCCGGCCTCGGCGAGCACGACCACGCCCGCCTCCAGCGCTGCCGGCACCCGCGCCAGCACCTCCGGGGACACATAGCTGGAACAGGCGAAGTGCGCCCCGGCCCGCACGCACGCGGCGAGCAGCCCGGCGTGCTCCGGCGCGGGCAGCATCGACACGACGACGTCCCCGGGTTCCAGCGCGGCGGCGAGGGCGCCCGGGGCGAGGGCGCGGGGCTCGGCGTGGCCCGTCAGGCCCAGGCCGGCCAGCGCCCCGGCCGCGCGCTCCTCGGTGCGGTGCCACAGCAGCACCCGGCCGGCCGTACGGCACAGGGCGGCGAGCCCGCTGCCGGTGGACAGTCCGGCACCGGCCCAGTGGACGGTTCCGCTCGCCGGGACACGGTCGCTCATGACGGCAACTCCCCTTGCTCGATGCCGAGTTCACGGCAGGCCTGGTGGAACCGGTCGAGACAGCGGCCCCAGGCGCCGCCCGGGCCGAAGACGAGCAGCTGCGGCAGCAGGGCCGCCGAGAAGTCGGTGCTGGACTCCCGGGGCAGCAGGGACGGCAGGTTGTCGATGGCGATCAGGTCCAGCGGGGGCTCCTCGCGCAGCCGGCGCACGGGCTCGGTCCAGTCCGTCGTACGGTCGTAGACCGGCAGGACGTTGAACGGGGAGCCGACGTCACAGGTGACGTCGCACAGGGTGCGCAGCCGGCGGTCCGGGGAGTCCAGGTCCTCCTCGCGCAGGAACGGCGGGACCGGGCTGGTGGCGAGGACCGCGTTGACCATCACGTCGTGCCCGAGCAGGGCCTCCCGGTCCAGGTCGCGGGTCTCCGCGAGGTCCCAGCGGGTCGGCTCGGCGCCCGCGGTGCGGAACGCGGCCGAGGCGCCCCGCCCGCTGCGGCCGAGGGCGCCGACGACCAGCGCGGTGAACTCCGTGTCCCCGGCCTCGGTCCGCAGTACGGCGTCCAGGTCGTCCTTCGTCGTGGGCGTGAGCGGGGCCCCCAGCCGGCCCCGGTGCCGGAGCACGGCGAGGGCGGCGCCCAGATAGCCCGCCCAGAAACCGAAGGCGGCCAGCCGGCGGCCGGCCTCGTCCACCAGGTACTCCAGGTCCAGCAGCGCCCCGCCGCCGGCCGCGAACCGGCGCAGCAGCCCGGCGGCACCCGGCTGCCGCTTGTAGGCGTGCCCGAAGAAGATGTGCCGGTGGGGCAACGCGGCCGGTTCGTCCGGGAGTTCCTTCAGGCCGAGGATCACGGCGTCCCGGGGTGCCGTGACCCAGGAGCCCGCCGGGGCACGGCGGCAGCCGGCCGCCTCGTACTCCTCCAGGGGGAAGATCCGCTGCGGGGACTCCTCGACGGTCAGTGTCACCCCGTCCTCGACCAGCCGGCGGGCGTCGGCGGGCACGACCGGCGTGCGCCGTTCGGTCGTACGGGGCTCGTGGCGCAGCCACAGGTGCAGCTCGGTCATACCAGGTTGGCCTCCGGACGCGGGGCGTCGGCCGCGAACCGGCCGGCGCTCAGCGGGCTGATGTCCAGGAAGGGTACGCGGCCGAGGTACAGGTCGCGGATCACCTCGCCGACGGCGGGCCCCTGGAGGAAGCCGTGCCCGGAGAAGCCGGTCGCGTACAGGAAACGGGAGACGGAAGTCGCCTCGCCGATCAGCGCGTTGTGGTCGGGGGTGTTCTCGTACAGGCCGGCCCAGCCGCCGGTGCGGCGCAGCGCCAGCAGGGCGGGGGCGCGCCGCCCCATCGCCTCGGCGAGCCGCGGGATCCAGCGGTCGTGGGTGTCGGTGGCGAAGCCCGGCCGCTCGTCCGGGTCGGACATGCCGAGCAGCAGGCCGGGGCCCTCGCGGTGGAAGTAGAGGCTGGTGGTGAAGTCGATGGTCATGGGCAGCTCGGGCGGCAGGCCCGGCACCGGTCCGGTGACGGCGATCTGCCGGCGCAGCGGCCGTACCGGCAGGTCCACGCCCGCCATCGCGCCGACCGCCCGGGACCAGGCGCCGGCCGCGCAGATCACCGTGCCCGTCCCGATCCGGCCGAGGGTCGTGCCGACCGCGGTGATGGTGTCGCCGTGCCGTTCGATGCCGGTGACCTCGGTGTGGCGCAGGATGCGGACGCCGTGGGCGCGGGCGGCACGCGCGTAGCCGTGGACGACGGCCTCGGGGGTGCAGTGGCCGTCGTCCGGAGAGTACGCGGCGGCCAGCAGGCCGTCGGTGCGGATCAGCGGGGAGAGCCGGCGGGCCTCCTCGGGGGTGACGAGGCGGCTGGGCACGCCGAGGGAGTTCTGCAGCCGGACGCCCGCCTCGAAGGAGGCCACCTGTTCCGGTGTGGAGAGCAGGAACAGGTAGCCGGTCCGGTGCAGCCCGATGTCCTGCCCGACCTCCTCCTCGAAGCGGGCGAACGCCTCCAGGCTGCGGGCGCCGAGCCGGATGTTCAGCTCGTCGGAGAACTGGGCCCGCACACCGCCGGCCGCCTTGGAGGTCGAGCCGGCGGCGAGTTCGTCGCGTTCGACGAGGACGACGTCCCGTACTCCGGCGCGCGCCAGGTGCCAGGCGATGCTCGTGCCCATCACCCCGCCGCCGACGATGACCACCTCGGCCCGAAGGTTCATCCGCCGCCTCCTTCACCCGCCGCGCGCCTGTCGCCTGATCCTTTCCGGAACCGCGCCCGCCGAACCGGTGACCGGGTGTTCAGGAGCCGTGGGCGACGGCGTCCAGGTGCGGCAGGTGGTGGTCCATCCGTTCGCGCTTGGTCCGCAGGTACGTGATGTTGCTCTCGCACGGCTCGATCAGCAGCGGCACCTGCTCGGCGACCTGGACGCCGTGCCGGACCAGCGCCTCCCGCTTGCGCGGGTTGTTGGACATCAGACGCACCGAGCGCACCCCGAGGTCGCGGAGGATCTCGGCGGCCACCCCGTAGTCGCGGGCGTCGACCGGCAGGCCCAGGGCGAGGTTCGCCTCCACCGTGTCCAGGCCCTCCGCCTGCAGCGCCATCGCGCGCAGCTTGGCGAGCAGCCCGATGCCGCGGCCCTCGTGCCCTCTCAAGTAGACGACAATGCCGCTGCCTTCGGCGACCACGGCGCGCATCGCGGCCTCCAGCTGGTCACCGCACTCGCAGTGCCGGGAGCCGAACGCGTCTCCGGTCAGGCACTCCGAGTGCAGCCGGACCAATACGTTCTCGGAGCCGATCTCGCCGTACACCAGGGCCACTTGCTCGTCACCGCGGTCGTGGTCCAGGTAACCGACCGCCTGGAATTTGCCGTACACGGTGGGCAGCGGTGCATTCACTACGCGTTCCGCACCCGAACGCCGCGGGGACTTCTTGCCGAGAACGCCGAGGTTCGAGCCGGTGTTTTCTGTCATGATCTGATTCCTCAACAGAGACGAAAGGCCGTGGAAAGATGAGTGGTTCGGGCACGCGGGCGGCGTACGGGGCGGTGGGCGGCGTACTGCCGGCGGACACCACCGAGGACGTACGGACCCGGGGGGCGGGCGTGTCAGCACAGGTCGCCGTCCTTCCCGTCGGGAGCTTCGAGCAGCACGGTCCGTATCTTCCGCTGGTCACCGACACACTGGTGGCCTGCGCCGTGGCGCGGGAGCTGGCCGCCGCGTACCCGGTGCACCTCCTTCCTCCGCTGACGGTCTCCTGCTCGCACGAGCACGCGGCCTGGCCGGGGACCGTCAGCATCTCCGCCGTCACCCTGCACGCGGTGGTCTCGGACATCGCGGCGTCGCTGCGCCGTTCCGGCGTGGAGGCGCTGGTCGTGGTCAACGGGCACGGCGGCAACTACGTGCTGGGCAACGTCGTCCAGGAGGCCTCCGCGCGCGGTGAGCGGATGGCGCTGTTCCCGGCCGCCGAGGACTGGGAGGCGGCGCGCGAACGGGCCGGGGTGGTCACCTCGCTGCTCACCGACATGCACGCGGGAGAAATCGAGACCTCGATTCTTCTGCACGCTCACCCCGAATTCGTCCGCCCTGGTCACGAGTCCGCCGATTTCACCGCCGACGACCGTCGTCATCTGCTCACCCTGGGAATGTCCGCCTATACCGAATCGGGCGTCATCGGCCGTCCTTCCCTGGGTTCGGCGGAAAAGGGAAAGGAACTGCTGGCGCACCTGACGGAATCCTTCGCGCCGTATCTCGCCCTGCTGACCCGGGCCGCCGAGTCGGAGTAGCCCGGTACGACCGCCTGCCGGCCGGGACCCGTGGGGGCGGCCCCGGCCGGCGGGCGGTCACCGGGCGACCGGCGGTCACCGGGGGCAAGGCCGGGGCTCGCGGTGGTGGTGCCGCCGGTGCGTACGGTCGAGTACCAGCGCCGGAGCAGCACGGCGGCGCCCGGCAGGCTCGCCACGAAGCTCAGGACCCCGTAGACGACGGCGACCGCGACGCCACGGTCCGCGCCGAGCCCCGCCGCGCCGAACGCCCAGGCGGTGACGCCCTCGCGGGGCCCGAAGCCGCCGACGTTCAGCGGCAGGCCCATGGCCAGCAGGGCGAGCACCGCGAGCGGCAGCAGCACCACGGCCGGGGAGGCCGAGCCGGCGACCCGGGCCGCCACGACGAACGTGGCCAGGTGGCCGGCCAGCACGATCGCGGAGGACAGCGCGACGCCCGGCCCGCTCCCGGAGGACACGAGACCCGCACGGGCCTCGCCGAGCGTCCGGCGCACGGCACCGCCGCGCCCGTGGTCCCGCGGGCGGTTCATGCGGACGGCGAGGACGACGGCGAGCGCACCGACGACCGCCAGGGCGACCAGCGGGGCGAAGCCGCGGACCTCGGCGCGCACCGGCGACGGCAGGGTCAGCAGCAGCACCCCGCCCGCCGCGGCCAGCGCGATCTGTCCCGCGACCCGCTCCAGGACCACCGCCTTCACCCCGCGCCGCACGTCACCGGCGCTCTGCCCGTGCCGGACCGCCCGGTGCACATCGCCCAGGATCCCGCCCGGCAGGGCCGCGTTCAGGAACAGCGCCCGGTAGTAGTCGGCGACGGCGGGACCCAGCGGCAGCCTCAGCCCCAGGCCCCGCGCCACCAACTGCCAGCGCCACGCGCTGCACAGGGTGGTGACCGCGCCGATCCCCGCGGCGGCCAGCACCGCGGCGGTGTCGATCCGCCGCAGCCCGTCCAGCAGCGGCCCGGTGCCGAGCCGCCACATCAGGGCTCCGAGGATGACGACGCCGACGGCGGTGCCGACGTGGGCGCGCAGGGCGCGGGAGTCGGGGCGGCGGGGAGCGGCGCCCCGGGGTGGTGCCGCGCGGGGCGCCGGCGCGGGTGCCGGGCAGGCGGCCGTCACGGTGTCGGTGCGCGGGGCCGCCCTCGTGCTCATGCCGCTCCGCCCGTCGGTCGGGGCAGGGCCAGCAGGTCGCTGTGGTGGACGGTGACCCGCAGCGTGCCGGCCGCGCAGGCGGCGAGCCGGTCGCGCAGGTACCGCTCGGCCCGGTCGCGCAGCTCCGGGCGCTGCTCGACGGCCGCGCCCACCCAGCCCCGCAGCCACTGCTCGGTCAGCGCGGCCTCCGCCGGACCGAGGCGCCACGGACTCGGACGCACATGGACCGTCGCCCCCCGCTCCGCGAACGCCTCGCAGGCCACGGTGACCGCGTCCGGGCCGAGCAGCCCGGAGCGCCGCTGGTGGGCGTTGAACGCCTCGGCGATCTCGGCGTCCAGCGGGTCGCCCGGGGCGAGTTCGACGCGCCCCGCGACGGAGAGGGTGAGCAGGGCCGGGCAGCCGGCGCCGGTGCAGGCGTCCGCCAGGGCCTCGATCTCCTCCCGGGTGAGGACGTCGAGCAGTGCGGACGCGGTCACCAGTGCGGCCCCGGACAGCGCGTCCGGGGTGAGCCGGCCGACGTCACCGCGCCGGGTCTCGACCGTGACACGGCTGCCGTCGGCGGCGGAGCGCGGGGAGGCCACGGCGGCGAAGTGCAGCAGGTAGGGGTCGCGGTCGTGCAGCACCCAGTGCTGGGCGCCGTCCAGGCGGGACGCCAGCCAACGGCCCATGGAACCGGTGCCGCAGCCGAGGTCGTGCACGACGAGTCCGCCCGGCCGGCCCGGCAGGTTGGCGAGCCGGATCCGCAGGGGGTCGAGCAGTTCCGGCGCGCGGGCCGCCGCGTCGGCGTCTTCCCGCAGTTGGAGCCACTCGGGCGCGTACCGCGGCGCGTCCTCCGGGTCACCGTCCCGCAGCCGTACGGTGGCCCGCTCGCCGGGGCGGGCCGCGGGCCCGGCGCCGGCGATGACGGGGGCGGCGGCGGGCGTCCCGCCGAGAAGCTCCGCACCCTCTGTGTCCACAGCCGGCTCCTCCGTTCGGCGGGACTCCCCCGCGCCGGGCCCCGGCTGAGCCGGGATCAGCCCCTGCGAGCCGGACCGGACCGGCACCGCCTCTTCTTCCCGCACGCCGCTCATGCCGCCCTCCTCGGTGGTTCCGGGAGCCGTCCGAGGACTCCCGCGAGACTGCGGGCGGTGGTCGCCCAGCCGTCGAGCGCGGCCCGCCGGCCGCGGGCCGCGGCCTTGAGGCGGCGGCGTACGTCGGGTTCGCCGAACCAGCCGCGCAGTTCGGCGGCGAGCGCGGCGGGGTCCTCCGGCGGGACGAGGATGCCGGGCACCCCGCCGTCCGGTGCACGGCCGACCGCCTCCGGCAGACCGCCGACGTCGGTGGCGATGACCGGGATGCCGCGGGCGAGGGCCTCGGTGACCGCCATGCCGTAGGTCTCGGCGTAGGAGGTGAGGACCATCAGGTCGGCCGCGGCGTAGGAGGCGTCGAGTGCGGCTCCGGAGCGCGGGCCGGTCAGGTGCAGGCGGTCGGCGAGGCCGTACCGGGCGATGAGCTCCCGCAGGTGGGCGACGTACGCCGGGTCGTGGGCGAGGCCGCCGACGCACTCGCAGGTCCACGGCAGGTCCCGGACGGTCGCGAGCGCCTCCACCAGCCGGTGCTGGCCCTTGCGCGGGGTCACGGCGGCCACGCACAGCAGCCGGGAGACGCCGTCGGTGCCGGGGGCGAGGGGCGCGATGTCGGCGCCGGGCGCGGCGACGTGCACCCGGCCGGGGGCGAGGCCGTGGTGGGAGACGAGCCGGCGGACCGCCCAGTCGCTGGTGGCGACGACCGCGCCCGCCGCCCGCAGCACCGCACGCTCGCGGCCGTCCAGGTCGGCGGCGACGGCCGGGTCCAGGCCGGTCTCGTCGCCGAGGGGGAGGTGGACGAGGACGGCGAGGCGCAGGCGCTGTGCCTCGGGGACGACGGTCTCCGGCACCCCGCAGGCGACGAGCCCGTCGAGGAGGACCACCGTGTCGTCCGGGAGGTCCCGCAGTGTGCGGGCGAGCGCGTCGCGGGCGGTGGCGTCCGGGCGCGGCCAGCCGCCGGGTACGGCGTGCCGGGTGACCTGCCAGCCGAAGCCGGGCAGATCCAGGCAGACCCGCCGGTCGTAGGCGTTGCCGCCGCTGGGCGCGGCCGGGTCGTCCACGCCGCCCGGCATCACGAAGTGCACGGTGCGCAGGGACATGGGGATGATTCCGGCGGTGTCGGCGGCGGTGGGCTGCGCGGGCACGTAGGTGAGGCGGCCCCGCTCCACGGTCAGGTCGGTCACAGCCCACGCTCGTAACTCGCCCAGGCGATGTGCGACTCGTGGAGCGTGACGGTGATCCCGGCGAGGCCCTTGGCGCCCTCGCCCAGGCCGCCCTTGGCGATCCGCTCGGCGAGCCGGTCGGCGATGACCTTGGCCAGGAACTCGGTGGAGGTGTTGACGCCCTGGAAGTCGGGGTCGTCGTCGAGGTTGCGGTAGTTCAGCTCCGCGGTGATGGTGCGCAGTTCCTGCGTGGCCAGGCCGATGTCGACCACGATGTTGTCCTCGTCCAGCTGCTCGCGGCGGAAGGTGGCGTCCACGAGGAACGTGGCGCCGTGCAGGCGCTGCGCGGGTCCGAAGACCTCGCCGCGGAAGCTGTGGGCGATCATGATGTGATCGCGGACGGTGATGCTGAACAACGGACGACCCTCCAGGTGCGGCGCGTCTGGTCCCCCGCCCTTGCCCGCCGGGGGATGCCGTGTAGTACGGCTCTTCGCTTCCCCGTGTTCAGCCGTCCCTCACTCTTTTCTCAGGTCAGGCGGTCTGCGTGTACCGGACCCGGTGGCACAGGGCGGGGATCTCGCCGGAGGCCAGCCTGGGCAGCACGTCCGGGAGTTCCTCGAATGCGCTCTCCCCGGTGATGAGCGCGTCCAGCGCCGGATCGGCGAGCAGGTCGAGGGCGAGCGCCATCCGGTCGGCGTAGGTGCGGCCGGGCCGGGCGGCCGGGGAGACGGTGCCGACCTGGCTGCTGCGCACGGTGAGCCGCCGGGAGTGGAAGGCCTCGCCGAGCGGCAGGGTCACGTTCCGGTCGCCGTACCAGCTCAGCTCCACGACGGTGCCCTCCGGGGCGAGGAGTTGCAGGGCCCGGGCGAGTCCGGCCTCGGTGGCGCTGGCGTGCACGACGAGGTCGCAGTCGCCGAGGGCGTCGGCGGGGGCGGCGAAGTCGACACCCAGTGCCTCGGCGGTCCCGGCGCGGTCCGGGTCGGCGTCGACCAGTTGGAGGCGGACACCGGGGAAGCGGGAGAGCAGTGCGGCGACCGCGCATCCGATCATGCCGCCGCCGACCACCGCGATCCGGTCGCCGGCCAGCGGTGCCGCGTCCCACAGGGCGTTGACGGCGGTCTCGACGGTCCCGGCGAGCACGGCCCGTTCGGCGGGCACCCGCTCGGGCACCGCGGTGACGGCGCTCACCGGGACGACGTAACGGCTCTGGTGCGGGTACAGGCAGAAGACGGTACGGCCGATCAGCGCGGCCGGGCCACGCTCGACCACGCCGACGCTGAGGTAGCCGTACTTCACCGGGCCGGGGAAGTCGCCCTCCTGGAACGGTGCCCGCATCGCGGCGTGTTGGCTCTCCGGCACCCCGCCGCGGAAGACGAGCGTCTCCGTGCCCCGGCTCACCCCTGAGTACAGGGCGCGCACCAGGACCTCGTCCTCGCCGGGCTCCGTGAGGGTGACGTCGCGCAGCTCGCCGTGGCCGGGCGAGCGCAGCCAGAACGCGCGGGCCGAAGGGTTCATCGGCATCCTCCTGAACGATCGGGAAGTTGTTCACGTACCGAGTTGTGCACAGGCCGCGCACAGTACGCGGCGTGATCGACTCTGTCACTCGGCCGGAGGATGTGCGGTGGCCCTGAACAACACGTATGACGCGAGGCTCCAGCAGGAGACCGCCGTGGGAGCGGGCGTGCAGCTCCTGCTGCTGGCTCTGCTCGGTTCGGCGATCGGCCTGGGGCCGGCCGGCTGGCTGACGGGGCTGGTCTTCGCGTTCGCCACCTGGGCGGTCCTCTCCCGGGCCGTGCACCGCTCCCGGCTGCGCTCCTTCGGACCCGCCAACCGGGTCACGCTGGGGCGGGCCACCCTGGTGGGCGGGGTGACCGCGCTGGTCGCCGACTCCTTCGAGAGCGCGCCGCCGGTGACGCTGCTGGTCGCCCTGACCGCGGTGGCGCTGCTGCTGGACGGCGTGGACGGCAAGGTGGCCCGGCGCACCGGCACCTCGTCCGCGCTCGGCGCGCGGTTCGACATGGAGGTCGACGCCTTCCTGATCCTGGTGCTCAGCGTGTACGTGTCGACGCGGCTCGGGCCGTGGGTCCTGCTGATCGGGGGCATGCGGTACGCGTTCGTCGCCGCGGCCCGTGTCGCGCCCTGGCTGACCGCCCCGCTGCCGCCGTCCTTCGCCCGCAAGACCGTCGCCGCGATCCAGGGCGTCTGCCTGCTCGTCGCCGGCGCGGAGCTGCTGCCCCGCCCGGTCGACCTCGCCGTCGTGCTGCTGGCGCTGGGCTCCCTGGTGTGGTCCTTCGGCCGGGACGTCGCGTGGCTGTGGCGCAACGCGCGGACGCCGGTGGAGGCGCCGGTCGAGCAGCCGCAGCTGCTGGAACTGGCGGCGCGCTGAGCGACGGGAGCGGGGCGGGGACCGCGGGGAAGCCGCGGGGAAAGGGCCTGGACCGGCTGCCGGTCCGGGCCCTTCCGCACACCGGTCCCCGGTCGTGCCGTCACGACAGCACGGGTGAAGAAGCCGGTGTCGAAGGCAATGGGGGTGAGGATCAGCAGCCGGAGCAGCGGGGACGGCCGCCACCGGCGTCCCGCCGCTCGTCGTGCACGACCGCGCCGAGCGACCGCCAGAACGGCTCGGCGCCGGGCACGGCCGGGTCGGTGTGCAGGTACACGGACCGGTATCCGCCGTCCGCCGCGGCGAACTCCAGGATACGTGCCGCCAGTTCGCGCGCGATTCCGCGGCGCCGGTGTTCGGGGCGCACATAGACCCGGCGCAGTTGCGCGGTCTCCCCGGACGGGTACCGCTCGGCCAGCCACCGCGGGCTGGGCGGGCACTGCGGCCCCCGGGCGTCGAGGGCGCCGGTGCCGACGACCTGCCCGCCCCCGTCGACGGCCACGAGCAGCGTGTGCCGGGCGGGCGTGAGGTAGGCGCCGGCGGGGTCCACGATGTCGGCGTGCCACCGGGGGACGTACCCGGTGCCGAAGTCCCGGTAGACGGTGTCCAGCATGACGGATCTGGCCTGGTCGAGGTCGGCGGCGGTCGCCGCCTTCACGCTATACGTACGCGCACTTGCACATTAGTAAGCGGCGTTCATGATCACCGATCGCCCTACGTTGACATCGTCAACAGACGAGCAGCCTTCCTGTTGTCCCGTACCCCGTGTACTGTGGCGGCGGTCTGCCACGGCCCTCTGGAACGATGGGCGCAGCAGGAGAGAAGAGGAAGATGTCCGCCACCGCCCGCACCCAGGTGTTCACCGCCGTCCACACGGTCGGCGGACTGCTGCCGGCCGACCTGCTGCTCCGGACGGCCGAGGGCCGGGACCTGCCCGGGACGAGCCCCGCCGATTACGGGCTGCCCTCCTCCCGTTCCGTGCGCGACGAGGCCGAGCGCAGCTGGGAGTACCTCAAGCCGCTGTGGCGGGAGCTGCGCGAGCGGCTTCCCGAGGACCCGGAGACCGGCCGGCCGGCCGCCGACCCCACCGGCCGCGCGGGCACCGACTGGCTGGCCCCGCTCTGGCGCGAGCTCGGCTTCGGCCGGCTCCTGCCGGTCGGCCCGGCCGGCATCCCCGCCGACTCCGACCCGGGCAGGCGGTTCCCGGTCTCCCACCGCTGGAACCACGCGCTGATCCACCAGACGGCCTGGCAGGCGGAGCTGGACCGGCGGCCGGGCGGCGCGGGCACGGTCCCCCCGCAGTCGATGCTCCAGGAGTGCCTGAACCGCTCCGAGGCCCACCTCTGGGGTCTCCTCACCAACGGCCGCCAGGTGCGGCTGCTGCGCGACTCCAGCGCCCTGGCCACCGCCTCGTACGTCGAGTTCGACCTGGCGGCGATCTTCGACGGCGAGCTGTTCAGCGAGTTCCTGCTGCTGTACCGGCTGCTGCACGTGTCCCGGTTCGAGGTGCCGGAGGGCGCGGCCCCGGCGGCCTGCCGGCTGGAGCAGTGGCGGACGGAGGCCGTCGCCGGCGGCACGCGTGCGCTGGACCAGCTGCGCCGCAGCGTGCAGGAGGCGGTCACCGTGCTGGGCACGGGCTTCCTGCGGCACCCGGAGAACGGCGCGCTGCGCGAACACGTCCGGCCCCGGGAACTGCAGGTGGCGCTGCTGCGGCTGGTGTACCGGCTGCTGTTCGTCTTCATCGCCGAGGACCGGGACGCGCTGCTCGCGCCCGACGCCGCTCCGCTCGCCCGGGAGCGGTACGAGCGGTACTTCTCGTCGGCCCGGCTGCGCGCCCACGCCCGCAGGCGGCGCGGCACGGCGCACGGCGACCGCTACGACGGGCTGCGCCTCGTCCTGACGGCGCTCGGCCGGGAGGAGGGCCTCCCCGAGCTGGGCCTGCCGGGCCTGGGCGGCCTGTTCACCGAGACCGAAGCGGACGCCCCCCTGCGCGGCCTGAAGCTGGCCAACCAGGCCCTGCTCACCGCCGTACGCCAGCTGTGCGAGGTCCGCGACGTCGGTACCGGGCGCCGGCGGGCGGTGGACTACCGGCAGCTGGGCGCGGAGGAACTCGGCTCGGTCTACGAGTCGTTGCTGGAGCTGGAGCCGGCCCACAGCGCGGTGGAGCGGAGCTTCGAGCTGATCGGGGCCGCCGGCAACACCCGCAAGACGACGGGAAGTTACTACACCCCGGCGTCGCTGATCGAAAGCCTGCTGGACTCCGCGCTGGACCCGGTGGTCCAGGACGCGGTACGGCGCGGCGAGGAGACGGCGGCCCGCGCGGGCGAGGCCGATCCGGCCGCGGCGATCGTGCGCGAGCTGCTGTCGCTGAAGGTGTGCGACCCGGCGTGCGGCTCCGGCCACTTCCTGGTGGCGGCGGCCCGCCGGATCGCCAAGCAGGTCGCGGCGGTCCGGGAACGCAACCCGGAGCCGACGCCGGAGGCGGTCCGCCACGCCCTGCACGAGGTGGTCGCCCGGTGCGTGTACGGCGTGGACCTCAACCCCATGGCCGTGGAGCTGGCGAAGGTCTCGCTGTGGCTGGAGGCGCTGGAGCCGGGCAAGCCGCTCGGCTTCCTCGACGCCCACCTCAAGCACGGCAACGGGCTGATCGGCGCGACCCCGAAGCTGCTGGCCGACGGCGTCCCCACGGACGCGTTCAAGCCCATCGAGGGCGACGACAAGCGGACCGCGGGCGATCTCCAGAAGCGCAACCGCGCCCAGCGCGCCGGCCAGGACGAGCTGCTGTTCGGCGCGGCCCCGGCCGTCGGCAACAGCCGTTACGCGGCCGAGCTGGCCCGGATCACCGCCGCCCCCGCCGACTCCCTCGCCGACGTCCGCCACCAGGAGTCCGCGTACCGCGCCTACGCCGGGTCCGCCGACTACCTCCAGGACCTGCACGCGGCCGACGCCTGGTGCGCCGCGTTCGTCTGGCCCAAGCGGCCGGACGCCCCCGCGGCCCCCACCGACCAGGTGTTCCGGGCGCTGCGCGGACGCGACCAGGCCGCCGTACCGGACGCCACGCACGCCGAGATCCTGCGGCTGCGCGACGAGTACGGCTTCTTCCACTGGCACCTGGAGTTCCCCGAGGTCTTCCCGGTGCCCGAGTCCGGCGCCGGCGTCCGGCCCGAGACGGGCTGGGCGGGCGGCTTCGACGCGGTGCTGGGCAACCCGCCGTGGGAACGGGTGAAGCTGCAGGAGCAGGAGTTCTTCGCCGAGCGCAGCCCCGAGATCGCCCGGGCGAAGAACGCGGCCGCCCGCAAACGGGCCATCGCCGCGCTGCGCGAGAACCCCGACGGGCGCCTGCTGTCCGAGGAGTTCGAGGCCGCCAAGCGCCGCGCGGAGGGCGAGAGCCACTTCCTGCGCGTCAGCGGCCGGTACCCGCTGACCGGCCGCGGCGACATCAACACGTACGCCGTCTTCGCGGAGACCGACCGCGCCCTGACCGGTCCGCGCGGGCGCACCGGGATCATCGTGCCGACCGGCATCGCCACCGACGCGACCACCCAGTTCTTCTTCAAGGACCTGGTCACACGCGGCTGCCTCGCCGCCCTGTACGACTTCGAGAACGAGGACAAGGTCTTCCCCGGCGTCCACAACCAGCTGCGCTTCTGCCTGCTCACGCTGCGCGGCACCGGGGACATGAACGAGCCGGCTCAGCTGGTGTTCAAGGTGCGCCAGGCCGCACAGATCGCCGGGCGCCGGTACCGGCTGACGGCGGACGACATCCTGCGGATGAACCCCAACACCGGTACCTGCCCCGTGTTCGGCAGCCGCCGGGACGCCGAGATCACGCTGGGCATCCACCGCCGCGTGCCGGTGTTCGTGCACGAGTCGCGCGAGGACGGCAACCCGTGGGGCGTGTCCTTCCTGCGCATGTTCGACATGGCGAACGACTCCGGTGTCTTCCGTCCGGACGCGCAGCGCGGCGAGACCTTCGACGACCTCCTCGGGGAGGGGTGGAACCTGAAGGGCAACGTCCTGGTCCGCGGCGAGGAGCGGCTGCTGCCGCTGTACGAGGCCAAGATGCTGCACCACTACGACCACCGCTTCTCCACCTACGAGGGCGCCACCGACAAGCAGTTGAACAAGGGCACGCTGCCGCGGCTCACGCTGGAGCGCCACCAGGACGCGGCCGCCTGCCCCATGCCGCGCTACTGGGTGCCCGAACAGGACGTTCCCACCGGTGAGTTCGACCGTCACGGTGAGGAGGTCCGGGCCGCGGGCGTGCGTGCGCGACTGGCCGCGCGGGGCTGGAAGCGCGACTGGGTGCTGGGGTGGCGGGACATCACCAACAAGAGCAACGAACGCACCATGATCTGCGCGGTCGCGCCCGCCCACGGCTTCGGCCACAAGTTCATGCTCGCCCTCGCCGACCAGGCCGCCCTGCTGGCGGGCGTGTGGTCCTCGTTCGTGCTGGACTACGCGGCCCGCCAGTCGATCGGCGGCACCTCCATGAGCTACTTCGTGGTCCGCCAGCTCCCCGTCCCCACGCCCGCGACCCTGGCCCGGCACGCCCCCTTCCTCGTACCGCGCCTGACCGAGCTCACCTACACGGCCGCCGACCTGAGCGGCTTCGCCCGCGATCTCGGCGACACCGGCGCCCCCTTCCGGTGGGACCCGGACCGCCGTGCGGTGCTCAAGGCCGAACTGGACGCCTGTTTCTTCCACCTGTACGGCGTCTCCCGCGATGACACCGCGTACATCCTGGACACCTTCAACGTCACCCGCGACAACGACCTGAAGGAGTACGGCCGTTACCGCACCAAGGAACTGATCCTCGCGGAGTACGACCGGATGGCCGCCGCCGGGCTCACCTCCGGCACCCCGCTGGTGGACGGCGAGACCTACACCTCCACCCTCACCCCGCCCCCGGGCCGAGGCCCCCGACACCCCGCCTGCTGAGCGAGACACGTTGACCGAGAGCACCACCCTGCGGCGCGACGGACGGACGCCCGCGCAGACACGCGCCGAACGCCGCCGGCTGATCGAGGCGATCCGCGCCCTTCGCCGGCTCCTGGACGGGCGCCGCGCCTTCGAGGCGGCCGACCTCCGCCGGCTGAACCGCGAGGCCCGGGACCGCGACCGCGCCGAGGCCGCCTGCGCGAAGACGCTGCAACGCGTCCACGAGCGGCGGCTGCGCCGGGAACGGGCGCTGGACCGCCGGCTGAACGGTCTGGACGGCAAGCGGGAACACCAGGAGCGGCACGCCCTCGCCGTGCTGCGCCGGGAGTCCGTCCAGGCCTCGCTGCGCGGCACCCGGCTCGGCGCGAGCGAGGTCAACGGCATCGGCGCCGGTCTGGTCCGGGCCCTCGCCGCCCAGGGCATCCGCACGGCCGCCGACTTCACCCGGGTCAGCTGGGGCAAGGCACCCAACGGCAAGGGCGGCGAGGTGCTGTACATCCACCGCGCCCAGGGCCGCAAGGTGCACATCAACGGCATCGGTGAGCACCGGGGCCGCCCGCTGATGGAGTGGCGCCGGGCCGCCGTGGCCCGCGCCGAGGCGCGGGCGCCGCGCGAGCTGCCGCCGGACCAGCGGCACCGGATCGCCGAGATCATCGAGGCCGAACGGGTCCGGCTCCAGGCGGAGCTGGCCGAGGTGCCGCGGGAGGCGGACGCCGACCGCGAGGACGCCGTACGCCTGCGCACGGAGACCCTCGCCCGGCTCGCCGACGCGGCACGCGAGGCCGCCCGGCTCGCCGCCGAACGCCGCGCGGAGTTCGACGCGATGGCCGAGCGCCTCCTCGCGCTCCAGGCGGAACTCGCCGCCCACGTGGAACGCCACGGCGACGCGGGCCCGCGTCTGCGCCACGCCCAGTCCCGCGCCCTGCGCCCCCTGCCGTCCCTCCCGCCCCAGCCGGCCGAGGCACCCGAGGCGCCCGAGGCATCCGGGGCGCCCGAGGCATCCGGGGCATCCGGTAAGTCCCTGCCGGCGATCCCAGCTCCCCGGACACCGGGTGACTCCGCCTCCGCCGCCCGGCCGGGGCACAGCGCCCCCGGAACCAACGTCCGCGCAAGCCTGGGCTGGCTGCTGCCCGTCCTGCTGTTCGCCTTCCTGTCCGTGACCGGCGTGGGCGAACTGGGCGACGCCACGCCCGCGTGGTGGCTGCGCGTCGGCTCCCGGCTGATCGCCCTCACGGCCACCGCGGAGCTGCTGCGCCTGTGGATCCCCCGCCGGCGCCCCTGGACCGCGGCCCCGATGCCGTCCGGCACCGGCGCCCAGGCCGCCGGCGCGTTCCTGGCGCTGGTCGCCGCGGGCATGTTCGGCTCCGGGGGCAGCGGTGTCCGCGTACCGGCGTGCGTCGCGTCCGGCCTCGCCGTCCTGCTCCTGCTGGCCGGGACCGGCCGCCGCGCCCGGGGCTGACGCGCCGGGGTCCGTGCCACCACCCGGGACAGCGGTCCCACCGGTGCCGGTCCCTTGGCGCGGCGGCCGGTTCGGGCCGGCTCACCAGGTCCTCGGGCCGGCCCTCACCGCCGTGGACCCGTGCCGAGCAGCGCCCCGGTCGCACGGGCCACGCAGTCGCCGGCCGCGGACTCCGCCCGGCCGCGTCCTCACTCCCCGGGCGTGAGCGTGCCGTTGCCCAGTCCGTCGCGAGCCAGTTCCGCGGCCTGGCGGGTGAGTTCGGCGACACGGCGGGAGCGTTCCTCGAACTCCTCCAGGGCGCTGAAGGCGGCGCCGTAGCGGCGCTGCGCGGCGAGGTCCATCTGGGGGATGCGGGCGCCCTTGCCGTCGAGCCGGAAGGTGCCGCTGGCGCTGGTGGAGCGGCGGGTGTTGGCGGCACTGCGCAGGAAGCCGCGCAGGAAGGCGGTGTCGAGCTGGTCGCTGACCGAGACGGGCTCCGGGTCGCCGTACTCGACGAGACCGGCCCGGGCGAGGTCGGCGACGCTCACCGACGGTCCGGCGGGTGTGCCGGGGCCCTCGCCGGCCGTCAGATCGGGCAGCAGGTCGGCCAGCCTCCGCAGTTCGCGGGTGAGTTCCCGGCGGAGGGCGAGGTACTCGGCCGCGTAGTCCCGGTGGGATTCCCTGACGTAGCGGCCCGGTGTCAGGTCGACGGTGTCGTCCAGGAGGTCGATCAGCGGGACGTCGGTGGTCTGGGCGGGCTCCGGGTCCAGGGAGCCGTCCGGGTCGTTCGCGGTGAGGTCGACCATGCGCACGCTGGTGGCGGCGGCGCCCTGGGCGGCCGGACGGCGCAGCTCCCACACGTGCACGGGCAGGGCGTGCGAGGCGGCCGCGCCCGGCGGCAGCGCGATGACCCCGGCCAGGACCCCCCGGCGTACCAGCTCGGCCCGGATGCGCCGGCCGGCCTTGCGGTAGGCGACCGACGCCGGCATGACCATGAGCACGCGCCCGCCGGGAGCGGTGTGCGCGTAGGCATGCTGGAGCCAGGCGAGTTCGCCTTCGGCGCGGGAGGGGATGCCCAGTTCCCACCGGGGGTCGAGCAGCAGGTCCTCGCGCCCCCAGTCGCTGTCGCCGACCGGTGGGTCGCAGACGACGAGGTCGGCCTGGAGTCCGCTCCAGTGGTCGTCGCGGAGGGAGTCCCCGGCGGTGACCGTGACGTCCTCGTGTCCGGTGAGGTCGGCGCGGAGCTGGGCGAAGCGGGCCTTGCGGGCGTCGGACTCCTGACCGCGGCGCCGGATCCCCCGGTGTGGTCCGACGGCGAGGAGGAGCGTGCCGATGCCGCAGGCCGGGTCGAGGACGGTGGCGCCGGCGGGCACGTCGCCGGCGAGGTGCCGCAGGGCGCGGACGATGCGCGGCGCGGTGACCTGGTCGGAGCCGGCCCGGCGGACGGAGTCGGTGAAGCGTTCGGCGAGGGCCTCGACCACCTCGCCCGGCGACCCCTGCGCGGCGAGCTCGCGGGCCGGCCGGACCACGTCGTCGGGCAGCGGCGGGGCGTCCGGTCCGCCGGCGAGGAGCTGTGCGACGTCGGCGAGGGCGCCGGTCATGTCGTCGCCGGAGGCGGCTCGCAGCGCCTGCCACAGCCGGACCTCCGCGGAGACGTCCTGGCCCTTGCGCTGACGGTCGAGCCAGGTCTGTACGGCGGCCAGGTCGAACAGGGGGCTGGTGGCGCTGCCGCCCGCGGGCGCGGGGAAGTCCTCGTACCGCCGCCTCCAGTTGGAGACGGCGGCACGGGTGACCCCGGCGATCCGGGCGATCTCGGAAGCGGTGACAAGGGGTCCGCCGGGGGGTGGGGCGGAGTGGTCCGTCATACCGGTCACCGTACACAGGGCGGCCACGCGCCTGCAATGAACGAACTTGTTGACGACGTCAACAACTGCCGGTGGTGCGCCGCCCGGCTCAGGCGGCCCGGCGGGTCTGGGCGCGGTGGACGCGCACGATGTCCGCGTACCGCCGTCCGCTGCCCTTGATCGTGCGGGCCTGGGTGCGGTAGTCGACGTGGACCAGGCCGAAGCGCTTGTCGTAGCCGTAGGCCCACTCGAAGTTGTCCAGCAGGGACCAGGCGAAGTAGCCGGCCAGCGGGGCACCCCTGCGGGCCGCCGAGGCGCAGGCGGCGAGGTGGCGTTCCAGGTAGTCCCGGCGCTCGGGGTCGTCGACGCTGCCGTCGGGGCGGACCACGTCGGGGAAGGCGGAGCCGTTCTCGGTGACGTAGATCTTCCGGGCGCCGTACTCCTCGGTGAGCCGCAGCAGCAGCGTCTCGATGCCGGACGCGTCGATCTCCCAGTCCATCCCGGTGCGCGGGACGCCCTCGCGGCGGACGGAACGGGCGTACGGCGCGGGGCCGTCGGGGTCGTCGGTGACGTACGCCGGGAAGTAGTAGTTGAGCCCGAGCCAGTCGAGGGGCGCCGCGATGACCGCCAGGTCCTCGGCGGACAGCGGGAGTTCGACGCCGTAGGTCTCCACCATGTCGGCGGGGAAGCCGCGGCCGTGCACCGGGTCGAGCCACCAGCGGTTGACATGGCCGTCGTGCCGGCGGGCCGCCGCCAGGTCCCCGGGGCGGTCGGTGGCCGGGTGCACGGTGGAGAGGTTGTTCACGATGCCGACCTGCGCGCCGGGGGCGGCGTCGCGGATCGCCCAGGTGGCCAGGCCGTGGCCGAGGAGCAGGTGGCAGGAGGCGCGGACGGCGGCGGTCAGGTCGCGCCGGCCGGGGGCCATGGTGCCCTCCAGGTGGCCGATCCAGGCGGAGCAGGAGGGCTCGTTGAGGGTGGCCCAGAGGGTGACGCGGTCGCCGAGGCGTTCGGCGACGACGGAGGCGTACTCGGCGAACGCGAGCGCGGTGTCCCGCTCCGGCCAGCCGCCGCGGTCCTGCAGCACCTGCGGCAGGTCCCAGTGGTAGAGGGTGACGGACGGGGTGATGCCCGCCTCCAGCAGCGCGTCCACCAGTTCGTCGTAGAACGCGAGGCCCTTGGGGTTCACCGGGCCGGTGCCGTCCGGGATCACCCGCGGCCAGGCCACCGACAACCGGTAGGCGTTGACGCCGAGTTGCCGCATCAGCCCGATGTCCTCGCGCCAGCGGTGGTAGTGGTCGCAGGCGACGTCGCCGGTGTCACCGTTCGCGGTCTTCCCCGGGGTGTGGGAGAAGGTGTCCCAGATCGAGGGCGAACGGCCGTCCTCGGCGACGGCCCCCTCGATCTGGTACGCCGCTGTGGCCGTGCCCCACAGGAAGTCGTGCGGGAGTGCGGCGAGGTCGATGGGTTCGGACACGGGAGTCCCTTCGGGATCAGGGGTGGGGGTCACTTGACGGCACCCGCCGTCAGACCCGCGACGAGATAGCGCTGCAGCAGCAGGAAGCCGGCCACCACGGGCACGCTGACGACCAGCGAGGCGGCCATGATCTGGTTCCAGTAGACGTCGTTGAGGGTGGAGTAGCCCTGGAGGCCGACGGCGAGGGTGCGGGTGGTGTCGTTGGTCATGACCGACGCGAAGAGGACCTCTCCCCAGGCGGTCATGAAGGCGTACACGGCGACCGCGACGATGCCGGGCACCGCGGCCGGTACGACGATCCGGAACAGGGCGCCGAGCGGGCCGCAGCCGTCGACCAGCGCCGCCTCGTCCAGGTCGCGCGGCACCGAGTCGAAGTAACCGATCAGCATCCAGATGGAGAACGGCAGCGAGAAGGTCAGGTACGTCAGGATCAGCCCGCCGCGGGAGCCGAACAGGGCGATGCCGGTGGCGTTGCCGATGTTGACGTAGATCAGGAAGAGCGGGAGCAGGAAGAGGATGCCCGGGAGCATCTGCGTCGACAGCACGGTGACCGTGAAGACGCGTTTGCCGCGGAACTCGTGGCGGCTGACGGCGTAGGCGGCGAACACGGCGATGACCACCGAGCAGACGGTCGCCGCGCCGGCCACGATCACCGAGTTCGCGAAGTACCGGGCGAGCGGCACGGTCGACCAGATGTCGATGTACGGGCGGATCGTCAGCTCGCTGGGCAGCCAGCGGAACCGGCCGGTGACGTCGGCGAGCGGCTTCAGCGAGCTGGAGACCATCACGTACACCGGGAGGAGCACGAACCCGGCGAGCAGGGTGAGGAACACCCGGCGCGCCCACAGGAACGAACGCGGGGGCGCCATGGGCGAGACGGGTGACGGCGCCGTGGGCGGACTAGGCATCGGCGGCCCTCCGTCCGCGCGAGGTGAGCAGCAGGTATCCGCCCGTCACCACGAGCAGGAAGAGCAGCAGCAGGACGGACATGGCCGAGCCGGTGCCGAAGTTCCAGGTGACGAACGAGGACTGGTAGATGTGCACGGAGATGAGGTCGGCGGCTTCGGGCGCGGCCTTGCCGAACAGCACGTACGGCGTGTTGAAGTCGTTGAACGTCCACAGGAACAGCACCAGGACGAGCACCTGGTTGACCGGGCGCAGCGACGGCAGCGTGATGCGGCGGATCCGCTGCCACATCCCGGCGCCGTCCAGCGCGGCCGCCTCGTACAGCTCCCGGGGGATGTTCTGCAGCCCGGCCGTGACGATGAGGAACGCGAACGGCCAGCCCTTCCACACGGACACGGTCAGCAGCGCGTAGAAGCTGTTGTCGCCGATGAGCCAGAAGGACGGCTTGTCGCTGAGGTGCAGCTGGTCGTGCAGGACGTGGTTCACCAGGCCGTTGTCGTGCTGGAACATGAACACCCAGGTGATGACGGCCGCGTAGACGGGCAGCGCGTACGGCACCAGGAACAGGGCGCGCAGCAGGCCGCGCCCTCGGAAGGTGTCCTGCATGAAGACCGCGGCGGCGGTGCCGATCAGCCAGCACAGGCCGACCGACAGCAGGGTGAAGCCGACGGTGGTGCCGAAGGACTGGAGCAGCGCCTTGCCGACGGGGGCGTCGAAGTCGACCGACACCCGGTAGTTGTCGACGCCGCTCCACGGGGCGGTGCCCCAGTCGCGGATGTAGAACTGGGTGAGCTGCTTGAAGCTCATCACGACGCCGATCGCCATCGGCACCAGGTGGACGAGGAGTTCGAGGAGCAGGGCGGGCAGGAGCAGCAGGTACGGCAGGGAGAGGCGGCGGATCCGCCCGGTGCGGCGGCGGGGTTCGCGCACCGCACCGGGGGACGTCTCGCGCGCCGGTTCCTTCAGCGCGGTGGTCGTCATCGTGGTCACGCCGCCGGCATCTGCTGCTGGGCCTTCTCCAGTTTCGCCCGGACGTCGTCCGCGGTGACGGCGCGTCCGGCGGCGGCGTCCGCGAACAGCTCCTTGACGGCCGTACCGACCGCCGTCTCGAACTGCGACTCGGAGGGCACCTGGGGCAGGGCGGCGGCGCTCGTGGCGAGCGTGTTCTTCAGCACCGCGGTGGCCGGGGCGCCGAACGCGGGGTCCGACTGGGCGGACGTGACCGGCGGGATGGAGCTGTAGGCCCTGTTGAGGGTCTTCTGCTCGGCGTCGGAGGTCATGAACTTCACGAACTTCGTGGCGCCGTCGAGGTTGTGCGTGCTCTTGAAGACGGCGATGTTGATGCCCATGACCGCCGAGTTGACCTGGGTGCCGCCGCCGGGTTTTCCGGAGAGCACCGGCACGGGCGCGATGCCGTAGGCGTCCTCGCTCATGCCCTGGGAGGTGAGGTTGGCGGCGGCGGACTGCCACAAGAGCATCGCCTGCCTGCCCTTGGCGAAGTCGCTGACGGACTGGTTCTGCGCGTACTCGGCGTCGCCGACCGGGATGGCCTTGTCCTTGGCCATCAGGTCGACGTACCTCTTCACCGCCTGGATCACCTTGGGGTTGGTGAAGTCCGGCTTGCCGTCGGCGGTGAAGAAGTCGGCGCCGTGCTGCTTGGCGAAGACGAAGACGTGGTGGATGTTCTCCGACAGGTTGGCACCCTCGGCGCCGAGCGCGGACTTGCCCTTGGCCCTGATCTTCCTGGCGTCGGCGACCAGTTCGTCCCAGGTGGCCGGGGGCTTGGCGATGCCGGCGTCGGCGAAGATCTGCTTGTTGTAGTAGAGCGCGTACGCCATCGAGTACAGCGGGACCGCCGCCGGGTCCTTGCCCGGGGCGCCGGTCGAGCCGAGCGCGGTCGCGGCGAAGCGGTCCTTGCCGCCTATCTTCGCGAAGTTCCGTTCGTCCCAGGGCAGCAGCGCGCCGGTCGCCTGGAGGGAGGCGCTCCAGGTGTTGCCGATGTTCAGCACGTCGGGGCCCTGGCCCGACGTGGTCGCGGTCAGGATCCGGTTCAGCAGGTCCGACCAGGGCACGACCTCCAGCTTCACCTTGATGCCGGTCTGCTTCTCGAACCTGTCGAGTTCGGGCTGGAGCACCTTCTTGTCCACGGCGACGCTGGCGCCCTGGTTGGAGGCCCAGTACGTCAGCGTCCTGGGCGAGTCGTTCGACCCGCCGCCGGTGGACGATCCGCCTCCGCAGGCCGTGGCCGCAAGGGCGAGAGACAGGGTGACGGCGCCTACGGCCGCGGCTCGGATCCTGCGCATGGCTCCCGGTGTCCCTTCAGGGATTGCACTCATGACTTAATTTAGGACGTGAGTTAATCCGTCGGAGCGGCGCACGTCAAGAGATCGGGCAGTTCCGCCGGCACGTCGAGGGCTACGGCGCCGGGGGACCGTCGGCGGACCGGGGCGGCCGGGGCTGCGCCGGGTCGAAGCGGGGCGCGCGCAGGCCCCAGGCGCCGCTGACGACGGCCCCGGCGGACGAGTCGATCCCGCGGAACCCGATGACGGAGGGACCGCCGTCCGGCCCGGCCGGCCCGCACCACGGGCCACGACGGTGGCTCATGGCGCGGGCCGGCGCGCGGGCGTACACGCTCCTTACCGGACCGGCGCCGGTGACGATGCCGGCGCCGATGCCGGTGCCGGTGCGTAGCCGGCGGGCCGGGTGGTGAAGGTGCCCCGGCCCTGGGTACGGCTGCGCAACCGGGTGGCGTAGCCGAACAGTTCGGCCAGCGGCACGGTCGCGGTCAGTACGGCCGCGCCACCGCGGTTCTCCGAGCCGCCGACCCGGCCGCGCCGGGCGGCCAGCTCCTCAGGCACCGCGCCCTCCACGGCCGTACCCTCGCCCTCGCCCCACACCCGGGACCGCATCCGCACCAGGTCCACGACGCCGGTGAAGCCGTCCTCGGTGCCGATCGGCAGCTGGACGACGAGCGGCACGAGGTGCAGCCGGTCGCGGATGGAGGCCACGGCCCGGTCGAGGTCGGCGCCCGCGCTGTCCAGCTTGTTGACGAACGCGATCCTCGGGACGCCGTGCCGGTCGGCCTGCCGCCACACCGACTCGCTCTGCGGTTCCACACCGGCCACGGCGTCGAACACGGCGACCGCCCCGTCCAGGACGCGCAGCGAGCGCTCGACCTCGTCGGCGAAGTCGACGTGGCCGGGGGTGTCGATGAGATTGATGCGGTGACCGTTCCAGGCGCAGCTCACGGCGGCGGCGAAGATGGTGATACCGCGGTCGCGCTCCTGCGGGTCGAAGTCGGTGACGGTGGTGCCGTCGTGCACCTCGCCCCGCTTGTGGGTGGTGCCCGTCGCGTACAGGATCCGCTCGGTGACGGTGGTCTTGCCGGCGTCGACGTGGGCGAGGATGCCCAGGTTGCGGACGGAGGCGAGGGTGTCGATGTGGGTGCGCTGCCGGGTCGCCCGGGCCGCGGGATTCGTCGCGGAGGGCATCGAGCGGCAGAAGTTGGAGTACGACGGGGTGCGCTACGACGTCGAGCGCCATGCGAGATTGGCCAGCGACGACCAGTCGGCGACCCCACCGCCGGAAAAACAGAAAAACCCCAGGTGAACTGGGGTCTCTGCTGGTGTCCGAGGGGGGACTTGAACCCCCACGCCCGATAAAGGGCACTAGCACCTCAAGCTAGCGCGTCTGCCATTCCGCCACCCGGACCAGGTGTCTGCCGCCTTGCGGGTGTGTTCCCCGCGGCGACATGGACAACAATACCAAGGTTTCGGAGTGCGTTTCACCTGCGTATCCGTCCGCCGGGCGGCCCGGGGCCGCGGGATTGGCGACGGTATACAGTCCGCGAGGCCCTGTGTGCCGAACGTGGTCGTCGGGCGGGGCGGGCACGGGCGGGAAGCCCCCGGTTTCGCTCCGGCCGGACCCCCAGGAGGTGAGGGGGAACGCACGCGGCCCCCTCGGCCGTGGAGATCCTGCCCGACCTGGACGCGGCGCTCCGCAGCTGACGGGCGTTGCCGGTGCGCCCCGCGACGGGCGTCGCTCAGGTCGCGTTACGCTCGTGGTACGCCCGCCGGGTGTGCTCGGTGTGTTCGCGCATCAGCTCGGTGGCGCGCCGCTCGTCACGGGCGGCGATCGCGGTGATCAGCGCGCGGTGCTCGATCCACGACTGCCGGCCGCGCCGGCGGGCCACCGGCGTGTAGTACCAGCGGACCCGCCGGTCGACCTGGGCGGCGAGTCCGGCGAGGACGGTGTTGCCGGCCAGTTCCATCACCTTGGCGTGGAAGGCGGCGTTGAGGGCGACCGCACGGTCCACGTCCTCGTCCGCCACCGCCTGCTCGCCCTCGGCGCACAGCTCCTCCAGGGCCGCGATGCCGGGGCTCCCCGTGTGCGCGGCGGCCAGGCGGGCCGCCTCCGCCTCCAGCAGGGTGCGGACCGTGAGCAGCTGGTCGGCCTCCTCCTCGGTCGGCGCGTGCACGAACGCGCCCTGGGCGGGCCGCAGATCGACCCATCCCTCGGTGTTGAGCCGCTGGAGCGCCTCGCGCACGGGCTGCCGCGAGACACCTAGGTGCCCGGCGAGTTCGCTCTCGACGAGGTGCCGGCCCGGCTGCAGCGCGCGGGTGGTGATCAGCTCCAGCAGGGCCTCGTACACGCGTTCCCGCAGCGGTCCGGGCCGGTCCAGTCTGGGCAGCGCCCCCGGCGGCAGTCCGGTCGACAACATCGCGGTCCCTCCTGGCGGGGTCTGGACGCGTGGGCGTCGGACGCGTGCGCTGGACGCTCAGTATCGAGTGTCGTTCGTCTACGGTCCACGGCGCTCCGCGTCCACGGGCGGGCGCGCGGAGTCTTGGCCAAGGGACAGCGCACGTCCCGGTTCAGGGACAGCGCACGACCTGGCCGGCGTAGGAGAGGTTGCCGCCGAAGCCGAAGAGCAGCACGGGGTCGCCGGTGCTGACCGCTCCCTGTTCGAGCAGCTTGGAGAAGGCGAGCGGGATGCTGGCGGCCGAGGTGTTGCCGGACTCGGTGACATCGCGGGCGATGACCGCGTTGACGGCGCCGAGCTTCTCGGCCAGCGGCTCGATGATCCGCAGGTTGGCCTGGTGCAGGACGACCCCGGCGAGGTCCTCGGGTGCCACCCGGGCCTTCTCGCAGGCCTGGCGCGCGATGGCCGGCAGCTGGGTGGTGGCCCAGCGGTAGACGCTCTGGCCCTCCTGGGCGAACCGCGGCGGCGTCCCCTCGATCCGTACGGCGTGCCCCATCTCCGGCACCGAGCCCCACAGCACCGGTCCGACACCGGGCTCCTCCCCCGGCGGGCAGGCCGTCAGGACGGCGGCCCCGGCCCCGTCGCCGACCAGGACACAGGTCCCGCGGTCGGTCCAGTCGGTCACGTCGGACATCTTGTCGGCGCCGATGACCAGGGCGCGGGTGGCGGCGCCGGCCCGGAGGGTGTGGTCGGCGGTGGCCAGGGCGTGGGTGAAGCCGGCGCACACCACGTTGACGTCCATGGCGGCGGGCCGGGGGATGCCGAGCCGGGCCGCGACGCGGGCGGCGGTGTTCGGGGAGCGGTCGACCGCGGTGGAGGTGGCGACGAGCACCAGGTCGATGTCGGCGGGGCCTAGCCCGGCCGCGGCGAGGGCCTTGGCGGCGGCGTGCGCGGCCAGCTCGTCCACGGGCTCGTCGGGGCCGGCGATGTGCCGGGTGCGGATGCCCACCCGGGTGCGGATCCACTCGTCACTGGTGTCGACCATGCCCGCCAGGTCCTCGTTGGTGAGCACCTGGGCGGGCTGGTAGTGACCGATGGCGGCGATGCGTGAGCCGTTCATGCCGGGGATCCCCTCGTGGCCGTGGGTAGCGGGAATGCACCAGTCTGATCAGTGACTCACGGGTACGACGGCAGGTGAAGCCACAGGAATCGGGCTCCGGGATTGTCGGCTCTCCTCAGACGGTCTCCTCGGACAGCGGGACGCGCATCGAGGAGACCCGGAACACGGGGTGCGCGGGACCGCCGTTCGACCTGGCGGTCATGGACGAGGCCCACCGGATCACGGGAGGTGCCCCTCCGTGACGCGGCCAGGAGTGCGTGGCTCGGAGGAAGCGCTCGCCCCACTGCGCGTCGGCCTCAGCGCTGGGGGGCCGGCTGAAGATCGGCGTGCCGGACGGTGTAGCCGCCTTTGACGACGGGGGCGTACGGGGCTGGAGCCATACAGGTGCCGACCTCGGCCTCCGAGGGCGCGCCGGTGCCACCCGGCAGCAGGTTCACCACCTCCCATGAAAACCCCACCCGGTCGCGGAAACGGCCCTTGTCATTGCCGCCGTCGTAGACGCTGAACCCGAGTCGCTTGCCCATCCAGGGCGGCCCGCCGGGGCTGACCTTGGTGATGACGGCGGTGAGGGTCGCGGTGCGCGGGCCGGTGACCAGGCAGTCCACCTGCCCTTCGGCGGTGTAGGTCACGTTCCGATCGGCGGAGTAGTGGGACACCTTCACCGTGCCTCGGGCATCGGTGGGCAGACCGGTGGGAATTCCGGGCAGCGGACTGCTGTACGGCTCGGCGTGCGCGTCGAAGGTGAACGAGCGGATGTCGGCGTCCGGGTGGTAGGGAAGCACGAACGTGGCGCTGCCCGTCACACTCGCTCTCCCGGTTGTCTTCTGCGCGGTGACGCGGATCCCGTTGCCGTGGTTGCTGCTGTCGTTCTCGGCACCGCCGCTGTCGGCCGAAGCGGACACGGCGGCGCTCACGGCGCCCATCGTGGCGAGGACCGCCAGTACGGCCACCACCCTGCGGGGGGAAGACATGAAAGGCACGTAGAACTCCTACGGGAAAGGCGAGTTGGAGGAGAGAAGCGCTCCTGCGCGCTGCGACAGCACCATCGTTCACGAAGGACGACGGCGCCCCATCCACCTGGCGCTGTAACTGCCGGCCCTCTCCGTCATTCCCCGGTCGCCACCCACCTCGCCCTGAAGTAGCAAGGCGGTGTGGCGGGAGGCGCGCAGGGCGCCGGTGCCCGCTGTCGACTGGTGTTCGTGGACCGGCCGGCCGTCACGCTGATTCACCTGCGGCACGACCTGCCTCACGTCGTCTTCGGTGTGCTGTCCGACGTCGACCGCTCGACCGTCACCCGGGCCGTCGGTGAGAGAGGCCGACTGCCGGCGGAGCGGGGTTCCGCTGTTCCGAGGGGGTCGAGTCGAGGCCGGCGCCACCGAGATCCAGGCCCGGCGGCCCGCCGCGGGCCGGGGGAGGCAGGCGGGCGTTCGTGTCGGGCAGGACGAGGCAGAACACGATGAACGCCACTGTCATCTCCGACCACCAGGGCCGCGCCCTGTGGGCCGATGGCCTGCGACCGGTGCGGACGCACGATGCGACCGCAGTTCGCGCCGCCGGCACCACCGGCTGCTTCCAGCACTTCGAGCCGGTGGAAGTGCCACTCGACGACGGCTGCCTCCTGAGCCTGAGCCGTGACCATCCCGGCCGAGCTCTCACCCGGCCCAGAAAGCCACGCCGGAGCACTGCCCGGCAGAGTCGGACAGTGGGAGCGCGATCGGCACAGCCACGCATCCGACCGCATCACCGTCGAGCCCACCTCACCTACCGTGAACGCTGGAACGACGCATACGCTGGCCCCCCGACGCGATCGCCTGCCCGACACCTGCCGGGCCATCGCCGCCTCGCCTCCGACCGCACTGCCATGTCTGCCCGGCGGGCCTCGACCCCGGCCGCGCAGCGGAAGACGGAGACGCGACGGGACCGCCCACGCCGGGCACGGTCGCGTACCGGCGGGAGGGCCGGCCGGCGGGCTTCGGCCGGCGCCCTTGTCGGCAGTGACCTGCGCGTCGCCCGTCCCCGTGCAGGACAATGAGCCGTGAAGGGCCGTTTCGGCTGCCAGCGCGTACAGAACCGGGGCTGATCAGGACATGGGACGAGTCACGGAACGCCGCAAGGTCCTCCGCATACGGGACGGCGCGGTCTCCACCCGCCCGGACACGCTCGTCGCCGAGGAGCCCCTGGAGATCCGGCTGAACGGCAAGCCGCTCGCGATCACCATGCGCACCCCCGGCGACGACTTCGCGCTGGCGGCCGGCTTCCTGGTGAGCGAGGGCGTCCTGGCCTCGGCGGCCGATCTGCAGAACATCGTCTACTGCGCGGGCGCCACGGCGGACGGCTCCAACACCTACAACGTGGTCGACGTGAAGACCGCGCCCGGTGTCGTCCTGCCGGACTTCACCCTGGAGCGGAACGTCTACACCTCCTCCTCGTGCGGGCTGTGCGGCAAGGCCAGCCTGGACGCCGTCCGTACGACCACGCGCTGGCCGATCGCCGACACTCCCCCGCTCCGGGTCACGCCCGAGCTGCTGGCGGCCCTGCCCGACCGGCTGCGGGAGGCCCAGCGGGTGTTCGACCGGACCGGGGGGCTGCACGCGGCGGCCCTGTTCGACGAGGCGGGGCGGCTCCTGGACACCCGGGAGGACGTGGGCCGGCACAACGCGGTCGACAAACTGATCGGACGGGCCCTGCAGAAGGACGGGCTGCCGCTGTCCCGGACGATCCTCATGGTCTCCGGCCGGGCCTCGTTCGAGCTGGCGCAGAAGGCCGTGATGGCGGGCATCCCCGTGCTCGCGGCCGTGTCGGCGCCCTCGTCGCTCGCGGTGGACCTGGCCGCGGAGACGGGGCTGACCCTGGTGGGCTTCCTGCGCGGCAGCTCGATGAACGTGTACGCCGGCGAGGACCGGATCGCCCTGCGGGAGCCGGCGGCCCGGGGCTGAGCCGGCGCCGGGCGGGCGTCACGCCTCAGGCATCAGGCATCAGGCGTCAGGCGTCACGCCCCAGGCGTCAGGCCTCACGGCTCAGGCGTCACGCCCCAGGCGTCAGGCCTCACGGCTCAGGCGTCAGGCGTCAGGCGCCCGTGCCGGAGATCCGCAGCAACAGGTCCACGAACTGGTCCCGTTCGGCGGCCGACAGCGGGGCGAGGAGCGCGTCGTTGGCCTCGCGGGCCGCCCTCTCGCAGCGGACGAGGAGCCGGGCGCCCTCCTCGGTGAGGGAGACGGCGTTCTTGCGCCGGTCGCGGGGGTCGGGGGCACGCTCGACCAGGCCCGCGGACTGCAGGTCGTTGAGGATGCCGACGACGTCCTTGGGGTCGAGGCTCACACTGCGGCCGAGGTCGGCCTGGGCCACCGGGGCGAGGTCCCGGACGGCGGAGAGCAGGACGTGGTGCCACATCTTCAGCCCCTCGGCGGCGAGGGCCTCGGCGACCAGGGCGCGGCCCCGCGCGGCGGCCCGTCCGAGGAGCCAGCTGGGCAGGGATCGGATCGCGGGCAGGGGTGCTTCGGCCATGCCCGCAGCCTAGCCGAACAATCATTGGACTTCCCAACGAACTTCCCCTACCGTTGGGGCTCCCCATGAATTCATGGGGACTCCCAACGATCCGCCGTGCCGGGCCCCGTCCGGCCGGCCACTGGAGGTCGCGATGCGCCGTGTCCGGTACGAGTCCACCGGCGGCCCCCTGTTCGTGGAAGAGGCGCCGGTGCCCGAACCCGGTCCCGGTGAGCTGCTGGTGCGGTGCGCGGCCGTCGGCGTCACCCTGCCGATGGTCCGCAAGGTGACCGAGGCCGCGGAACCGGTACCGCTGGGCGGTGAGCTGGCGGGCGAGGTGGTCGCGGCCGGCGAGGGCGTGACCCGCTTCCGCGCCGGCGACCGGGTGACCGGGCTGTGCTTCGGGCACGGGTACGCCGAGTACGCCGTCGTGCACGAGGCCATGGCGTCGCCGGTACCGGACGGCGCCGACGCCGTGACCGCGGTCGCGCTGGTGCGCAGCGGCCTGGTGGCGCTGGGCGTGCTGGAGGCGGCGCGGCTCGCACCGGGCGAGTCGGTCCTCGTCACGGCGGCGGCGAGCGGCGTCGGCCACCTCGCCGTCCAGCTGGCGCGGGCCCGGGGTGCCGGACGGGTCGTCGGTGCGGTGTCCGGCCCGGCGAAGGCGGACTTCGTGCGCTCGCTCGGCGCGGACGACTGCGTCCGGTACGGCGACGACGGCTGGGGCGACCCGGTCCACTGCGTCCTGGACGCCGTCGGCGGCGACCTGCTCGGCCCCGCCCTCGCCGCGCTCGCCCCGCACGGCCGGCTGGTCGCCTACAGCTCGGGCGGCGGCACCATCGCGGCCTACGACCTGCTGGTGGGCGGCAAGTCGGTGATCGGCTTCCAGATGGCACTGATCGCCCGCGGCCGGCCGGACCTGTACGAGCGGTGGCGGCAGGAGCTGTGGCGGCTGTTCACCGAGGGCGCCCTGAGGCCGGCCGTGCACGGCGAGTTCGCCCTGGCGGACGCGGCGGCGGCGCACGAGGCCGTGACGAGCCGGGCCAACCTCGGCAAGGTCGTCCTGCGCCCGTAACCGTCCGCACGCTTCTTGTGACGCGGACCACTCCCCATTACCGTCGAGGGGACGCACGTCATGGGATGTCCGGATGTCCGAATGTCCGGATGTCCGGATGTCCGGCTGACGAAGGGCAGGTCGCACCGTGCCGTCATCTCTGCGGGTCCGTCTCAGATCGTCGTCGGCCACCGCCGCCGTCACCGCCGCCGGCCTCCTCCTCGCCCTCGCCCCCGCCCACCCGGTCCACGCCCGGCCGGCGGTCGGGAAACCGGAGTTCGAGCAGCAGGTGCTGTTCAAGGCCGCCCAGGACCCCGGCTACGCGTGCTTCCGCATCCCGGCGGTCGTCCGGACGGGCGACGGCACGCTGCTGGCGTTCGCCGAGGGCCGGGTCCTCAACTGCGGGGACGCTGCCGACATCGACATCGTCCTCAAGCGCTCCACCGACGGCGGGCGCACCTGGGGGCCGTTACGGGTGGTCAACGAGGGCGCCGGCGACACCCACGGCAACCCGGCGCCGGTCGTGGACCGGGACACCGGCCGCATATGGCTCGCCGAGACCTACAACACGGGCCGTACCGACAGCGCCGGTTGCTCGGTTCCCTGCAACCGCACCCCGCACCTGCAGTACAGCGACGACGACGGCCTCAGCTGGTCGCAGCCGCGCGACCTGAGCCCGGAGATCCTGCCCGCCGACTGGAACTCCTGGTACGCCACCGGGCCCGTGCACGGCATCCAGCTGACCCGCGGCCGGTACGCGGGGCGCCTGGTCTTCGGGGTCAACACCGAGACGTGGAACGGCAGCAGGGTCACCGCCAACCACGCGGCCCTGGTCGTCAGCGACGACCACGGCGGCCACTGGCGGATCGGCGCCACCGACAGCCGGCCCGTCGCCGCCGACGGCACCTTCCGGCAGAAGCCCTCCGAACTCGCCCTCGTCGAGCGCGGGGACGGCGCGGTCCTGGTCAGCGGCCGGGAACAGGACGGCACCGACCTCGGCCACCGCACCCAGGCCGTCAGCCGCGACGGCGGCACCAGCTTCACCGCGCCCTTCCGCGACCTGCCCGGCCTGTACACGCCGCAGGTGCAGGGTTCGCTGCTGCGCCTCGGCGACCGCCTGCTGCTGGCCTGCCCCGGCGACCCCGACCGGCGCCGCACGATGATGGTCCGCTCCTCCTACGACGGCGGCCGGACCTGGGACGGCGTCGACCGCGGCACGGTCGTCACCACGGACTGGTCCGGCTACTCCGACCTGGTGCGCATCGGCTCCGGCACGGTCGGCCTGCTCTACGAGGGCGGGGCGGTGGACGCGCGCGACGAGATCCGCTTCGCACGCTTCACGGAGGACTGGCTCGCCCCGCGCCGCGGCCCCGACCCCGTCACCCCCGACCTCGCCGCACGCGCCCGTCCGGCGGCGGTGCTCGGTGCCCCGGAGGTGGTGGACGGCGTGTCCGGGAACGCCCTGGAGCTCGACGGCACCGACGACGCCGTACGCCTGCCGTACCGCGCCGGCCTGCCGCTGGGCACGAAGGACTTCACCGTCTCGCTGTGGTTCCGTTACACGGCGGCCTCCGGGGAGCAGCCGCTGCTGTGGATGGGCGGGATCGGCACCAGCCAGCCGCAGGTGTGGCTGCGCGGGGAACCGGCGAGCAAGCGGGTCCAGGGGCTGATCACCGTACGGAACGGGGCCGGTGCCCCGCAGACCGCGTACGTCCGCACGGGGAGCACGTACAACGACGGCACATGGCACCGGGCGGTCCTGCGCCGGGGCGGCGGCCGGCTGTCGCTGTCCGTCGACGGTACGGAGTCCTCCGTCGCCGACGTCCCGGGTTCGGTGAGCCGTGACTCACCGTTCGGCGTCCACCTCGGTCAGCGGATGGACAGCCGCGCCTTCCTCACCGGCGCGCTGGACGAGGTGCGCGTCTGGGACCGGGCGCTCACCGACGAGGAGCTGGCGGACCCGGAGGTGCTGCGGTCACCGCAGGACACGGTTCTCCGGCTGCCCCTCGACCGGGTGCGCGGCTGACCCCCCGGGGGCGTCCGTGGCCGCTCCGGAGTCCGCGGCCGTAGCCGCTCCGGAGTCCGCGGCCGTAGCCGCCCCGGGGCCCGCGTCCCTGGCCGCCTCGGGGCCCGCGTCCGTTGCCGTCCCCGGATCCGGGTCCGTGGCCGCCTCGGGATCACGGGCCCGGCGCTTCGCGAGGACCGCGCACACCATCAACTGCATCTGGTGGAAGAGCATCAGTGGCAGGACGGCCAGGGAGGCCTGGCCGCCGAACAGGACGCTCGCCATCGGCAGCCCGGAGGCGAGGGACTTCTTCGACCCGGCGAACTGGATGGCGATCCGGTCCGCGCGGCCGAAGCCCAGCGCCCTGGCGCCGTACCAGGTCAGGACCAGCATCACGGCCAGCAGAACGGCCTCGACGCCGAGCAGCCCCGCCAGCCGTACCGGACGGACCTGGTGCCAGACGCCCCGGTTCATGCCCTCGCTGAAGGCGTTGTAGACGACCAGCAGGATCGAGCCGCGGTCGACGAGGCCGAGGACCTTCTTGTGCCGGGTGACGAACCCGCCGATCCAGCGCCGCAGCACCTGCCCGGCGAGGAACGGCACGAGCAGCTGGAGCACGATCTTCACCAGGGAGTCGGTCGAGAAGCCGACCGCCTCGCCGCCGAGCAGGCCCGCCGCGAGCAGCGGGGTGAGGACGATACCGACGAGGGAGGAGAAGGACCCGGCGCAGATCGCGGCGGGCACGTTGCCGCGGGCGATCGAGGTGAACGCGATGGACGACTGGATCGTCGACGGCACCAGCGTCAGGAAGAGCAGGCCCTGGTAGAGGGGCTGGTCCAGCAGGACCGGCACCAGAGCGCGCGCGGCCAGCCCGAACACCGGGAAGAGGACGAAGGTGCAGACCAGCACGGTGAGGTGGAGCCGCCAGTGACGCAGCCCGTCCAGCGCCTCACGGGTGGACAGCCGGGCGCCGTACAGGAAGAAGAGGAAGGCGATCGCGGCCGTGGACGCGCCCGAGGTGACGTCGGCGGCGGTGCCCCGGGCGGGGAGGAGCGCGGCGAGACCCACCGTCCCGAGCAGCAGCACGATGTACGGGTCGACCGGCATCCAGCTCGGCCAGCGCAGGCGTTTCACGGTGCTCCGATCGCTGTGGGTGACGGGCGGTCCCGGGCCGTAAGGGCCCTCTCCATCGTCCTCCCCCGCCCGCTGATCGGGAATCCCGCACACCACTCTGACTGCCATCGTGATCCGTGATAAGCCCGCTACGCTTGGCCGTTGTGTACGACCCGACCCATCTGCGCACCTTCCTGGCGGTCGCCCAGACGCTGAGCTTCACGCAGGCCGCCCGGCGGCTGGGACTGCGCCAGTCCACGGTCAGCCAGCACGTGCGCCGGCTGGAGGACGCGGCCGGCCGGCAACTGTTCTCCCGGGACACCCACTCGGTGGAGCTGACCGAGGACGGGGAGGCGATGCTGGGCTTCGCCCGCCGGATCCTGGAGGTGCACGAGCAGGCCACGGCCTTCTTCACCGGCACGCGCGTGCGTGGCCGGCTGCGCTTCGGCGCCTCGGAGGACTTCGTCCTGACCCGGCTGCCGGAGATCCTGGAGGGCTTCCGCTACGACCACCCGGAGGTGGACCTGGAGCTGACGGTGGAGCTGTCGGGCACGCTGCACGAGCGGCTGGCCGCCGGAAAGCTCGACCTGGTGCTGGCCAAGCGGCGCCCGGAGGACCCGCGCGGCGAGCTCGTCTGGCGCGACGACCTGGTGTGGATCGGCGCCGAGCGGCTGCGCCTGGACCCCGACCGGCCCGTGCCGCTGATCGTGTACCCGCCGCCGGGCATCACCCGGGCCCGCGCGCTGGAGGTGCTGGAGGAGCAGGGCCGCCCGTGGCGGATCGTGTGCACGAGCGGCAGCCTCAACGGACTGGTCGCCGCGGCCCGGGCCGGGCTCGGGGTGATGGCCCACTCCCGGCGGCTGATCCCGCCGGGCCTGTTCCGGCTGCCCGACCGCGCGAGCCTGCCGGATCTGGGCAAGGTCGACTTCGTCCTGGTCCACGGCCGCCGCCGGGGGCCGGCCGAGGAGGCCGCGAACGCGCTGGCCGCGGCGATCCTGGCGGGCGGCGAACGGCTGCGCCGCAGCAGCGGCTGACCCCGCCGCCGGTCGTCACCGCGCGGGGCGGTACGTCGGCTGCCTCACCCGGCGCGGCGACGGCGCCGCCTCGACGCGCTGGACGCCGTCAGGCGGCCCAGGGGGCCGCTGAGGTAGGCGTACGGGGCCGCGGTGTCGCGGACGACGGCGGTGACCACGATGTGGGAGGGGCCGGCAGCGGCCGGCCCGGGTCCGGCCGGCGGAGCCAGGGCGCCCGGCGCGGCGGTGATCCACAGGACGGCCGCCCTGGGATGAGAGAGGATGGCGGATTCGCTCGATGTCGACGTGCGGCGCGCCGGAGGCGAGCAGGCGGACAGCCGGCGTCTGACAGCGGACCCGGAGCGGCCGGCGGCGCGCTGGAGCCCGGGGTGGGTGGCGCGGCCTTCGCGTTAGAGGACCGCGAGCACGGGGCGTCCTCCCGTTCCAGGCGGGGGCGGGCCGGGCTCGGCAGGTCGGGGCGCGGGGCGGCGATCCCCTCCTCGCCGAGCGCCCGGATCTTCGGCAGCCGGCCGGAGGAAGTGTGCCGAGCGGCAGGTCGCCGGGGCTGCGCGGCCGGTGACGCAGGCGGTCCCGGTGCTGCGGAGGCCAGTCCGACCGCGCCGTAATCGGGGCGTACAGATTCGGTGGAGATTACGGTACCGAAACTTACTGACCCGTCAGTATTGTGTCCGGCCCTTCCCCATGTGCGGGCATTTCACGGTGGCCGTCCAGGCGGAACGTGAGGTTTGCTCGGATTCCGCACCCCTCCCGCATACCGACCGGGTGGGGTAGCTTTCACCGCGCTGTGCGGTGATGGAGACCACGTCACTGAGGCGCGAACACAGGGAGCGAGGTTGCGCGAGTTCACCAACCCTCCACTGGCGTCGCCGCCGCCGGTGGGCGGTCTGGCAGACGTCGTCTTCGACCATGCCCGAACCGACCCCCTGCACATCGCGCTCGGCCGCAAGGACGCCGCCGGACAGTGGCGGGACGTGACCTCCGCCGAGTTCCGCGACGAGGTCATGGCCCTCGCCAAGGGGCTGCTGGCCCACGGTGTCCGGTTCGGCGACCGCGTCGCGATCATGTCCCGCACCCGCTACGAGTGGACCCTCTTCGACTTCGCCCTGTGGACCATCGGTGCCCACGTGGTGCCCGTGTACCCCACCTCCTCGGCCGAGCAGTGCTTCTGGATGCTCTACGACGCCGAGGTCACCGCGGCGATCGTGGAGCACGAGGACCACGCGATGACCATCGCCACCGTCATCGACCGGCTGCCGAACCTGCGCCGGCTGTGGCAGCTGGACTCCGGCTGTGTGCGGGAGCTGTATGACGCCGGGGCGCACCTGGACGACGAGGTGGTGCACCGGCACCGGGAGGCGGTCACCCCGGACTCGGTCGCCACCGTCATCTACACCTCCGGCACCACGGGCCGTCCCAAGGGCTGTGTGATCTCGCACGGCAACTTCATGTTCGAGGCGGACACGGTGATCCGGCGCTGGGAGTCGGTGTTCCACTCGAAGAAGGGCGACGAGGCCTCCACGCTGCTGTTCCTGCCGCTGGCGCACGTCTTCGGGCGGATGGTGGAGATCGCCGCGATCCGCGGCCGGGTCCGCTTCGGGCACCAGCCGCAGCTGCACGCCGCCGCCCTGCTGCCCGATCTGGCCGCGTTCCGGCCGACGTTCATCCTCGCGGTGCCGTACATCTTCGAGAAGGTGTTCAACGCGGCCCGTCGCACGGCCGAGAAGGAGGGCAGGGCCGGGCCGTTCGAGAAGGCCGTCGACATCGCCGTCAAGTACGCGGAGGCGGTCGAGGCGAAGGCCTGGGGCACCGGGCCCGGCCCGTCGGCGGGGCTGCGCATGCAGCACCAGCTGTTCGACAAGCTGGTGTACGCGAAGATCCGCGCCGCGATGGGCGGCCGGATCCGGAACGCGATGTCCGGCGGCTCGGCCATGGACCGCCGGCTGGGGCTGTTCTTCGCGGGCGCGGGCGTACAGATCTACGAGGGCTACGGCCTGACCGAGTCGACGGCCGCGGCGACCGCCAACCCGCCCGAGCGCACCCGCTACGGCACGGTGGGCCAGGCCATCCCCGGCGTGACCGTGCACATCGCCGACGACGGGGAGATCTGGCTGCACGGCGACAACGTCTTCCAGGGGTACCTCAACAATCCGAAGGCCACCGACCAGACCCTGCACGACGGCTGGCTCGCCACCGGCGACCTCGGCTTCCTGGACGAGGACGGCTACCTGACCATCACCGGCCGCAAGAAGGAGATCCTGGTGACCTCCGGCGGCAAGAGCGTCTCCCCGGGCGTGCTGGAGGAGCGGGTCCGCGAACACCCGCTGGTCAACCAGTGCATCGTCGTCGGCAACGACCGCCCGTACATCGCGGCCCTGGTCACCCTCGACCAGGAGGCGGTCGAGCACTGGCTCCAGATGCGCGGCAAGCCGAGGATGACCCCGGCCAAGCTGGTGCGCGACCCGGACCTGGAGACGGAGGTGCGGCGGGCGGTGGTCGCCGCCAACACCCTGGTCTCCCAGGCCGAGTCGATCCGCACCTTCCGCATCCTGGCCCAGCCGTTCACCGAGGAGCACGGGCTGCTGACACCGTCGCTGAAGCTGAAGCGGAAGGCGATCGAGAAGGCGTACGCGAACGAGGTCGACGCGCTGTACGAGATGTGACCGACCTCCGCCTCAGTCCGACTGGTAGCCGCGCAGGCCGGTCAGCAGCAGGTACGTGTCCCACAGGGGCGCGGTCCCGCGCGCCGGTCAATGGTCCGGCGGGAACGCCGGACGCGTTTCCGGCCGGACTCGGCTCGCGGCACCGACGCACCGACGCACCGGTCAGTCGGTACGGATTGCGCGATCAGGAATGCGGAACGGCCCGTGATCGTTGACCATGGGAGTAACACCTGTCGACAACCGAAGGATCAAGAGGCTCGTGAGCAGCAAGGTCCCCCCGATCATCCTCAACAACGGCGTCGAGATGCCCCAGCTGGGCTTCGGCGTCTGGCAGGTGCCGGACGACGAGGCCGAGCGGGCCGTCGCCACGGCGCTGGAGGCCGGGTACCGCAGCATCGACACCGCTGCGATCTACGGCAACGAAGAGGGCACCGGCAAGGCCATCACCGCCTCCGGCCTGCCCCGCGAGGACATCTTCGTCACCACCAAGCTCTGGAACGGCGACCAGGGGTACGACTCCACGCTGCGCGCCTTCGACGCGTCGCTGGAGAAGCTGGGGCTCGACTACGTCGACCTGTACCTGATCCACTGGCCGCTGCCGTCCCGGGACAGGTACGTCGACACCTACAAGGCGTTCGAGAAGCTGCTGGCCGACGGCCGGGCCCGCGCCATCGGCGTCTCCAACTTCCTGCCCGAGCACCTGCGGCGGCTGCTCGCGGAGACCTCGGTCGTCCCCGCGGTCAACCAGATCGAGCTGCACCCGCACCTGCAGCAGCACGAGGCGCGCGAGGTCCACGCGGAGCGGGGCATCGCCACCGAGGCCTGGTCGCCGCTCGGCCAGGGCAAGGGCCTGCTGGAGGTTCCGGCGATCGTCGCGATCGCGCGGAAGCACGACCGCACCCCGGCCCAGATCGTGCTGCGCTGGCACCTCCAGCTCGGCAACATCGTGATCCCGAAGTCCGTGACGCCGTCCCGGATCAAGGAGAACATCGAGGTGTTCGACTTCAGCCTGGACGACGAGGACCTCGCGGCGATCAGCGCGCTCGACGAGAACCGGCGGCTCGGCCCGGACCCGGCCTCCTTCGACATGGCCTGACACGCGGACGGTGACACCCCGGGCGGCCTGACAGCCGGACCCGGGCGGCACCACCCCCGCCGCGAACGGCCGTGCGCCCCGCCCGACCGCGGGCCGCACGGCCGTTTCCGTCGGCTCACACCAAGCGCGCGTCCGGCTCACGCCGAGCGGACGTCCGGCTCACGCCGAGCGGACGTCCGGCTCACGCACACCGCGAGGCCGGCTCACACACGCCACACGCCGGCCTCACGTCCGGCTCACTCCAACCGCACGTCCGCGTACACCACCTCGAACTCCTCCAGCCCGACGACGTCCGCGTGCGCCTTCGTCGACGCCTCGTGGCGCACGGTCGCCACCGCCGCGCGCGAGGCCGCCATGGAGGCGCGGTCCACGAACACCGTGCCGGCCAGGGCCCGTCCCCGGTCACGGTCGACCAGCAAAGCGGTCCGGGCCAGTCCGGGCAGCGACTCGGCCCTCGGCACCACCGTGGCCCGGAAGGTGTCGACGACCAGATCCGCGTCGCGGGGGTCGAACTCCATCCTGGAGTAGCGCAGGCCGCCGCCCTGACGCGGCGGCCTGATCTGATGGAGCACCGGCACCTCGTAGTCGGCGACCGACACGGTGCCCGCGAACGGTTCCAGCAGCGCCCCGCGACGCTCCCGCATCACCTCGTCGCTGTGCCGCTGCTCCTCCTCGGTCCCCCACCAGCTCACCGCGAGGAGCTTGCCGAGTTCCCGGTCCGCGAACACGCCCGCGCCGCGGTATCCGGGGCGCTCCTCCAGCAGGTCCCGCCCCTCGCTGTTCAGTGACCGGACGGCCGTGCCGAGCAGCGCCGGATCTCCGGTCGCGTACACCGCGCGTACGAACACGAGCCTCACCTCCGGGGCATGGAGACCGCCGAGACGGAGACGGATGTATGGAGAGATCTCCACCCATTCCAGTCTCTCCGGTGCGGCAAATCACCGCAATACGCATGGAATTCAGCCGTTCGCAATCCCAGGGTTGACGAGGGCATGGCGATGGGTCACCGTGGTGGCCACCCGGTAAGGAAACTTTCCTAACAGAAGGGTCCCCCCACATGCGCCTCCGCACGCTGTCTCTTGCCGCGGCCTCCGGCACCGCCCTGCTCGCGGCCGGACTCCTGCCCGCACACGCCTCCGCCGCCGACCCCCTACCCGCTCCCGGATCCGCCCAGGAGGGCACGGTCAGCGCCGCCGACCTGCTCGCCAAGGTGACGTCCTGTTCGCAGGTCTCCAACGGCAAGTACAAGACCGACGACGAGACCTCGGCCACGGTCCCCGTGTGCGGCAAGAACGGGGCGGTGTTCTGGAAGGCCGACATGGACGTCGACTGCGACGGCCAGCGCACCGCCAACTGCAACGAGGACCGCGACCCCTGGTACCAGGACGACACCGCCTTCCACCAGTCCGACGGCAAGCCACTGAAGGCGGAGACCCTGCCGTACGTCGTGGTGCCCAGCACCAGCAGCATCTGGAACTACACGAACGCCGGCATCAAGGGCGGCGGTGTGGTCGCCGTCGTCTACAACGACAAGGTCGAGTACGCCGTCGTCGGCGACACCGGACCCTCGAAGATCATCGGAGAGGCGTCGTACGCCACCGCCAAGGCGCTCGGCATCGACCCCGACCCGGAGACCGGCGGCACCGACTCGGGCGTGACCTACATCCTGTTCAAGAACTCCAAGGTCTCCCCCATCGAGAGCCACAGCGCGGCCGTCTCCCTCGGCGACCAGCTGGCCAGGCAGTTCATCGCCAACAACTGAGGTATCCCTTACGTCAGTTGGGCTGGCCCAGCGGGCGTATGACGACGGTGTTGACATCGACCCCGGCCGGCTGCCGGATCGCCCAGACGACCGAGTCGGCGATCTGGCCGGCGGTGAGGAGGTGCCCCGGGGGCAGGTGGCCGAGCCCGTCCCAGAACGGGGTCTCCACCCGGCCGGGGGCGATCAGCGTCACGCCGATCCCGAAGTCCGTGACCTGGCGCCGGGTGTTCTCGGCCAGCCCGGTGATCGCCCACTTGGTGGCGCCGTAGAGGTTGCCGGGGCCGTTCACGAACCCGGCGACGCTGCCGACGAGGACGATCCGGCCGCCGGTCTCCTTCAGCGCCCCGACGGAGGCCCGGATCAGCAGGGCCGGCCCGAGGACGTTGGTGAGCACCATCTCGGGCCAGCCGGCCGGGTCTCCCTCGGCGACGGTGTCGTGGGTGGCGACCCCGGCGTTGGCGACGACGGTGTCCAGCCGGCCGTACGCCTCGAGGGTGCGGCCGACCGCGTCCTGCACGTCCTCGAAGGCCGCGGCGTCACCGGCCACCGTCTGCAGTTCCGCCGGATTCCCGAGTCCGTCGGCGAAGTCCCGCAGTCGCTGCTCCGTGCGCCCGGTGACGGTGACCCGCCACCCGGCGTCCAGCAGCTGCCGGGCGACGGCCGCGCCGATACCGGTGCCTCCGCCGGTGACGAGCGCGACCGGAGCGTCGTTCGTGGTCATGTGTGGCCCCCCTGTGGTGTCGGTGATCGCAGGGAGTCCACCACTTGAAGAGCGCTCCAAGTCAAGTGTCCGCCCGCGTCACCCCTGACGGACCGCCGTGTGCACGGTGTACGCGCCCAGCACGAACACGTCGGGCCGGACGTGCACGCTCGCCGGGTCCGAGGGGTCGAGCAGCCGGCCGAGGGTGGCGCGGTCCTCGGCGTCCAGGGCGTCCCCGACGCCCTCGCGCAGCCGGGACAGGTGCGCGGCGACATAGGCGCGGGCCCGGTCGCCGACGGGGGCGGGCAGGTCGAGGAGGAAGGTCCGGGTACGGGTGTGCTTGAGGCCGGCGGAGGTCAGCAGGGCGGGCCAGTCCTCGGTCTCGGCGACCGAGCCCGGCAGGTCGGCGCGCATCCGGGCGAACCACTCCTCCTCCAGCGCGTCCATCCGCGCCTGGAGTCCGGGGCGGCCCATGCCGATCTCCCGGGGCAGGAAGCGGGAGGGCAGACCGCCCTCCAGGAGGGCGAGGGTGCCGCCGGGGGCGAGCCGCGCGGCGAACGCGGCGAGCGCGGCCCGCTGGTCGCCGAGGTGGTGCAGGCTGCGGCTGGCCCACAGCAGGTCCGCCGGGTACTCCAACGCCTCCAGCACATCGGGCAGTTCACCGGCGAGGGTGTCGAAGCGGTCGGCCACGCCCTGGCGGGCGGCGCGGGCGCGGGCGCGCTCCAGCAGCGGTGCGGTGGCGTCGACGGCGACGACCCGGGCTCCGGGGAACGCCTCGGCGAACAGGCAGGAGACCACTCCGGGACCGCTGCCCGCGTCCACGATCAGTCCCGGCTCGGTCACCTGCTGCCCGAGCCAGGCCATGGCCCGTTCGTAGACCGGGCTGAACAGTTCCGCCTGCGACTCCAGCAGGGGGCCCATCTCGTTCCAGTCGATGTCCGTGCCGTGCCCGTGCCCGTGCCGGTGTCCGTGCCCGTGCTCGTGGTGGTCGTGCGCCATGGTGGTCAGCCTCTCTTCCGGATGCCGTCAGGGTGCGACGGCATGCCGGGCGGAGGCCACTGGTGTTGCCGGTCCGGCAAAACGGGATGCCGTTCCGTCCGCCGGGGCCCGGGCGGGTGGCACCCGGGTCCCGGCGGGGTCACCGCGTCAGGACAGCGGCGGGTAGGCGTTCTGCATCAGCTGCTGGAACTGGGCGGAGAACCAGTGCCCGGCCAGCGGAGCGTTCGGCAGTGCGCCGGTGGGGTTGTTGCCGTTGCGGGCGTTGCCGCCGTAGGTCGGGTCGCACATCCGGTCGAAACCCTTGCCCTCGTCGTTGGAGACGGCGGAGCTGGCTCCGTCCGACTCCCCCGGGGGCTTGACCCACACGTAGGCGTCGATCCCGGCCGCCGGGGCCGCGGTCGGCCGTTCACCGAGGCCGGCGCCGCTCTGGTTGCACCAGTTGCCGGCGTGGATGCGCCGGTCGACGCGGCTGCCGTTGACGTAGTCGTCGACGGAGGTCAGCGGGCCGGACTTGGTGGGCCGGGCGGAGCCGCCCCAGCCGTTGCGGGAGGTGTCGATGAGCATGCCGAGGCCGCTGTTGAACCCGGCCCCGACCAGCTTGTCGCGCAGCGCCTGGGCGAAGGACTGCTCGTCCACGTACTGGTTCCAGTCGACCCACTTCGACTGGCGCACGGTCTGCCCGTTGACGCTGTCGGTGACCTTGAAGTACGGCTCCTTGGTGGCGCTGTAGTTGGCGGTGTTGACGATGAAGCCCGTCACGTCGCTCGGGCTGGCGCCGTTGGTGGTGGCGACCTTGTAGAACTCCTGGACGGTGGGCCCGAGGTTGGAGTCCCAGCCGAGCCAGGCATGGTGGCCGGCGTCGATGTAGTTGTAGACGTTCGGGATGGCGCCCAGCTTGTCCAGGGCGTAGCTGACGCCCTTCTCGTAGTTGCCGTTGGACTTCATGGTCGCGCAGGCGTCGGTGCTGCCGGCGGTGCCGCCCGCGTTGGTGACCAGGTTGGGCAGCGAGTCCGGCTCGATGACGGTGGCGATCCGCAGGCCCGCGTACTTGGCGTCGGAGAGGATCGACGCGATCGGGTCGATGTACTGGGCCTTGTACTTGTCGATGTCGTTCGGCCCCAGTTCGCCGTTGGAGGCGAGGGCGGCGCAGTCGCGGCCGGGCAGGTCGTAGATGACCAGCTGGACGACGAGTTCGCCGGAGCCCTTCTGCTTCAGTGCCTCGTCCAGGTGGGCGCGCAGGCCCATGCCGCCGTTCACGCCGTTGATGGCGGCGATCCGGTCGAGCCAGACCGCGGTGGGCTGGTTGGCGACACGGCTGCCGCCCGGTTCGGCGGCGGCCCTGGCCGACCACTCGGGGTTCACGTAGACCTTGGCGCCGGTGTAGGGGTTGTCCGCGCGGCTGCCCGTGTCGCCACCGCCTCCGCCGCCGGTGCTGCCACCGGTGCTGCCCCCGGTGGTACCTCCCGTGTTTCCACCGGTGCTGCCGCCGGTGCTGCCTCCCGTGTCCCCGCCCGTGCTGCCACCGGTGCTGCCACCGGTGCCGCCGTCGACGTTGCAGGTGACGCCGTCGAGCGTGAACGTGGCGGGGACGGAGTTGGTTCCGCTGTAGGAGCCGTTGAAGCCGAAGCTGACCGTGCCGCCGGTCGCGAGCGTGCCGTTGTAGCTCTCGTTGGCGGCGGTGACCGCGGTACCGCTCTGGGTGATCTTCGCGCTCCAGCCGCTGGTGACCTTCTGGGTGCCGCCGAACGTCCACTTCAGCGCCCAGCTCGACTTGGCGGCGCCGTTGTTGGTGACGGTCACGGCGGCGGTGAAGCCGGTGTCCCACTGGCTCTGGATCTTGTAGTCGACGGCGCAGGCCGCCGCGGCGGCGGAGGCCGAGCCGGACGGCAGGGCCGCGAACGCCGTTCCGGAGGCGCCGGCGAGAAGCCCCAGGGCCACCAGCAGTGTGGTATGGGTGGTACGACTCATGAGTGCGGGTTCCTTCGGTGTTCCGTTGGGATCTACGGGTTGAGGGCGCGCAGGTGGTCGCGCAGCCCGATGCCGTACGCGGTGGGTGTGCCGTCGTAGGCGGAGATCAGGGACGGCCCGGAGGAGCAGTCCCAGGTGTTCCAGGTCCAGCCCAGGTACGACAGGTTGCGGTCGTCGAACCACTTCATGACCTGGTCGGTGAACCCGTGGGCGCAGGTGTTCTCACCGATCTCCCCGGCGACCAGGGGGACCTGGGCGGCCACGGGTGCGAGGGTGGAGTTCCAGCAGCTCTCGGTCGAGCAGGTGTTGAAGTTGTAGACGTGGTACGCGGCGGCGAGATTGCCGGCCGGGTCGGTGGGCCTGTACGTGTTCCACTGGCTGAGGTCGTTCGAGTACGCGAGTCCGCCGGCCATGATGACGTTCTCGGCACCGGTGGCCCGGATGCTGTCCACGAGGTCCTGCATGCCGGCGACCTCGTAGGAGATCCCGGGGCAGGTGCCGCCGTCCCGCCAGCACTTCCAGGCGTCCGTGGTGCCGGCGGTCGCCCGGTCCGGGTAGGGCTCGTTGAACAGGTCGAACACGGTCGCCTGGTCGTCCTTGAAGGTGCTCGCCACGGACGACCAGAACGCGGGGCTGTACTGCATGTCGGGCATCGGCTTCTGACAGGTGGCGTGCACGTCGGAGCAGCCGGCCGAGTTCCCCGTGTACTGGCCGTAGGACCAGTGCAGTTCGACGATCGGGGTCAGGCCGTGCGCCTCGACGCGGGCCACCAGGTCCTTGACGGCGGCGATGTAGTTGGCGCCGCCGTACTCGGGCTTGATGTGGGAAAGACCCAGCCAGCACTCCTCGTTGAGCGGGATGCGGACCGTGTTGGCCTTCCAGTCGGCGATCGCCTTGATCGCCGCGTCGTCCACCGGGCCGTCCCAGATGCCGTAGCCCTGCACGCACATGAACTCGCCGCCGGACCGGTTGACGCCGAGCAGACGGCGGGTTCTGCCGCCGGCGTCGGCGAGCTTGTTGCCGGAGACGTGCAGTGCGGGCGCGGTGCCGCCGACCGGGGGCGGGTCCGTCGGCGGCGGGTCGGTGGGCCCGCTGTCGACGTTGCAGGTGGTGCCGTTGAGCTTGAACACGGCGGGCACGGTGTTGCCGCCCGACGAGGAGGCGAGGAATCCGGCGCTGACGCTCGCACCGGTGCCGAGCGTGCCGTTCCAGCTCTCGTTGGCCGCGGTCACGGTGGTGCCGGACTGGGACCACTTGGCGTTCCAGCCCTGGGTGACCTTCCGCCCGTCGGTGAGGTCGAAGGTGAGTTTCCAACCGCTCAGCGCGGTCTGGTTGTTGGTGATCTTCACGGAGCCCTGGAAGCCGCTGTCCCACTGGCTGGTGACGGTGTACTCCACCGTGCACGCGGGCGTGGCGGCCTGGGCCGAGACCGCCGGGACGAGCGCGCTCGAGGCGAGCGCGACCGCACCGGCGGCGGCTAAAAGTACTGAACGCGGGGGGTGTCGCATGAGCGACTCCTTGCAGTTTGGCGCGCCGTGACGGACGCGTCGACTGAACGGAATCGCTCCCACTGGTGCGAGTGAAGGTAGCGCCAAGTGGCCGGAATGCCCAGGGGCGTTGCTGGATTTTTTCCTCAACCGGATCCGTCGAATCTTTTCGACTCTTCAAGCACCTTGACCGGTCCTGGCCCCGTCCCCACTATGGGAGCGCTCCCACTGGTTCAAGCCTTGACCTCTCACCGAGCCGCCATGCCCGCAAGGAGGAACCAGCACATGGATCCCGGACGCACACGCAGAACGTCGCGCCGACTGTGGACCGCGGTGGCCGCCGCGTTCGCCCTGCCCCTGTCGATGCTCGCCACCGCGAACACCGCCGCGCACGCGGCCTCCGTGCAGTGCAGTGTCGACTACAAGACGAACGACTGGGGTTCGGGCTTCACCGCCGACCTCACGATCACCAACCGCGGCACGGACACCCTCAACGGCTGGACGCTGACGTACGCCTACTCGGGCAACCAGAAGCTGACGAGCGGCTGGAACGGCACCTGGTCCCAGTCCGGCCAGACGGTCACCGCGAAGAACGCCTCCTACAACGGCACCATCGCGGCGGGCGCCGCCGTCTCCACCGGCGCCCAGTTCACCTACAGCGGCACCAACACCGCGCCCACCTCCTTCGCCGTCAACGGCACCACCTGCGCCGGCGCCCACCAGCCGCCGGTCACCGTGCTGACCAGCCCGAGCGCGGGCGCGGTCTACTCGCAGGGGCAGGCGGTGCCGCTCGCGGCGACCGCGGCGGCGGCCGACAACGCGACCATCGGCAAAGTGGAGTTCTACGACGACACCACGCTGCTGGGCACGGACACGAGCGCGCCGTACTCGCTCTCGGCCTCAAGCTTGTCCGTGGGCAGTCATTCCCTGGTGGCGAAGGCGTACGACAGCCTGGGCGCGTCCGCCGCCTCCACCCCGGTCGGCATCACCGTCGCCTCCGGCCCCGCCGTGGTCGCCTCGCCGAGCCAGCTCGGGGTGCAGCAGGGCAAGTCGGGCACCTTCTCGGTGAAGCTGTCGACCCAGCCCGGCGCGAACGTCACCGTGAGCACGGCCCGCACGGACGGCAACTCCGGTCTGTCCGTGACCGGTGGCTCCTCGCTGACCTTCACCCCGTCGAACTGGAACACCGCGCAGCCGGTGACCATCACGGCGGACGCCTCCGGCACCGGCAGCGCGACCTTCACCGCCTCGGCCACCGGCCACACCAAGGCGACGGTCACGGTCACCGAACTGCCCGCGTCGAAGGCGTACGACGCCCGTTTCCTGGACCTCTACGGGAAGATCACCAACCCGGCGAACGGCTACTTCTCCCCCGAGGGCATCCCGTACCACTCGGTGGAGACGCTGATCGTCGAGGCGCCGGACCAGGGCCACGAGACCACGTCCGAGGCGTACAGCTACCTTCTCTGGCTGCAGGCGATGTACGGCAAGGTCACCGGTGACTGGTCGAAGTTCAACGGCGCGTGGGACCTCATGGAGAAGTACATGATCCCCACGCACGCCGACCAGCCGACCAACTCCTTCTACAACGCCTCCAAGCCGGCGACGTACGCCCCGGAGCTGGACACGCCGAACGAGTACCCGGCGAAGCTGGACACCTCGGTGCCGGTGGGCTCGGACCCGATCGCCGGTGAGCTGAAGTCGGCCTACGGCACGGACGACGTCTACGGCATGCACTGGATCCAGGATGTGGACAACGTCTACGGCTACGGCAACGAGCCCGGCAAGTGCGAGGCCGGCCCCACGGCCACCGGACCGTCGTACATCAACACCTTCCAGCGCGGTGCGCAGGAATCCGTCTGGGAGACCGTCCCGCAGCCGACCTGCGACGCCTTCAAGTACGGCGGCAAGAACGGCTACCTGGACCTGTTCACCGGCGACAGCTCCTACGCCAAGCAGTGGAAGTACACCGACGCCCCCGACGCGGACGCGCGCGCGGTGCAGGCCGCCTACTGGGCCGACGTGTGGGCGAAGGCGCAGGGCAAGAGCGGTGACGTGTCCGGCACGGTCGCCAAGGCCGCGAAGATGGGCGACTACCTGCGGTACGCGATGTACGACAAGTACTTCAAGAAGATCGGCAACTGCACCAGCCCGTCCTGCCCCGCCGGCACCGGCAAGGACGCCTCGCACTACCTGCTGTCCTGGTACTACGCCTGGGGCGGCGCCACCGACACCTCCGCCGGCTGGGCCTGGCGGATCGGCTCCAGCCATGTCCACGGCGGCTACCAGAACCCCCTCGCCGCCTACGCGCTCAGCTCCAACACCGACCTGAAGCCCAAGTCGGCGACGGGCGCCGGCGACTGGGGCAAGTCGCTCCAGCGGCAGCTGGAGTTCTACCAGTGGCTCCAGTCCTCCGAGGGCGGGATCGCGGGCGGCGCGACCAACAGCTGGCAGGGCCGGTACGCCGCCCCGCCGGCCGGCACGTCCACCTTCTACGGCATGTACTACGACGCGCAGCCCGTCTACCACGACCCGCCGTCCAACCAGTGGTTCGGCTTCCAGGCGTGGTCGATGGAGCGGGTGGCCGAGTACTACCAGCAGACCGGGAACGCCCAGGCCAAGGCGGTCCTCGACAAGTGGGTGAAGTGGGCGCTGTCCAAGACCACGATCAACCCGGACGGCACCTACCGGATCCCCTCCACCCTCCAGTGGTCGGGCCAGCCCGACACCTGGAACGCGTCGAGCCCCGGTTCCAACAGCGGACTGCACGTCACCGTCGCCGACTACACCGACGACGTCGGCGTGGCCGCCGCGTACGCCAAGACCCTGACGTACTACGCCGCCAAGTCCGGTGACAGTGCCGCCAAGTCCACGGCGAAGGCGCTGCTGGACGGCATGTGGAGCAACTACCAGGACAGCCTCGGCATCGCCGTCCCCGAGACCCGCACCGACTACAGCCGGTTCGGCGACAGCGTGTACGTGCCGAGCGGCTGGACCGGCACCATGCCGAACGGTGACGCGATCAACTCGTCGTCGACGTTCTCCTCGCTGCGGTCCTTCTACAAGAGCGACCCCAACTGGTCGAAGATCGAGGCCTACCTCAAGGGCGGTGCCGCGCCCGTCTTCACGTACCACCGCTTCTGGGCCGAGGCGGACATCGCCCTGGCCATGGGCTCGTACGCGGAGCTTCTCGAATAGTCCCCGCCAAGGCTCCGCGTACCGCGACGGGCGGCCCCCACCCGCACTGGGGGCCGCCCCGTCGTCGCGCGTTCCCCTCCAGGAAGGACCCCCACCGTGCGAAGAACCCGCGTCCTCACCACCGTGCTGGCCCTCGCCGCCGGACTGCTCGCCGGCACCCCGCCCGCACTGGCCGCCGGCGCCGCCCCGAAGGCGGTCTTCGCCGCCGACACGTACACCTGGAACAACGCCCGGATCGACGGCGGTGGCTTCGTCCCCGGGATCGTCTTCAACCGCTCCGAGAAGAACCTCGTCTACGCCCGCACCGACATCGGCGGCGCCTACCGCTGGCAGGAGTCGACGAAGAGCTGGACCCCGCTGCTGGACTCGGTCGGCTGGAACGAGTGGGGCCACACCGGCGTGGTGAGCCTCGCCTCCGACCAGGCCGACCCGGACCGGGTGTACGCGGCCGTCGGGACGTACACCAACGGCTGGGACCCGACGAACGGCGCGGTGCTGCGCTCCGCCGACCGGGGCGCGAGCTGGCAGAAGGCGGACCTGCCGTTCAAGCTGGGCGGCAACATGCCCGGCCGGGGCATGGGCGAGCGGCTCGCCATCGACCCGCACCGGAACAGCGTGCTGTACCTGGGCGCGCCCAGCGGCAAGGGCCTGTGGCGGTCGACGGACTCCGGGGCGACCTGGTCGCAGGTGACGAACTTCCCCAACCCCGGCACCTACCGGCAGGACCCGAGCGACACGACGGGGTACGCGAGCGACAACCAGGGCATCGTCTGGGTCACCTTCGACGAGTCGACGGGGTCGGCCGGGACCGCGACGAAGACGATCTACGTCGGGGTCGCCGACAAGGACAACGCCGTCTACCGCTCCACGGACGCGGGCGCCACCTGGACCCGGCTGGCCGGGCAGCCCACGGGTTACCTGGCGCACAAGGGCGTCCTCGACGCCGAGAACGGCCACCTCTACCTCGCCTACAGCGACAAGGGCGGCCCGTACGACGGCGGCAAGGGCCGGCTGTGGCGGTACGCGACGGCGACCGGCACCTGGACGGACATCAGCCCGGTCGCGGAGGCCGACACCTCGTACGGCTTCGGCGGACTGACCGTCGACCGGCAGCACCCGGGCACGGTGATGGCGACGGCGTACAGCTCCTGGTGGCCGGACACGCAGATCTTCCGCTCCACCGACAGCGGCGGCAGCTGGACGAAGGCCTGGGACTACACGTCGTACCCCAACCGCTCGAACCGGTACACCATCGACGTGTCCTCCTCCCCCTGGCTGACCTTCGGCGCGAACCCCTCACCGCCCGAACAGACGCCGAAACTGGGCTGGATGACCGAGTCCCTGGAGATCGACCCGTTCGACTCCGGCCGGATGATGTACGGGACGGGCGCGACGATCTACGGCACCGAGAACCTGTCCGCGTGGGACAGCGGCGGCACCTTCACGGTGAAGCCGATGGTGCGGGGTCTGGAGGAGACGGCCGTCAACGACCTCGCGGCACCGCCCTCCGGCGGCGCCCGGCTGTTCAGCGCGCTCGGTGACATCGGCGGTTTCCGGCACACCGACCTCACCGAGGTGCCGTCGATGATGTACACCTCACCCGCCTTCACCACGACCACCAGCCTGGACTTCGCCGAGTCCGACCCGAACACGGTGGTCCGCGTGGGCGATGTGGACTCCGGCCCGCACGTCGCGTTCTCGACGGACAACGGCGCCGACTGGTTCGCGGGCACGGACCCTTCGGGGGTCAGCGGGGGCGGCACGGTGGCGGCCGCCTCCGACGGCAGCCGGTTCGTGTGGAGCCCGGCCGGCACGGGTGTGCGGTACACGACGGGCTTCGGCAGCTCCTGGTCGGCGTCGAGCGGCATCCCGTCCGGCGCGATCGTGGAGTCGGACCGGGTCGACCCGAAGACCTTCTACGGCTTCAGGTCCGGGAAGTTCTACGTCAGCACGGACGGCGGCGCGACCTTCACCGCCTCCGCGGCGACGGGTCTGCCGAGCGGTGACAGCGTGCGCTTCAAGGCGCTGCCCGGCACGAGGGGCGACATCTGGCTGGCGGGCGGTGCCGCGGACGGGGCGTACGGCCTGTGGCACTCCACGGACGGCGGCGCGAGCTTCACCAGGCTGGCGGGCGTCGAGCAGGCCGACACGATCGGTTTCGGCAAGGCCGCGACCGGGGCCAGGTACCAGACGCTGTACGCCGGCGCCGAGATCGGCGGGGTGCGCGGCATCTTCCGGTCCACGGACGAGGGCGCGACCTGGACGCGCATCAACGACGACGCCCACCAGTGGGGCTGGACGGGCGCCGCGATCACCGGTGACCCGCGGGTGTACGGCCGCGTGTACGTCGCGACGAACGGCCGGGGAGTGATCTACGGCGACACCTCCGACACGAGCGGCGGGGGCGGTGACGGGGGTACGACACCGGATCCGACCCCGTCCGGCGCCTGCGCGGTGACCTACAGGATCACCAACCAGTGGTCGGACGGCTTCCAGGCGGACGTCCGGCTCACCAACACCGGCTCGACGGCCTGGAACGGCTGGTCCCTCGGCTGGTCCTTCGCGAACGGCCAGAAGATCACCCAGCTGTGGAACGCCGGCCACACCCAGTCCGGGCCGGCGGTGACGGTGAGGAACGCGAGCTGGAACGGCTCCGTGGCGGCGGGCTCCTCGGTGGCCTTCGGCTTCACCGGGAGCTGGTCGGGCTCGAACGGGAAGCCGGCGTCGTTCAGGCTGGGCGACAGGACCTGCACGACCGCCTGACTCCTCTGGTGCTCCGGCGGTTCCCGTGGTGTGCTGGTAGGAGCGGGAAGGACGCGTTCGACCACGCGGAGAAGCGGCCGACTGCCGTGCACCGCGCAATCCGGATCCGCGAGAAGCGGGTGGCGCCCTTCCCGTTCCTTCCCTGTCCCGGAGCGGCGACTGCTCCGCGCGACGGGTCCGCGGGGCGCCTTCGAGGTGCAGCCGCGCCTCCCCCTGGCCCTTCCGGCGGATCAGGCCGGCCCCGGCTTGCGGAAGGCCCGCAGCCCGAAGCGCGGATCGGGGCGGGGGCGGTCCTGGTCGGGGAGGGCGGCCAGCCGCGCGGCGAACTCCTCGCTGCGCGGCTCGCCCGGCGGCAGCTGGGTGAACCAGCCGCGGCGCAGGTCGGCGATGGTGCTGCGCGGGCTGCGGCCCTGTCCGGTGCCGCGGAAGGAGCCCTGGCCGGCGGGCCGGAGCCCCGCGCGGACGGCGTGCGCGGTGACGGTGTCCGCGGCGTCGGCGGCGGGGCGGCGCGGGCGGGCCGCGAGGACGGCGTCGATGTCGCTGCCGACGTTGTGCGCGGCGGCCTTGTCGACCGTGGTGACGTACACCCCGCCGGGCCGCAGCACCCGGGCGCACTCGGTGACCGTCGTGCGCAGGTCCTCCGGGTCGTCCAGCAGGTGCAGCAGCCAGATGCTGGTGACCGCGTCGAAGGTGCCGTCGGGGAAGGGCAGCCTGCGGCTGTCGGCCCGGACGACCGCGCCGGGCAGCCGGGCCGAGGCCCTGCGGACCATCGCCGGGGTGAGGTCGGCGCCGGTCACCCGCAGTCCGGGGCGCGCGGCGGCCAGCCGCCGGGTGACGATCCCGGTGCCGCAGGCGACGTCGAGGAGCCGTCCCGACGTCCCGGGTACCAGCCCGAGGACGGCCTGTGCGGCCTCGTGGGCGCGGGCCTCGCCGCCGCGCAGGGTGTCGTAGTGGCCGGCTTCCTTCTCGTAGTCGAGCACACCGCTCAGTGTGCCCCGTGGCCTGGGGCGATGTCCTCCACCCTGCGGGCGAGGGCGAAGTCCTGTCCGGTGACGGCGCCGCCCGCGCTGTGGGTGTTCACGCTGAGGGAGACGGTGTGGTAGCCGAGGGTGAGGTCGGAGTGGTGGTCCAGTTCCTCCTGGATGCCGGCGATGTGGACGACCAGCGCCGCCGCCGCGAAGTGCGAGCCGAGGCGGTAGGAGCGGGTGAGGCGGTCGCCGTCCAGGGACCAGCCGGGCAGTTCGGCCAGCCGGTCCTCGATCTCCTTCTGCGACAGCGGTTCGACGGCCATGGCGGGGCTCCCTTCGGTGCTGTCCCCGTGCGGGGATCGCGGACGTCAGTTCAGCCTGCCATGCCGCCGGTACTAGGGTCGGCGGCATGCCTCTCGCCGTGTCCGGTCCCTCCGCCTCCGCCGCCGTCACCGACAGGGGTGTCGGCCCGCTGTTGCGCGCCTGGCGGGAGCGGCGCCGGATCTCCCAGCTGGCGCTGCGTGCCGACTCCTCCGCGCGGCACATCAGTTTCGTCGAGACCGGCCGGTCCCGGCCGAGCGAGGAGATGGTGCTGCGGCTCGCCGAGCGGCTGGAGGTGCCGGTGCGGGAGCGCAACGCCCTGCTGCTGGCCGCCGGTTACGCCCCGCGCTATCCGGAGACCCCGCTGGACGATCCGGCACTGGACGCGCTGCGCGACGGCATGGAGCGGCTCATCCGGGGCTACGAGCCCTACCCCGCGCTGGTGGTCGACGCCGGGTACACGGTCGTCGCCGCGAACCGGGGCATCGCCATGCTGCTGGAGGGTGTGCCGGAGCACCTGCTGGCCCCGGCGCCGAACGCGATGCGGCTGACCCTCCATCCGGAGGGGCTGGCACCGCGCATCCGGAACCTGCGGGAGTGGCGCGGGCACCTGCTGGCCCAGATGGAGCGGGAGATCGCGCTGCACCGCTCGGACCGGCTGCGCGCGCTGTACGAGGAGGTGGCGGGCTACCCGGTGGGAAAGGAGCCGTCCGGCGGCGAACCGGCCGGGCCCGTACCGTACTTCGCGCTGCCGCTGCGCATCGAGCACGCCGGCCGGGTGCTGTCGTTCGTGTCCTCCATCTCCACCTTCAACACCCCCATGGACGTCACGGTCGCGGAACTCGCCATCGAGACGTTCCTGCCGGCGGACCCCGCGACCGCCAAGTACCTGCACAGCCTGGCGGGTTGACCGGAACCCGGGCGGTTGGCCGCCTCGGGCACGTGTGCGATACGGCGACCCGTGACAGACTGCTCCCCGCGGATCGGCGCGTAGGGGAGGGCGTGGCGTGAGTGAACGGCGGGCTGCGCCCACCGTGGGGCAGGTGGTGCTCGGCAAGCGGTTGCAGGAGCTGCGGGAGGCGGCGGGGCTCAGCCGTGACGAGGCCGCCCGGGTCCTCAGGGTGGCGTCGGCGACCGTACGGCGGATGGAGATGGCCGAGGTCGCGCTGAAGATCCCCTACGTGCAGGTGCTGCTGGGCACCTACGGGGTGCCCGAGGAGGAGGCCGACGCGTTCGTGCGGCTGGCCGAGGAGGCGAACCAGCCGGGCTGGTGGCAGCGGTTCCACGACGTGCTGCCGGACTGGTTCAGCCTGTACGTCAGCCTGGAGGGCGCCGCCCGGATCATCCGCTCCTACGAGCCGCACTTCGTGCCCGGCCTGCTCCAGACCGAGGACTACGCGCGGGCGGTGCTGGAGGCCGGGACGATCGGGCAGAGTTCGCCGGAGACGGTCGAGCGGCACGTGTCGCTGCGCATGGAGCGGCAGCGGCTGCTGGAGCGGGACGACCCGCCCCATCTGTGGGTGATCATGGACGAGACGGTGCTGCGGCGCCCGGTGAGCATGCGCCCTCTGGTGCTGCGGGACCAGCTGGACCGGCTGCTGGAGTACGCCGCGCGGGACCGGGTCACGCTGCAGATGGCCGAGTTCGCGGCGGGCCCGCACCCGGGGACGTACGCGCCGTTCACGCTGTTCCGGTTCGCCGAGCCGGAGCTGCCGGACATGGTGTTCACCGAGTACCTGACCGGCGCGCTCTACCTGGACTCCCGCCGGGAGGTGGCCGCGCACCTGGAGGTGCTGGACCACATGACGGCCCGGGCCGCGTCCGCCCGGCGCACGCTGGAGCTGCTGCGGGAGCACCGCGAGCGGCTCTGAGCCCCGGGTGACCCGTACGGGTCTGCGGACGGGTGCGTTGCCGGGGCCGCCCCTAGCTTCTGAGTACGGGGTGACCCGGGGAGGCGGCGTACGTCCGACGACGCGAAGGAGGCCTGATGCCCTCGGACGCGGTGCTCTACCAGGCGGCGGCCCTGTGCCTGACCTATCCGGACGACGACCTGATCGCCCGGCTCCCGCTGCTGCGCGAGGCCGCCCCGCAGCTGCGGGCGTTCACCGACCACGCGGCCCTCACCCCGCCGCGCGAACTGGCCGCGCACTACGTGCGGGTCTTCGGCCTCGCGGACCGGCACGGTCTCTACCTGAGCCGGTGGTCCGACGGCGACGACCGGCACCGCGGGACGTCCCCGGTCCGCTTCCGGGACGTGTACCGCCGGCACGGCCTGGAGTGCAGCGCCGGGGAGCTGCCCGACTTCCTGCCGGCGGTGCTGGAGTTCACCGCGCGGACCGGCGACACCAGCCTGCTCACCGACCACCGCGACGGCCTGGAGCGGCTGCGGGTGCGGCTGACCGACTACGGCACGCCGTACGCCGGTGTGCTGGACGCGGTGTGCGCCACCCTCTGACCGCCCCGGGTACGGAGGTGGTGCCGCGCCCCTCGGCAGGGCGCGGCACCCGGGCCGTACGGGCCTCAGGCCAGCTCGGCCGTCAGCGTGATCGTCGTACCGGTCAGGGCCTGGCTGACCGGGCAGTTCTTCTTGGCGTCCTCGGCGGCCGAACGGAAGCCGCCCTCGTCGAGGCCGGGCACCTCGCCGCGCACGGTGAGGTGGATGCCGGTGATGCCCTCGCCCGGCTGGAAGGTGACGTCGGCCTTGGTCTCCAGCCGGGTGGGCGGGGTTCCGGCGCCGGCCAGGCCGTGCGAGAGGGCCATGGAGAAGCAGCTGGAGTGGGCGGCGGCGATCAGCTCCTCCGGGCTGGTCTTGCCGTTCGCCTGCTCGGCGCGCGAGGGCCACGACACCGGCTGCTGGCCGATGCCGGAGGAGTCGAAGGTGACGACTCCGTTGCCTTCGAGCAGGTTGCCTTCCCAGACGGTGTGCGCGGTGCGCGTGGTTGCCACGATGCTTCCTTTCGCGAGTGTCGCGGTTCCGGGGTTCCCGGATCCCCCTATCCGATCACATCCGGGCTCATCGCACTCTGAAGACCGGCCCACGCGGCGTGAACGGCAGGTGACGTCCCCGCGGGATCAGGCAGGCGTGTTCCCTGCGCACCCGCGGCACGTCACACCAGCCGTCGGTGACGACCGGCACCGGCGCGGTGGGCGGGAAGTCCTCGGCCCGGTGCAGCAGGTCGGTGCCGGGCTGCAGGACCGTACCGCCGCGCCCGCGCGCCCGGACCCGGCTCGCGATCCCGGTGACCGGCAGACAGCCGGCGTCGTGCGGGGCCGCGTCGCGGAACACCACGCGGGCGGATCAAGTCCTCGGGCGCGATCCGCCTGCCGAGCAGGCTCACGCACTCCAGCCCCACGAGGCGGCGAACTCCCGTACCGGGGCGGCTTGTCCGCCGTGGTGCGCGCGCTGCCGGTCTTCAGGCGGCCTGCTCCGCCTCCACCTCCGGTGCGAGGGGTACCTGGGGTCCGGACAACTCGCCCAGCCAGCGGCGCAGTACGCGGTGGACGTGCTCGGCGCCGGCCGGTTCCCCGCCGTCCTCGGTCGGGGCCGACAGGTCTCGGGGGTAGAGCAGGAACGGGCGGGACTGGGCGCCGCCGAGGCCGCCGTGGGAGCCGATCTGTTCCTCGAAGGCGAGGACTTCGCCGTCGGCGGGGTCGTAGGCGGAGTTCACCATGATGTCGGCGGTGTGCGGGAAGGAGTGGGTACGGCGGACGGCGTCGGCGGCGCCGGGACCGAAGGGGGCCAGCGGGCCGGGCTCGTCGTCCAGCTCGGCCAGCGGGATCCGGGCACCGTGGGCGCCCAGCACCAGGCCGCCGTGCTCCTCGCTGCGCACCAGCAGGAAGCCGATGCCGGGGTGGTCGGCGAGGGTGGGGAGCAGGGCGGGGTGGCGGGCGTCTATCTCCTCCTTGGTCATGCGGTGCGGGACGTCCGGGAAGGAGACCAGGCCGAGGTTGCCGGAGGCCAGCACGATCGGCTCCAAGCCGCGGGCTGTGCGGTGGTGGTCGGTCTTGTCCTCCACGGGCCGGCGCAGGGCGGCACGGACGGCGGCGCGGGCCTCGGCGCCGCTGTGCGTGCGCTCCGCACGGCGTGGGACGGGCAGTCCGCAGCCGGCCCGGACGAGGTCGCCGAGGGTGAGGCCGTAGCGGGAGCGGAAGGTTTCGCCGGGGCTCTGTCCGTGGTCGGACAGGACGACGATCCGGTAGGGGCGCGGGGCGTGTTCGGCGACGCGTTCGAGGAGGGCGAGGGACCGGTCGAGGCGCCGCAGCACCTTCTCGGCGTCCCGGCTGTGCGGGCCGGAGTGGTGGGCGACCTCGTCGTAGGCGACCAGGTCGGCGTAGACGGCGGTGCGGCCGGCGAGCATGTCGCCCACGACCGCGGCGACCACGACGTCCCGTTCGACGACGGTGGCGAAGGCGCGGACGAACGGGTAGAGGCCGCCCCGGGAGACGCGCGGACGCTGCCCGCGCAGGCGGGCGCGGGTGGACTCGCCGATCTCGCGGGCCACCTCGGCGACGAACGACAGGGCGGTGCGGACGGCGTTCGCGGGGTCGGAGAAGTAGGCGAAGTAGCCGGCGCGGGAACGGTTCTCCCGGGCGCGGCGGCGGGTGGCGATCGACAGCACGAGGGCCTGTTCGCCGGCTCCGCCGCTGAAGAGGTTGCCGCGGCTGGCGCCGTCGACGGTGAGCAGTCCGTCGTCGCCGGTGTGCTGCGCGGCCCGGCGTTGCAGCTCGGCGGCGCTCGTCGGCCGGTTGCAGACCATCACCTCGCCGCGGTCCTTCTCGTACCAGCGGAAGGCGGGCACGTCGAAGGTGCTGCCGTGCAGGATGCCGAGCTGACTGGCCCCGGTCTGGCTGGACCAGTCGGTGCGCCAGGCGGTGAGGCGGTGGGAGGAGCGGACGCCGTCCGCCACCGTCGGTGTGCCGCCGCCGGGGGTCAGCCAGCGGGCCACCGTCGGCATCAGGCCCTTGCGGACGGCGTCCGCGAGGACGTCGTGGCCGACGCCGTCGAGCTGGACGCAGACCAGGCCCGGGGCGGTGGGGCAGGGCGGATCGGCACGGCGGCCGCGGGTGGCGAGGCGGTGCAGCCGGTGGCGGTAGGCCTCGTCATCGCGCACGGCGAGGGCCCCGCCGGTGGCGGAGGCGACGGCGGACATCACGGCGGCCACGATGACGGCGGTCTCGGGGGCGACCACGCCGCGGCCGGAGGGGTTGACGCGCAGGGCGAGCAGGAGCAGCGAGCCGTTGAGGAAGAAGACCAGCAGGCCGAGGACGAAAGCGGGGACGAGCAGCAGCAGCCGGACCAGGACCGGCCAGGCCACCGCGGACAGGATGCCGAAGGCGCCGGCGCCGCAGGCGGCGGTGACGGCGATGCGGGTGGTGCTGTCACCGTCGGCGGACTGGAGCTGGAAGTCGGGCAGCAGCGCGGCGAGGGCCAGCATGGTGACCGTGGAGACCGCCCATACGGCGACGCTCCGCCCGATCTGACTGGCGATCCGCCGCCACCGCACCCCTCGCACGCCCCGTACACCTCGTGTCCCGGCCCTCCCCCACCCCGTGGGCGGGCGGGCCCCGTCTCGCTTCGCCGGCCCGGTCGGACCGTCCTCCACCTTGTCACACGGGGTGCCGCCGGCCCGGGCGGGCCGTCAGGGGCTGCTCCGGGTCACCGTCCGTCGTAGCCGGCCGTCGGCATCGACAGCCGGCGGTGCACCCGCGCCTTCATCTGCGCGTCGTACGCCGGCTCGGCCCGCCCCACCGTCTCCACCCGCACGCCCCGGCGCGCGCACTCGGCGGTGAACTCCTCCACCGACGACAGGGCCCGGCGCAGCACCCGGAGGCTGGGCGCGACGAACACGTCCACCCCCGGCCGCACCCCGTCCCACAGCGCGCAGTGGTCGAAACGCAGACCGCCGACGAGAAGTTCCCGGGCGACCACGTAGCCACGCTCGGCGGCCCAGCGGGCGCACATGGCGTGCTGGCTGCGCGAGTCCACCAGGAAGGGGTCGGCCTCCAGCTCCTCCAGGGGCGTCAGACTCGCGATGGCGGTGACCCGCACCGTCGTGAGCGCGCCCAAGGCACCCCGCGGCTGTCCCATGGCGTCCCCCCTCACCTCCGGGTTTCGCCGCCGACCCTACTCCTGCCCGTAGGCTTCGGGGAGTCGCGTGAAGGAGGCGAAGAGGGTGCCGGTGGAGATCACCTGGTGGGGTCACGCCACCTGTGCGCTGGAGGATGCGAACACACGGGTGGTGACCGATCCCCTGTTCGCCCGTCGGCTGGCCCACCTGCGCCGGCGCCGGGGGGCCGTACCGCCCGCCGAGGCCCGCCGCGCCGACGTGGTGCTCGTGTCGCACCTCCACGCCGACCATCTGCACGTGCCGTCGCTGGCGTGCTTCGACCCGGGCACGCGCCTGCTCGTGCCCCGGGGCGCACCACGGGCGGTACCCGGTCTGCGCCGGCTGCGGCACCTGCGGATCACCGAGGTGGTGCCCGGTGACGAGGTGCGGACGGGCGGGCTGCTGGTCCGGGTGGTGCCGGCGCTGCACGACGGGCGGCGGCTGCCGGTGGGCCCGCGACGCTCGCCCGCGCTGGGCTACGTCGTCCAGGGCGAGGCGCGCACGTACTTCGCCGGGGACACCGGGCTGTTCGACGCGATGGCCGAGCGGGTCGGGCCGGTGGACGCGGCGCTGCTGCCGGTGGGCGGCTGGGGGCCGTACCTCGGGGAGGGACACCTGGACGCCGGGCGGGCGGCGCGGGCGCTGGCCGGGCTGGCGCCGCGGGTCGCGGTGCCGGTGCACTACGGGACGTACTGGCCGATCGGCATGGACGCGGTGCGCCCGCACGAGTTCCACGCGCCGGGTGACGAGTTCGTGCGGCTGGCGGCGGCTGCCGCGCCCGGGGTCGCTGTGCACAGGCTGGGGCACGGGGAGAGCGTGCGGCTGGAGGTCGCGCGGTGACGTGGCTCTCCGACGCGTCGAGAGCGGTGACGCCCGAGTACACGCAGGCGGCGGGCTATCCGTCGTTGTTCCTGCTGGTGCTGATCGGGGCACTGGTGCCGGTCGTGCCGACGGGCGCGCTGGTGAGTTCGGCGGCGGTGGTGGCGTTCCACCGGACGGAGCCGTTCTCCCTGGCGCTGGTGTTCGTGGCGGCCTCGCTGGCCGCGTTCCTGGGGGACGCGGCGCTGTACTGGCTGGGGCGGCGCGGGATGCGCTCGAAGAACGGGTCGCGGTGGCTGGAGGCGATCAGGTCCCGGGCGCCGGAGGAGCGGCTCGCGCAGGCGCGGGAGAAGCTGGCGGAGCACGGGGTCGCCGTGCTGGTGCTGTCCCGGCTCGTCCCCGCGGGGCGGATACCGGTGATGCTGGCCTGCCTGATGGCGGAGTGGCCGCTCCGGCGGTTCTCGCGGGGGAACCTGCCTGCGTGTCTGGCCTGGGCGGCCACCTACCAGGTGATCGGGATACTGGGCGGCTCGTTGTTCCCGGAGCCCTGGGAAGGGGTCGCGCTGGCGGTGGCGCTGACCGTGCTGGTCAGCGTGGCGCCGGGTGTGTGGCGGCGCCTTCGCACGGGGCGCGCCTCAGTCCAGGACTCCTGAACCGCCGACCGGCAGGTCCCACAGGTCCTCCCGCTCCAGCCCCGCCTTCTCCCAGGCCGTCCGCACCCGCGTGAGCGGTTCCAGCACGGGCTCCGCCGAGAGGACGAACGTGCCCCAGTGCATGGGGGCCATGCGGCGGGCGCCGAGGTCCAGGGTGGCCTGGACCGCTTCCTCCGGGTCGCAGTGGACGTCACTGAGCCACCACCGGGGGTCGTAGGCGCCGATGGGCATGAGGGCGAGGTCGATGCCGGGGTAGCGGCGGCCGATGCGGGTGAACCAGTGGCCGTAGCCGGTGTCGCCGGCGAAGTAGACGCGCTGCCCGTCGGGCGCGGTGAGGACCCAGCCGCCCCAGAGGCTGTGGCAGGTGTCGGTGAGGGTGCGCTTGGACCAGTGGTGGGCGGGCACGAAGTCGAAGCGGACCCCGGAGAGTTCCGCGCCCTCCCACCAGTCCAGCTCGGTGACGACGGTGAACCCGCGGCGGCGGAACCAGCGGCCGAGCCCGGCGGGGACGAACACCGGGGTGTGGCGCGGGAGCCGGCGCAGGGTGGGGGCGTCCAGGTGGTCGTAGTGGTTGTGGCTGATGACGACGGCGTCGACGCGGGGCAGGGTCTCCCAGGGCACGCCCACCGGGGTGATGCGGGCCGGGGTGCCGAGGATACGGCGGGACCAGACGGGGTCGGTGAGCACGGTGAGCCCGCCGGCCTGGACGATCCAGCTGGCGTGTCCGGCCCAGGTGACGGCGAGGGTGCGGGTGTCGACGCGGGGCGGCGGGGCCGGCGCGTACGGCAGGCGGGGGATGTCGGCGAGGCCTTCGGCGCCGGGGCGCACGGCGCCTTCTCGGGCGAAGCGGGCGAGGGCCTTCAGACCGGGCAGCGGGGCGGTGAGCCGGTCGTGGAACGTGCGGGGCCAGACCCGGTGTTCGCCCAGCGGTCGGGGCTCGGCCAGGGGCGGGGCAGGGGGCGCGAGGGGGGCGGGCGCGCTGGGTTCGGCGGCTGTCGTAGCCGTCGCGGTCGTCGCAACCGCCGTGGCAGCCGCCGTGATCGCCGCAGTCGTACGCGTCGCGTCGGTCGGGTGGGGCGCGGTCGTCGCGGTCGTCGCGGTCGTCGTGGCCGGGCCGGGCTCATGCGTCTGCTGCGTCATCGAGGGGACTCCCATCGCTGAGCGTCACGGAGATCGTCGAAGGCCGACCTCAGGGAGGTCAACGCGCGGTGCACGTGGGGCAGGTCCAACGGGTCGGGTGACGTGAGGCATTCCGTGCGGTCCTCGTCCGTGCCGCCGAGCAGCGGTCCGGTGGCGAGCCGTACGCGCAGCGCGCCGAGGTCGTCGCCGAAGCGGTGGCCGCCGGGCGCCGGCATGCCGAGCCGGGCGGTGAGCAGCTCCTCCAGTTCCTGTGCGTCGCCGACTCCCCGGGCGGCGAGCGGTTCGCGCAGCGGGGCGAGGTCGGCGTACAGATGGCGGCCGGCCTGCGGGGGCCGGGCGAGCGCGCCGGCGGCGACGACCGCGGTGTGCGCGGCGGCGGCCACGCGCGCGTGCAGCCGCACGGTGGCCTCACGGCGTTCGGTGACGGGCGGCGGTTCGTCGAGGGCGTAGCCGGCGGCCGCGGCGACGGGACCGGCGATCCGGGCGCCGAGGGCGGTGAGGATGTCGAGCACGCGCGCGTGGAGGTGCCGTCCCACGCCGGTGAGCGGGAAGCGGGCGACGGCGGCGGGCCAGCCGGGCGGCAGCAGGGCGCCGGCCAGGTCGGTGACGACGGTGACCTGCTCGGGCCACATCTCGGCGGGGCTGACCAGCACGGTCTCGCGCGGAGCGTGCACGGTGTCGCGCCAGGTCTCGTCGCTGACCAGGTGCAGGCCCTCGGCGGTGGCGGCCTCCACGGTCTCGTGCAGCAGTTCGGGCGGGGCGACGGTGGCGGTGGGGTCGTCGGCGACGGACAGCACCAGCAGCCGCGGGTCGCCGCCCTCGGCGCGGACCCGGCGCACCGTCTCCAGCAGCGCGTACGGGTCGGGGACGCCGCCGCTCTCGGCCGGGGTCGGCACATGGTAGGCGGGCCGGCCGAGCACCCGGGCGTACGGCGCCCACCAGGCGGCACAGGGCCGGGGTACGAGGACGTCCGCGCCGTCGCCGGCGAGCGCGGCGGTCAGCGCGAGCAGCAGGGCGGGGGCGCCGGGTCCGGCGGCCACCTGGTCGGGGACCGTGGGCAGTCCGCGCCGGGTCCAGTAGCCGCAGGCGGCCTCCAGAAGGGCGGGGGCACCGCCGACGGGCTGGACGTCGGCACGGCTCGCGGCGGCGGCGAGCACGGCGGAGAGTTCCGGGAGCACGGGCAGGCCGTCGGCGGGGAGGAGCGGGCCGTAGCGGACGGGGCCGTGGCCCTCACCGGGGTCCGTCCGCCGCATGTCCGCCTCCGCGCAGTCCGTGTGTCGTCCCGTGATCTCCGGGCGGTGCTCTCGGGAACCTGTCTACCCCCCGGACGGCCCTCCATGGGCGGTGCCGAAGTTGACCAGGTCACAGGCTCGGGGATGCACCGCTGAGGAAGCGCCGGCGGCCGTGCAGCCGGTAGACGGCGCCCGCGCAGGCGGCGGCGAGGCAGGCGGCGCCGGCGGCGAGTGCCGGCACCGAGTCGTCGAAGGTGCCTCCCGCTCCCGCGTCCACGCCTCGCTGGACGGCTGCCGAGCCGTACCCGTCCGGGCAGTCCGCGCCGCGGGAGTCCGGGCACCCGTGGTCACCGCGTGCCCCCTCGTCGCGCCCGGTGTTCCCCCACCCGGAACCGTCCTGCGCGCCCTCCTGGTGCCCGGCGCCGTCCCGCCCGGATTCGTCGCGTCCGGCGCTCTCCCGGCCCGCACCGTCCGGCCCGGCGCTCTGCCTCCCCGCACCCTCCGGCCCGGCGCTCTCCCGGCCGCCGCCGACCTGACCCGTACCCTCGCGCCCGGACCCGTCCGGAGCGGGACCGACCGGCCCTGCGCTCTCCCGCCCCGCTACCGGCTCCCCCGACCCCGGCTCCCCCGGCCCCTCGCGCACGGCCCCGAGCTGCGCGGCACCGTCCGGCCCCACGACGGCGGGCCAGGCACCGTCAGCACCCGAGGCGTCGGCCGCCGCCGCGCCGTCCGGCACCGCACCGGCCTGCCCGCCCCCGTCGGGCACCGTCCCCTCCGGTCCGCCCTCGGTACAGGGCACGCCGGCCGGTGACGTGCCGTCGGGGATGTCCGGTACCAGTGCGGTGACGGGAGCGCAGGACGCGGAGACGGCGGGGTCGGCCCGTGCGACCGGGCCGGTGAGGGCGAGCACGGCACCGGCGGCGAAGGCGACGGGCAGGGCGCGGGCGGTGCGGCGCATGGGAGGGGCTCCTCGGCGGGCTGCGGCGGACGCCGGCGCACCGGTACGACGGCGACGCCGTGCGGTGCCCGGGTACGGGGGCACGGGGCGTGCCCTCGCTGCCATGACAGCCCGCGCATGGCCGTACCGCGCGCGGCCGGAGCCCATTCGCGGGACACGCGGGGCCGGCCGGGTGACGGCACTCCCGGGGCACCGGGGAGGCAGGGTCCCCGGAGGTTTTCCGTCCCTCTCGCAGGTCACTCGGTATCCGCTGACCGCATCGTCCACTTCGTACTGCACCGGGGAGGTCTCTTCATGAGCACCAAGGTCGCCGACCACATCCTGGAGCGCTTGCGCGCCTGGGGCGTGGAACAGGTCTTCGGCTATCCGGGCGACGGCATCAACGGGCTGCTCGCCGCCTGGGGCCGCGCCGAGGACCAGCCGCGGTTCATCCAGTCCCGGCACGAGGAGATGTCCGCCTTCGAGGCCGTCGGGTACGCGAAGTTCAGCGGCCGTATCGGGGTGTGCGCGGCGACGTCGGGGCCCGGCGCGATCCATCTGCTCAACGGTCTGTACGACGCCAAGCTGGACCATGTGCCGGTGCTGGCGATCGTCGGCCAGACCAACCGGACCGCGATGGGCGGCTCCTACCAGCAGGAGGTCGACCTCCACACGCTGTACAAGGACGTCGCCTCGGAGTTCGTGGAGACGGTGACGGTCCCCGAACAGCTGCCGAACGTGCTGGACCGGGCGATCCGCACGGCGTACGCCCGGCGCTGCCCGACCGCCCTGATCATCCCGGGCGACGTGCAGGAGCTGGACTACTCCCCGCCGACGCACGAGTTCAAGATGGTGCCCTCCAGCCTGGGCATGAGCGAGTACTCCATGACCCCGACGGACGAGGCGCTGCAACGGGCGGCGGACGTGCTGAACGCGGGCGACAAGGTCGCCGTCCTGATCGGCCAGGGCGCCGCCGGCGCGGTCGCGGAGGTGCGGGAGGTCGCCGAGCTGCTCGGCGCGGGCGTGGCGAAGGCGCTGCTCGGCAAGGACGTGCTGAGTGACGAGCTGCCGTACGTGACGGGGCCGATCGGGCTGCTGGGCAGCCGGCCGTCGTACGAGATGATGCGGGACTGCGACACGCTGCTGACGATCGGCTCGTCGTTCCCGTACACCCAGTTCATGCCGGACTTCGGCAAGGCGCGCGGCGTGCAGATCGACATCGACCCGCACATGATCGGCATGCGCTACCCGTACGAGGTGAACCTGGTCGGTGACGCCCGGTCGACGCTGCGCCGGCTGATCCCGCTGCTGAAGACGGACCGCGGCGGACGCGAGTGGTACGACACCGTGTGCGCGAACGTGAAGCGCTGGCACGAGACGATGGAGCGGCGGGCCGCTCTGGCGGCCGAACCGATCAACCCGGAGTACGTGGCCCGGGCGCTGGACCCGCTGCTGCCGGACAACGCGATTCTCACCTCGGACTCCGGTTCGGTCGCCAACTGGTACGCGCGGCACATCACGATGCGGCCGGGGATGCGCGGCTCGCTGTCCGGGACGCTGGCGACGATGGGGCCGGGGGTGCCGTACGCGATCGGCGCCAAGTTCGCCCACCCGGACCGGCCGGTGGTCGCGCTCGTCGGGGACGGGGCGATGCAGATGAACGGCCTGGCGGAGATGATCACGGCCGCGAAGTACCGGGACCGCTGGTCGGATCCGCGGCTCGTGGTGGCCGTGTGGAACAACCAGGACCTGAACCAGGTGACGTGGGAGATGCGGGCGATGGAGGGAGCCCCCTCCTTCCTGCCGTCGCAGTCGATCCCGGACGTGCGGTACGCGGAGTTCGCCCGTTCGCTCGGGCTGACGGGCATCCGGGTGGAGAAGCCGGAGGACGTGGAGTCGGGCTGGCGGGCCGCGCTGGCGGCGGACGGCCCGGCGGTGATCGAGTTCCTCACCGACCCCGCCGTCCCGCCGATCCCGCCGCACGCCACCTGGGAGCAGATGGAGGCGACGGCCTCGTCGATCCTGAAGGGGGACGCCGACCGGGGCTCGATGATCAAGCAGGGGCTGAAGGCGAAGGTGCAGGAGTTCCTGCCGGGCCGGCAGAAGCAGTAGCCGTGCGGCACGAACCCCGTGTCGGACACGCGGCACCGGGTACGCGGTGCGGACCTTCGACCCTCTGGAGGGAGACATGCAGCGAGGCAGTGACCGGCTGAGCGTCCACCGGGACGACGAGATGAAGCACGAACTGAAGGGTCTGCTCCGGTCCGGCCATCCCACGCGCGTCGAGGAGTGGCACGACCCGGAGCCGGCCGCGGACGACGACCCGGAGGTCTGGAGCGGCCCGGTGGGCGGCCTGGGTTCTCCGGCGTCGCTGGAGCGGACCCGGCTGGAGCTGGCCCGGCACCTGGGCCGGCACTCCTTCCCCGCGAAACCGGGCGAGCTGGCCCGGGCGCTGCGCCGCGGCAACGCGCCGGGCGCGCTGGTCGACGCGGTGGCCGGGCTGCGGCACGGGCACCGATACGAGAACCTGCAGCAGCTGGCCGAGGCGCTGGCGGGCGGCGCATGAGCCGGGACCAGGCGGCGGAGATCGCGCGGGGCGCCACGGTCGACGTGGGGGACGTCACCACGCGGTTTCTGCTCTACGGGCTGCTGCCCGGCTGGTTCCTGCCGGGGCTCGCGGACTGGGCGATGCACCGGCGCACCCGGATCGAGGACACGGCGGGGACGAAGGAGTCCCTGATCCACTCCCTGATGATGGCGGAGGTGGGCCTGCCCATCGCGCTCACCCTGCGCTACGAGGTCAACCCGCTGCTGCTGTCGGTACAACTCGGCGCGGCGGCGGTGCACGAGGCGACGGCGCTGTGGGACGTGCGGACGGCCGTCGACAGCGACCGTGAGGTCAGGCCGGTCGAGCAGCACATCCACAGCTTCCTGGAGTCGCTGCCGTTCGGCGGGCTGGCCGCGCTGATGTGCCTGCACGCCGATCAGGTGCGGTCACTGCTCGCCGGCGGGCGCGGGGATCCGGACGCCTGGCGTCTGGTGCCGCGCCGCCGCCGGCTGTCGCCCGGCTATCTGGCGGGCATCGGTCTCGCGATCGGTGTGTGCGTGCTGCTGCCGTACGGCGAGGAGCTGGTGCGCTGCCGGCGGGCCGCCCGGGCGCGCAAGCGCCGCGCCCGGGTCCACCGGGCAGTGCTGAGGAAAGTGAAAGGGAACTGAGAATCATGCGTATCGCGTTTCTGGTGGCACCGGAGGGCGTCGAGCAGGTCGAGCTGACCGAGCCGTGGAAGGCGGCCTCGGACGCCGGGCACGAGCCGGTGCTGGTGTCGACCGAGTCCGGGAAGATCCAGGCGTTCAACCATCTGGACAAGGCGGACACGTTCCCCGTGGACGAGGTCGTGGCCGAGACGTCGGCCGGGTCGTTCGGCGGGCTCGTGCTGCCGGGCGGGGTCGCCAACCCGGACTTCCTGCGGATGGACGAGAAGGCCGTCGCCTTCGTGAAGGACTTCTTCGAGCAGGGCCGCCCGGTGGCCGCCATCTGCCACGCGCCGTGGACGCTGGTGGAGGCGGACGTCGTACGCGGCCGGGTGCTGACGTCCTGGCCGAGCCTTCGGACCGACATCCGCAACGCCGGCGGCACCTGGGTGGACGAACAGGTGAAGATCTGCGACCACGGCTCCAACCAGCTGGTGACCAGCCGCAAGCCGGACGATCTGAAGGCGTTCTGCGACGCGTTCCTGCACGTGTTCGCCGGCGAGCCCGGCTGACCGTACGGGGAGAGTAGACCGCACTGTGAGAGTGTCGAGGGCCGGCCCGCGAGGGCCGGCCCTCTCGGTGTGCGGGGGCGCGGGTGGCGGGGCGGGGTCAGGTCGCGGAGGTGCCCGGGGCGGCCGCCTCGCCGCAGCCTCGTTCCCGGGCGCCCTCGCGGGTGCGGGCCGCGCTCACCAGGCGGCGGGGGTTGCGGCGCAGATACTCGCCCTCCAGCTGTGCCATGCGCTCGTTGTGGGCCCGCAGCGCGTCGTTCGAGCCGTACAGGAGTGTGTCGTGGCGCGTGCGGTGGATCGTTTCCAGCTCCTTCATGAGCTGCTGGTCGTCCAGCCGGCTGGGGTCGACTCCGGTCATGGTGGTGCCCCGCTCGTCGTGTTCGTTCATGGGCTTCGGGTACCCGCCCGGCGCGCACTGCCCCCGGGCGATTTCCGGGAGGAATCCGAGGAGCTCGCGTTCCTGAGTCCACTGTACGAACATCCGGGGCCCCGGGCCTCCGCGTACCCGGGCTACCGGGCCCGCTCCACCCGCCGTTCGTCCCAGACCGGCTCCGGGGTCTCGCGGACCCGGCCGTCGCTGCCGAAGACCAGGAAGCGGTCGAAGGAGCGGGCGAACCAGCGGTCGTGGGTGACGGCGAGAACGGTGCCCTCGAAGGCCTCCAGCCCCTCCTGGAGCGCCTCGGCGGACTCCAGGTCCAGGTTGTCGGTGGGCTCGTCCAGGAGCAGGGCGGTGGCGCCGCGCAGCTCCAGCAGCAGGATCTGGAAGCGGGCCTGCTGGCCGCCGGAGAGCCGGTCGAAACTCTGCTCGGCCTGCTGGGTGAGCTCGTAGCGGCGCAGCCGGGACATGGCGGCGCCCCGGTCCTGGGCGTGTTCCTTCCAGAGGATGTCGAGGAGGGTGCGGCCCTGGAGTCCGGGGTGGGCGTGGGTCTGCGCGAAATGGCCGGGTACGACCCGGGCGCCCAGCTTCCACCTGCCGGTGTGCGCGACGTCCTCGCCGGCGAGCAGGCGCAGGAAGTGGGACTTGCCGGAGCCGTTGGAACCGAGGACGGCGACCCGTTCGCCGTAGAAGACCTCCAGGTCGAACGGTTGCATCAGGCCGGTCAGCTCCAGTGCCTCGCAGGTGACGGCCCGTACGCCGGTACGGCCGCCCTTCAGGCGCATGGTGATGTCCTGCTCCCGGGGCGGCTCCGGCGGCGGGCCGGCCTCCTCGAACCTGCGCAGCCGGGTCTGGGCGGCCTGGTAGCGGGAGGCGAGTTCGTGGCTGACGGCGGCGGCCTGGCGGAGTGTGAGGACGAGCTTCCTCAGCTGGGCGTGCTTCTCGTCCCAGCGGCGGCGCAGCTCCTCGAAGCGGGCGAAGCGTTCGCGGCGGGCCTCGTGGTAGGTGGCGAAGCCGCCGCCGTGCACCCAGGCGTCGGCGCCGGCCGGGCCGGGCTCCACGGAGATGATCTTCTGCGCGGCGCGGGAGAGGAGTTCCCGGTCGTGGGAGACGAACAGGACCGTCTTCCGGGTCTGCCGGAGCTGCTCCTCCAACCACCGCTTGCCGGGCACGTCGAGATAGTTGTCCGGCTCGTCCAGCAGCAGCACCTCGTCGGTGCCGCGCAGCAGCGCCTCCAGCACGAGCCGTTTCTGCTCACCGCCGGAGAGGGTGCGGACCTGGCGCCACTGGGCGCGCTCGTAGGGCACGCCGAGCGCGGCGGTGGTGCACATGTCCCACAGCGTCTCGGCCTCGTAGCCGCGGACCTCGGCCCAGTCGGCGAGGGCCTGCGCGTACCGCAGCTGGGCGGCCTCGTCGTCGACGGTCATGATGAGGTGCTCGGCCGCGTCGACCGCCTGCGCCGCCTCGCGTATGCGGGGCGGCGCGACGGAGACGAGCAGGTCCCGGACGGTCGTCTCGTCCCGTACGGAGCCGACGAACTGGCGCATCACGCCGAGTCCCCCGCTGACGGTGACGGTGCCGCCGTGCGGTTTCAGCTCGCCGGAGACCAGTCGCAGCAGCGTCGTCTTGCCCGCGCCGTTCGGGCCGACCAGCGCGACGGCGGCGCCTTCCCCGACCCGGAAGGACACGTCGCCGAGCAGCGCCCTCCCGTCGGGGAGGAAGTACTCCAGGTGCGCGGCTTCCAGATGTCCCATGAGCAGGCATTCTCCGGGCCGACCCGTGCCCCGGGCAAACCGCTATGCGGGGCCGCCGCCCGCGCCCGGCCGGCCGGCCGCGCCCAGCGCCTCGCCCGCCGGGCCGCTCTCGCCCGCCGGTTCCACCGTGGCGCCCTCCCAGGACACGGCCTTCCAGCCGTCGGAGGGGGAGCCTTCGAGGATGACCACGCCGGTGTTCTGCAGGGGGCGGGCGGCGGCGAAGGAGACGTCGACGTTGTGGGCGCGGGCGGCGGTCCACACGCGGATCGCGGCACCGTGGCCGACCATGGCGACGGCCCGGGCCCCGCTCGCGGCGGCCTCGGCGACGACGGTGTCGAACCGGCCGAGGGCCTCCTCGCCGCTCTCCCCGCCGGGCATGCGCAGCGCGGTGTCGCCGGCCGCCCACGCGAACACCGTCCGCAGGTACACCCGGCCCTGCGGGCTGTCCCCGGGCAGCATCTCCAGGTCGCCTGCGGACAGCTCGCGGATGCCGGCGCGCACGGTCACGTCCAGGCCTCGGGCGGCGGCCAGCGGGGCGGCGGTCAGCTGGGTGCGGACCAGGGTGGAGGCGTAGAGCGCCTCGACGTCCTCACCGGCGAGCGCCTAGGGCAGCGCGGCGGCCTGCGCCTCGCCGAGCGGGGTCAGCCCGGGGCCGGGCACCGCGGTGTCCAGCAGGTGGTCCACGTTGGACGGGGTCTGACCGTGGCGGACGAGCAGCAGGCGCATCCGGGTTCTCCTCCCGCGCCGGCGGCCGGCGCCCCGGGACACAAGAAACGGGCACTTCAGGGTAACCGCACCCCATGAGCCCAGACCTGGACCTGACGCCGGCCGCGACCGCCGCCCGCACCCCGCTGCGCAAGCTCCTCGATCTCGACGGCCGGCTGTTCGAGGCGGCCGCCGCCTGGCGCTGGCCCGGCGCCGAGCACGTCCTGCCGCGTCTGAGCCGCAGCGCGAACCACGGTGTGCTGTGGTTCGCGACGGCCGCCGCGATGGCCGCGAGCCGTACGCCCAGGGCCCGCCGGGCGGCGGCGCGTGGGGTGGCCTCGCTCGCCGTGGCCTCGCTGACCATCAACACGCTCGGCAAGCGCTCGGTGCGCCGCGCCCGGCCCGAGCTGGACCCGGTGCCGCTGGTGCGGCAGCTGAAGCGGCAGCCGATCACCACGTCGTTCCCGTCCGGGCACGCGGCGTCCGCTGCGGCCTTCGCGACCGGTGTGGCCCTGGAGTCCCCGGCCTGGGGGGCGGCGGTGGCGCCGGTCGCGTTCTCGGTGGCGGCGTCCCGTGTGTACACGGGCGTGCACTTCCCGAGCGACGTGCTGGCGGGGGCGGCGCTCGGCGCGGGCGCCGCCTTCCTGGTACGACGCCTGGTGCCGGCCCGCACCCAGGTACGGCGGCCCGCCCGGCCGCGGACCGAGGCCCCCGCGCTGCCGGAGGGCGAGGGGCTGGTGATGGTCGCCAACCGGGCGTCGGGGACCGCGGAGCGGGTGCGGGCGCTGCACGACGCGCTGCCGCAGGCGGAGATCGTCGAGTGCGCGCCGGAGGAGGTCGGGGAGGAGCTGGAGAAGGCGGCGGCCCGGGCACGGGTGCTGGGGGTGTGCGGCGGCGACGGCACGGTGAACGCGGCGGCGCAGGTCGCCCTGCGGCACGGCCTGCCGCTCGCGGTGCTGCCGGGCGGCACCCTCAACCACTTCGCCTACGACCTCGGCGTGGAGGACGAACGCCGGCTGGCCCATGCGATCCGGCACGGTGAGGCGGTCCGGGTGGACGCCGGCCGGTTCACCACCCGCGGCACCAGCGGCCTGTTCCTCAACACGCTGAGCCTGGGCGTGTACCCGGAGCTGGTGCGGGCGCGCGAGCGCTGGTCCTCCCGGATCGGCGGCTGGCCGGCCGGGGTGCTCGGCGCGCTGCGCGTGCTGCGCGCCGACCGGCATCCGCTGGAGGTGGAGGCGGGCGGTGGACGGCGGCCCCTGTGGCTGCTGTTCGTCGGCAACGGCGTCTACCACCGCATGGGTCTCGCGCCGGGCCGGCGTACCGATCTGGCGGACGGTCTGCTGGACGTGCGGGTGGTGCACGGCAGCCGCCGGCCCGCGCTGCGGCTGCTCGCCGCGGCCCTGGCCGGCCCGCTGACCCGCTCCCCCGGCCACGCGGCGGTGCAGGTGAACCGGCTGCGGCTGACCGGCATCACCCCGGGCACCCCGCTGGCCTACGACGGCGAGGTCACCGACGTCTCGGGCGAGATGCTGCTGGAGAAACTGCCGGAGACGTTGACGGTCTACCGCCCGCTGACGTTCTGACACCCGGTCGGAGACGCCGCCAGGGAGCTCTCCTGACGTCACGTCAGTCCACATTCCAATACGCCCATCTCATCATTCGGCATGCGCGCGTACCGTTGCCCCGTACCGGCGGACGGCTCCGTCCGGTCCGCCTCCGAGGGTGAAAGGGTACAGCCATGCCGAAAGCGCAGGAGACCGCCGTCTACACGCACGGGCACCACGAGTCGGTGCTGCGTTCGCACACCTGGCGCACCGCCGCCAACTCCGCGGCGTATCTGCTCGGCGCGCTGAAGCCCCACATGCGCGTCCTGGACATCGGCTGCGGGCCCGGCACGATCACCGCCGACCTGGCGGCCCTGGTCCCCGACGGCCATGTCACCGGCGTCGACCGGGCGCCCGGCGTCCTGGATCAGGCCCGGGCCACCGCCGCCGCCCGGGGCGTGACGAACGTGGACTTCGCGGTGGCCGACGTCAACGGCCTGGACTACCCGGACGACAGCTTCTGCGTGGTCCACGCCCACCAGGTGCTCCAGCACGTGGGCGACCCCGTGCGGGCCCTGCGGGAGATGCGCCGGGTGACGCGGCCCGGCGGGTTCATCGCCGTACGGGACGCGGATTACGCGGCGATGACCTGGTATCCGGCGGTGCCCGGCCTGGACGACTGGCTGGACCTGTACGAGCGGGTGGCCCGGGCGGGCGGCGGGGAACCCGACGCCGGGCGCCGGCTGACGGCGTGGGCGCGGGCGGCCGGGCTGACGGAGGTCACCTCGACCTCCAGCACGTGGACGTTCGCCACCCCTGAGGAGCGGGCCTGGTGGAGCGGCCTGTGGGCGGACCGCACGGTCGCCTCCGCGTACGCGGAGCGGGCCACGCAGGGGGGCCACGCGACGGCGGAGCAGCTGCGGGCGGTGGCGGAGGCCTGGCGGGAATGGGGTGGGCGGGAGGACGGCTGGTTCGCGGTCCTGCACGGAGAGATCCTGTGCCGGAAAGAAGCCTGATCGAACAGGGCTGATCCGGACATTTCGGGAAACCCTTACCGCAGGAGGTTCACACTATGGTTCCCATCCTGCTGGTACTGCTTCTGGTGCTGATTCTCTTCGGCGCCGGATTCGCGTTGAAGATCCTCTGGTGGATCGCCCTGGCGGTGCTCGTCCTGTGGCTGCTGGGTTTCCTCGTCCGCGGTACGACGGCGGGCGGCGGCAGGGGGCGCTGGTACAGGTGGTGAGCGGTCCCCCGCGCTGGGCCCCGTCCTAGGCCCCGTCGCGGGGGAGCAGCGGTCCGAGCGGCCCGAGGTCCAGGTTGAGGTCCTCGGGCCGCAGGCCGTACCGGTCCCGCAGCTCGGCCATCCGCTCCTCCAGCAGCATCAGGGTGAGCCCGATCCGCTCCTCCTGCTCCTCGGTCAGGTCACCCGTGTCGAAGCGGCGCACCGCCTGCCGCTCCATGAGCTGGCGCAGCAGCTCGACCACGGTGAGCACGAGCTTCACCAGGTCGCGTTCGACGGTGTCGGGTTCCAGGTCGAGGCGTTTGCGCCGGCTCTGGGCGGTCATGCGAGCTCCTCGAAGGGCGACGGTACCTGCGCGTTCACGGAGCTGATCAGTGCGTTGAGGTCGATGCGGACCAGGTCGACGTCCGCGATGCGCAGGGTGATGTCCCCGGTGATGACGACTCCGCCGGCCAGCAGCCGGTCCAGCAGGTCGACCAGCGCGATCTCGCGGCGCTCGACTACGGTCACCGCTCCTCCCCCGGTCCCGTTCCGGATTCCGCTGCTGCCTCCGCACCGTCCTGCGCCCCGGGTTCCTCACCGGATTCCTCACCGGAGAACGAGTACGCGGCCCACGGGCCGGTGAGTTCCACCCTGATTCCCGGTGCCTCGTCCTTCGTCCGGTCCACGAGTTCCACGAATTCCTCGGAATGGGCTCGCGGCACCAGATAGGCGGCGTTGAGCACGTTCTGTCCCGGGGAGCCGGAGATCGCGGCGTTCTGCGGGCGGTGCAACCGGACGTCCTCGGCCCGTTCGGCGAGGCGTCCGTGCAGGGAGTGGGCGAACCGCTCGGCCCGCTGCCACCTCTCCTCCTGCGCGTGGCTGCGCTCGCGCCGGCTGCGCAGGTAGTCCCGCCCGCTGACGGGCCGCGCCGCCGCGGCGGGCTCGGCCCGCGCGGGCTCGGGCTCGGGTTCCAGATACACCTTCACGCCCCACTCGACCCGGCCGTCCAGCCGGTCGAGCAGCCGCCGGAAGTCGTCCTCGCGGCCCTCGATCATCGACCGGAGGGCGCTGTCGTCACGGAAGACGGTCGCGAGCCGCAACGGCAGCGGGGTGGTGACCGTGGTGAGCGCGTCGACCACCCCCTGGTGGGCGCGGGCGGTCGCGGCCAGCCAGTCCAGGTCCTCCAGATGGGCCTTCAGCGCCTCCTCGCAGAAGTCCGCCTCCGGGACCGTGCTGACGACCGCGACCAGCCCGTGGTGGTGCAGCAGCGCCGCCGGGGCGCCCGCGACGCCCCTCAGCTGGGCCTGCAGCGGTGTCCGGAAGGGGCGGCAGACGGCGTACACGTACCGCAGTCCTGTCATGGTGCCTCCTTCGGGGCGCGGCCCGGTTCCAGCTCCTCCAGCCGCGCGAGGCGTTCGCGCAGCTCGGCGTTCTCCCGGGTCAGCTCGTCCCGGCGGGCCCGGGAGGAGAGCGCGGGATCGGTCTCCCACCAGTCGATCCCCATCTCCTTGGCCTTGTCGACGGAGGCGACGATGAGCCGCAGTTTGATGGTGAGCAGTTCGATGTCGAGCAGGTTGATCCTGATGTCACCCGCGATGACGACACCCTTGTCGAGCACGCGCTCCAGGATGTCCGCGAGGTTGGCCCCCGAGCCCTGGCCGTAGGGCTCGGGGAACCGGCCGGCTTCGGGGAAGCGGCTCGTCATCGACGGCTCCCGCGCTCGGCGTACTCAGGCTCCTCTTCCTCGTACTCGTCCTCGTACTGCTCGTCGTCGCCCTCCTCGCCTCCCTCGCCGTTCTCCTCCTCGGCCTCCTGGCCTTCCTCGTCCTCGTCCTCGTACTCGTCCTCGTAGGAGCCGTCCTCGTCGTACTCGTCCTCGTCGGGCTCCTCCTGGGCCTCCGCCTCCGGTGCCTCTTCCCAGGCCTCTTCCTCTCCTTCCTCGTCTTCGTCCTCCTCTTCGCCCTCTTCCGCGCCTTCTTCTTCGCCCTCTTCCTCTTCCTCGGGCTGGTCCGGAGCTTGTTCCTCCGACTCCTCCGACTCCTCGGCCTCCTCGGCCTCCTCGGCCTCGACGGCGTCCTCGTGGCTGCGGACCACCTCGCCGTCGCGGATCTCCCCGCGCCAGCCGTCCTCCGCCTCGCCCTTGAGGGTGATGAAGCGGGCGAAGTTCTTCAGGTCCAGCCTGGCCCGGCGGCCCTGGGCGCGCCAGATGTTGCCGGTCTTCTCGAAGAGGCCGGTCGGGTAGTACTCCATGACCAGCAGCACCCGGGTGAGGTTCTCCTCCAGCCGGTGGAAGGAGACCACGCCCTTGGTGGTGCCCTTGGCGCCCTCCGAGGTCCACTGGATGCGGTAGTCCGGGATCTGCTCGGTCGTCTTGGCCTTCCAGCTCCGGCTGGACCAGAAGATCTTCGCCTGCCAGTCGGAGTGGGTGTCGTCGGCGCGGCCGGCGCTCTTGACTCCCTTGGCGAAGGAGGAGAAGGACTGGTACTGGGTCCACTGGTCGTAGGCGGTACGCAGCGGTACGCCCACGTCGACGGACTCCATGATGACCATGGGCTTCTTGCCGGCGCCGCCCTTCTTGCCCTTGCCGCCGCCGAGGCTCTTCAGCGCACCCATCACGTTCTCCTTGGCGCGCGAGGCGCCCAGTTCCACGGCGGAGCGCACGGGGCCCTTGCCCTCGGCGAGCTTGCGCCCGCCTTCGAGCGCGAGCTTGGCGAAGCCCGGGCTGTTGCCCTCGGCGATGTCGTTGAGCTTGACGGTGGTCTCGCCGAGCTTGCGGCCGAGCCCCGTCAGCATGCGCTGCGCCTGCGCGGACAGGTACTCCTGTACTTCCTCCTTCAGCCGGTCGGCCGCCTCACTGTGCGCGAGGCCGCTCAGCGGGCCGCCCGTGGCGGCCCCCGTGGCCTTGCCGGCCGCCGAGGTGGCGGATCCGAGGGTGTCGGTCATCGGTCATCGCCGCCTTTCGACTGCCGGGAGGCGGCGCCGGAGCCCGCGTCCCCAGCCGAAGCCGTCTTCTTCGCGGCCGTCTTGCGGGCCGCGTTCGTCTTCTTGGCCGCCGTCTTCTTCGCGGGAGCCGTCTTCTTGGCCGCGGCCTTCTTGGCCGCCGTCTTCTTCGCCGGAGCCTTCCGGGCCGGCTCCTCGTCGCGCGACCGGTCGTCCCGCGGCTTCCTTCCGCGGCGCTCCTCGTCACGGTCGCCGGCGGACTCCCGAGAGCCGTCCTCCGCGCCGTCCTCCTCGTCCGGCTCCTCGTCGGCCCCGGACGCCGCGACGCCGGACAGCTGGTCGCGCACCTGCGCCGTGCGGCCGTGCAGCCGGTCGGCGAGCGCGCTGATCTGCCGTTCGGCGACCGCGCCGGTAGCGGCCTTGCCGACGCCCCGCAGGTCCTGGCGCAACTGGTCGCCGATCTCCTTGAACTGCGGATTGTTCTTCAGCTGCTGGTTCACCAGGTCCGCGAGCATGCGCGGGCTGAGGTTCAGCTTCTTCCCCGCCACCAGGGAGCCGACCGCGAGGGCCATTTTCAGTTTCTTGGTACGTCCGAGCATGTATCCGGCCCCTACGGCGAGGCCCAGTGCGGTTCGGTTCATATCACGTCCCGTTGCCTGTGGTGTCGCCGGAGCGCATCGTGGTCTCCAGCCGGTCGAGAAGTTCGTCCTCGCGCTGGTCGAACTCCTCCGCGGTGATCTCGCCGGCCTCCAACTGCTCTTCCAGGCGGGCGAGTTCGGCCCGTACGGTGGCGGGGTCGTAATAGATCCGTTCCGCCTCGCGGAGCACCTGTCTGATGGCCCACGCGCTGCCGCGCACGGGCGCGAACGGCAGCATCAGCACTTCGCCGATCAGTCCCATGGCGTTCTCCTTTTCCGTCCGGGCCGAGAGCGCTACTGCGCGTCGGCGTCCGCACCCGCCGTGCTGCCGGCGGGCTGCGCCGGGCCGGGCTCGACGAAGCTGTACGGCGGCAACGGCCCGTTGACCTTCAGCTCCAGATGGGGGTGGCTCTTGCGAATCTGCTCGGCGGTGGCGAGGAACTCCTCGGCCGTGCTCCGGTCCACCAGGAACGACACGTTCAGCAGCCAGCCGGTGGACTCGGGGCCCACGCTGACGGCGGCGGCGGCCGGTGCGAGCAGCCCCTGCACCTGCTGCGCGTCCTCGGCCTCCCTGGCCTTCACGGCGGAGGCGACCATCTCACCCAGGCGGATCTTGTCGTCGTAGCTGCCACCGCCCGCCCTGCGGTTGGCCTCGGCGAGGGAGCGGACGTCCGCGTTCTCGGCCATCACGAGGTGCAGGACGGCCTCCTCGACGTGCGTGGCCTTGACGTTGTACTCGACCTTGCCGTCCAGCTCGCGCAGCCGCTCCAGGTAGTGCTCGGTCCGCTCGGTGAGCACCTGGGTGACGGCGGCGTCGTCGTCGGCGACGCTGCCGAACCGCATCGGCAGCACACAGCCGCCCGCGCCCACCTCGGCGAGCACGTTCTGGTGTGCGAGCAGATCCCGGCGCTTGGGGCGCAGGTCCTCCGGCGCGTCACTGACGACGGCGGCCAGGTCACCCGCGGTGAGCACGCGGACGGTGCGCGGCGGCTCTCCCACCCCGGTCATCCCCTCGGGCAGCGCCGGGTGGGACCGGGCGGTGATCCCGTAGACGTAGGTGCTCACTCCTGCTCCTCCTTACGGCGCGCCGGGGCCTTACGGCGCGGCCTGTCCTCGGTCTCCCCTTCCTGGCGCGCCTGGTTGAAGGCGTCGGATATGGTCTGCGCGGCGCCGGACAGCGCGCCCTTGGACTTGCCGCGGGCACCGGACTCGGTGATCTCGCCCACGAGGTCGGGCAGGCCGGGGTTCTTGTGCGGGCCCGACTCCAGGTCCAGGCGGTTGCAGGCCTCGGCGAAGCGCAGATAGGTGTCGACGCTGGCCACGACGACCCGGACGTCGATCTTCAGGATCTCGATGCCGACCAGGGAGACGCGGACGAACGCGTCGATCACGAGCCCCCGGTCCAGGACCAGCTCAAGTACGTCGTAGAGGCCGCTGCTGCCGCCTCCGCCTCCGGTCTGCTGTGCCGGAACAACAGTCATGCCGGCGATTCCTCCTCCTGCGTAGTGGGTGCACGGTCCGCGTGGGCGGGAAGCACACGCCGTGGCTCAGCGGCCACCGCGCGCATCGGCCCTGCCGCGTTCGTAGCGGCGGACACGCCGGTACCCGGTCAGCTGGCCGTCCGGGTCCAGCTCGACCTGGTAGCTCGCCATCAGGCTCATCGTGTCCGGGACCCGGGCGAGTTCCAGGACCTCGACCTCCAGGGCCCAGCCGTCCTCGGTCTCCTCGAAAGAGGACACGGACTCGGGGGTGAGTCCGGTGAGCTCGGCGAGCTGGCTGCGCGCCTGGCGCAGCACCTCCATGGGGGTCGGCCGCCGGCTCTTCGCCTCACGGCGGGTTCCGCCCTGCGTGTCGTGCGTGTTGTCGGAGTTCTTGGAGTGCTGAGAGTCCTGTGCTTTCTGTGAACTCTGTGAATCCGAAGTGCTGTTTGTGTTCGACATGGCCACCTCTCCCCTGCGTGTGGCCGTTCCTCCCTTGGCCAAACCTCAGGAGCGCAAGTCATCGAGACGGCGTCGGGCGGGGGCCAGGGAGCGGCCACGGTGGGGCAGGTCGCCCCACGGCTCGGTGCGGGCCTGGTCGACGGCGTCGGCGATGCTCCACCGGCGGGCGTCCAGTGCCGGATCGTCCACCTCTTTCCAGGCTAGGGGCACGGCGACCGGGGCGCCCGGGCGGCCCCGGACGGTGTAGGGGGCGACGGCGGTCTGGGCGTAGCCGTTGCGCTGCACGTCCAGGTAGAGGCGGTCCGCCCGGTCCTGTTTGCGGGCCGCTGTGGTGAGCCGGTCGGGGTGCCGGGAGGCGGCCAGCCCGGCGACGTCGTGGGCGAACCGCCGCACCTCGTCGAAGTCGTCGCGGCCGTCCAGCGGGACGACGAGGTGCAGTCCGCGCGAGCCGGTGGTCATGGGTGCCGCGGGCAGGCCCAGCTCGTCCAGCAGCTCGCGCATCCAGCGGGCCGCGTCCCGGACCTCGGCGAAGTCGTCGCCGGCCGGATCGAGGTCGAAGACCAGCCGGTCGGGGTGGTCGGGGCCGCCGGCCCGGTCGGTGCGGGACAGCCAGCGGTGCAGGGTGACACAGGCCTGGTCGGCGAGGTACAGGAGGGTGGCGGTGTCGTCGCAGACGACGTGCGTGACGGTGCCGCCCTCCTTCGCCAGCTCGGCACGGGTGATCCACTCCGGGTAGTGGTCCGGGGTGTTCTTCTGCAGGAAGCGCTGGCCGTCCAGGCCGTCCGGATACCGCTCCAGCATCAGCGGGCGGCCCCGCAGGTGCGGCAGCATGTACGGCGCGACGGACCGGTAGTAGTCGGCGAGGTCGCCCTTGGTGTACTCCTTCGCGCCCCCGCCGCCGGGGAAGAGCACCTTCCCCGGCCGCTGGATCTCCACCGTGCGGCGGCCCGCCCGCAGGGTCCGCGCGTCGCCGCGGCTCATCGCACGACCGCCTCCTCCACCAGCAGCCTGGCCGCCGCCGTGATGCCCACGGCGTCGATGCCGGCCGCGTGCAGCTGCTCGTCGGGCGCGGCGGAGCCCGGCATGGTGCGCACCGCGAGCCGGACCAGGCGGGGCGTGGGGCGGCCGTCGCCGAACGCCTCCGCGACGGCGTCCCCGAGGCCGCCCTCCGGGTGGTGGTCCTCGACGGTGAGCAGGCAGCCGGTGTCCTCCGCGGCCCGGTGCAGGGTCGCGGCGTCGACGGGCTTGACCGAGTACAGGTCGATCACCCGCACCCGGATGCCGTCGGCGGCGAGCCGGTCGGCGGCGGCCAGCGCCTCGGGGACGGTCACCCCGGCCGCGACGACCGTCAGCCGGTCCTCGTCACTGGAACGCAGTGTCTTGCTGCCGCCGACGGGGAACTCCTCGTCGGGGCCGTAGATCACCGGGGTCTTGCCGCGGGAGGTGCGCAGGTAGCGGATGCCCTCCAGGCCGGCCATGGCCGCGACCAGCCGGGCGGTCTGGTTGGCGTCGCAGGGGTACAGCACGGTCGAGCCGTACACGGACCGGAACATCGCGAGGTCCTCCAGGCCCATCTGTGAGGGGCCGTCCTGCCCGATCGCGACACCGGCGTGCGAGCCGACCAGGTTGAGGCCGGAGCCGCTGATGGAGGCCATCCGCACGAAGTCGTGGGCGCGGGTGAGGAACGCGGCGAACGTGGAGGCGTACGGCAGCCAGCCGCGCGCGGCCATGCCGACCGCCGTGGCGACGAGCTGCTGCTCGGCGATGTAGCACTCGAAGAACCGGTCGGGGTGCGCCTTGGCGAACTCCTCGGTGCGGGTGGAGTCGCCGACCTCGCCGTCCAGCGCGACGACGTCGCCGCGGGCGGTGCCGAGCGCCGCGAGGGCCGTGCCGAAGGCGTCCCGGGTCGCGACCTCGTCGCCCTGGTCGTAGCGGGGCAGCCGGACGACCTCGGTGGTGAGGGAGCGCAGCGCGGCGGCGGCCTGCGGCTCCGACACCCGCACGCGCAGGTCGCGCTGACCGCCGAGTTCGGCGATGGCGTCCTCGGCCTCGGGCAGCGGCTTGCCGTGCAGGCCCTCGCGGTCCTCCACGGCGGCCACGCCCTTCCCCTTCAGGGTGCGGGCGAGGATCACGGTGGGCTGCCCGGTGGTGGAGAGCGCTTCCCCGTAGGCCCGGTCGATGGCGTCGACGTCGTGGCCGTCGATCTCGATGGTGTGCCAGTCGAAGGCCCGGAAGCGGCGGGCGTAGGCGTCCAGGTCGTGGCCGTGCCGGGTGGGGCCGCGCTGGCCGAGCCGGTTGACGTCGACGATGACGATCAGGTTGTCGAGCTTCTCGTGGCCGGCGTGTTCGGCGGCCTCCCACACGGAGCCCTCCGCCATCTCGCTGTCGCCGCACACCACCCACACCCGGTAGCCGGTGCGGTCCAGCCGCTTCCCGGCGAGCGCGATGCCGACGCCGACGGGCAGGCCCTGGCCGAGCGAGCCGGTGGCCGTCTCCACCCAGGGCAGGCGGCGGGGCGTCGGATGTCCCTCCAGCCGGCTGCCGATCTTGCGGAAGGTGACCAGTTCGCCGTCCTCGATCGCGCCGGCCGCCTTGTACGCGGCGTACAGCAGCGGCGAGGCGTGTCCCTTGGACAGCACGAACCGGTCGTTCGCGGGGTGGTCGGGGCGCTCGAAGTCGTAGCGGAGGTGGTGGGCGAGCAGGACGGCCACCAGGTCGGCGGCGGACATCGAGGACGTGGGGTGTCCGGATCCCGCGGCGGCGGACGCCCGCACGCTGTCCACGCGCAGCTGCTGGCCCAGTTCGGCGAGTTCGTCGGTCTTCATGGATCTCCTCTGTCTCGTGGCGCTGTGTCGCGCCTCAGTCGCGGTCCGCGGGGTCGGGGGTGTCGGTGCGCTTGACGGGTCCGGGCGCCGGATGGCCCGGGCCGCCCGCGGCGTGCTCCCCGCCGCCCCGGCTCTTCGCCGGTTCCCCGCCCGGCTGGTTCTTCGCCGGTTCCCCGCCCGGCTGGTTCTTCGCCGGTTCGCCGGCCGGCTGGTTCTTCCCCGGCTCGGCGGCCGTCCGCCGTCCCGGTTCCGGCCTGTGTGTCGACTCGTGTGTCATGGGCTCTTCTCCTGCCTGGACGGACGGACGCTGTGAGCCGTCCGGTACCCGCGCCAGTTCCGGTGAGGCCGTGTCCAACGGCACCGACCAGGACCGCACGAGGCCCAACTGGACGCCCTGGCGCGGAAGGAGGGCGTCCAGCAGCCAGTCGGCGGTGACCCGGATGCGGTTGCCGGGCATCGCGGCCAAGTGGTAGCCGCGGGTGACGGCGCCGGCCGCCGGGCCCGACAGCGGGATGCCGAACGGGTTGGCCGCGGCCCGGGCCCCGCCCAGGTCGACGGCGAAGCCCAGGTCACGGTGGCGGTACGGGCGCCGGCGCCGGCCGAGGCCGAGCGAGCCGGCCACGTTCTCCCCGGCCACCCGGCCCTGCCGCCAGGCGTGCTGGGCCGTCATGGGGGTGAACTCCCCGGGGCGCTCCAGGTCGGGCACGGCTGCCGCGTCCCCGCAGGCGAACACGTCGGTGCGGCCGGGCAGTTGCAGATACGGGTCCACGATCAGCCGTCCGCGTTCCAGCGGCTGCCCGACGGTCTCCACCAGCGGGTCGGGCCGTACCCCCACGCACCACACCAGGGTCCGGGAGGCGACGGACTCCCCGTCGGTGAGCAGCACCCCGTCCCGGGTGGCCTCCTTCACCGAGGTGCCCATCCGTACGTCGACACCCCGCGCCCGCAGCACCCGGTCGGCGGTGCGGGAGAGCCGTTCGTCGAGCTCGGGCAGTACGCGCGGGGCCACGTCCAGCAGCATCCAGCGGGGGCGCACGCCGCCGGGCAGCGGGTGCCGACGGGCCAGCCGGTCGGTGAGCATCTGCAGCTGGGCGGCCACCTCGGTACCGGTGTAGCCGGCGCCGACCACCACGAAGGTGCACCGGGCGGCGCTCCTGTCCGGGTCGCTCTCGGCGGCGGCGAGTTCCACCTGGCGGATCACGTGGTCGCGCAGGTACAGCGCCTCGGGCAGCCCGCGGAAGCCGTGCGCGTGCTCGGCGGCCCCGGGGATCGGCAGCAGCTTGTTGACGCTGCCGACGGCCAGCACCAGCCGGTCGTAGCCGAGGCTGCCGGCACCGCCCTCGGGGTCGGAGTAGTGGACGGTGCGCCCGTCCAGGTCGACCCCGTCCGCCTCGCCCAGCACCAGGCGGACCCCGCGCAGCGTGCCCGGCAACGACACGGTGACCCGCCGGGCCTCCAGGACCCCGGCGGCGACCTGCGGCAGCAGCGGCAGGTACAGGAAGTAGTCGGTCGGGTTCAGCAGGGTGATGTCGGCCCGGTTCCGGGTGAGCCGGGCCAGGGTGCGGGCGGCCCGGTACCCGGCGAAACCGGCGCCGATGACCACCACGCGAGGTCGGCTCACGGTGCGCCTCCGGTGGTGTGGCTCGTCCGAGGTCTTCCGCGTAACCGGGGCCGGGGCACCCAAACGCCGGGCGGGTCACCCGTCCGCCGGTCCGGGTACCCGAACACCCTCGCCGCCGCGCCCCGCCGTGCCGGCGTTTCGCCCGGTCGCCGCCGGTTACCCGGGCCGGGACCGGATCGGACCCCCCATGAGCTTCGCCCGCGCGGAGGTTTTCCCATGCCCGAGTACGGCTATTTCCTGGCGAGCGAGGAGCACAGCCCCGCTGCCCTGATCGAACAGGCCCGGATGGCCGAACAGGCCGGTTTCCAGGCGCTGTGGATCTCCGACCACTTCCATCCGTGGAACGACGCGCAGGGGCAGAGCCCGTTCGTGTGGTCGGTGATCGGGGCGCTGTCGGAGGCGGTGTCGCTGCCCATCGAGACGGCGGTGACCTGCCCGACCGTCCGCACGCACCCGGCGGTCGTGGCCCAGGCCGCCGCGACCAGCGCGGTGATGACCGAGGGCCGCTTCCGGCTGGGCGTGGGCACCGGCGAGGCGCTGAACGAGCACATCCTCGGCGACCGCTGGCCTCCGCTGCACGTGCGCCTGGAGATGCTGGAGGAGTCGATCCAGGTGATGCGCCGGCTGTTCACCGGCGAGGAGGTCAACCACCACGGCACCTACTACACCGTGGAGAACGCCCGCCTCTACACCGTCCCCGACGAACCCGTCCCCATCGACATCTCCGGCTTCGGCCCCAAGGCGACGGCGCTCGCCTCCCGCGTGGGCGACGGCTACATCACGATGATGCCGGAGGAGGAGATGGTGACCCGGTTCCGCAAGGGCGGCGGCGGGACCAAGCTGGTCAGCGGCGGCACGAAGGTCTGCTACGGCACCGACCGCGACGCGTGTGTCCGTACGGTGCACAAGCTCTGGTACAACGAGCTGCTGCCCGGCGAGATGGGACAGGTGCTGCCCTCGCCCCGGCACTTCGAGCAGCTGCAGGAGCTGGTCACCGAGGACATGGTGCGGGAGAAGACGGTGTGCGGGGACGACGTGGACGCGCATGTCGGGGCGCTGCGGGCGTTCGCCGACGCCGGGTTCGACCGGGTGTACGTGAACCAGATCGGGCCGGACCAGCGGGGCTTCTTCGACTTCTACCGGACGAAGGTGCTGCCGCAGCTCGGCGGATGAGGGGCAACGGGTGTGGGGCGGGGCCGCTGCCCCGCCCCACCCCTCTTTATGCCCTTCGGGAGTCAGGCCCGGTGGTGCGGCGTGTCCGGCGGGGTCTCCGGCATCGGCGGGTACGGCATGCCGAGGCCCGTCGGCGGAGTGGCCGGCGGGGTGCCGCCCAGCACGTGGTGCGGGGGGTGCGGGGTGTGCCGGCGGTGCCCGGAGTGGGCCAGGCCGCGGAGGAGGTAGGCCGCGGCACCGAGGATCGCGGCGGTGATCAGTGCGGCGGCCCAGCCGGGCAGCCCGGCCGCCAGAGCCAGGCCCACGGCGAGGGCCAGCGCGCCGCCCGCGTACAGCGCGACGGCGCCCGACGCGGCGTAGAGCACGGCCGTGCGGCGCCGCTTGCGGGACTGCTCGCGCAGTTCGTCGCGTACCGTCTCGCGCGCCACCTGAGCCAGCTCTTCGACGAGGTGCTTGTCCAGATGTTCCAGGTGCTCAGAACGGTCCATGCCTTCCGGGTACCCGCCGGACACGGTCGGTAACGCCCGGGGCCTGCGCGTGGGCTCGGGCGCCAACCAGGCTCGTGCGCATGGAGATTCTGGGCGCCTCGCTGCGCATCTGCGTCGACGACCTCGAAGCCGCGATCCCCTTCTACGAGCGGCTGACCGGCGGCAGAGCCTCGCGCTTCGGGCGCGGTGACGTGGAGGTCGCCGCGGTCGGCTCCTTCCTGTTGATGAGCGGCCCGGAGTCGGAGCTGGAGGTCCTGCGCAGGGTGGCGGCGACGATCGCCGTGAAGGACGTGGACGAGGCCCACCGGCTGCTCGACGAGCTGGGCGCCGGGGTCGTCGCGGGCCCGGTGCCGACCCCGGCGGGCCGCAGTCTGCTGGCGGTGCACCCGGACGGGTCGGTCTTCGAGTACGTGGATCAGCGGGGCTGAGCCGCCCCGTCGCGCATCTCGGTGGTCAGGGCCCAGCGTTCGTGGTCGCGCCAGGCCCCGTCGACGTAGAGCATGTCCGGGGAGAAGCCCTCCAGGCGGAAGCCGGCGCCCCGGGCGAGGGCGATGGAGGCGGCGTTGCCGGGCTGGACGTTGATCTCCAGCCGGTGCAGGCCCAGCGGCCCGAACGCGTACCCGATCACCAGCTCCAGGGCTTCGCGCATCAGGCCCCGTCCGGCCGCGTGCGCGAAGGCGCCGTAACCGAGGGCGCCGCACTGGAAGCCGCCCCGCACGATGTTGTTGACGTTGATGAAGCCGGCGATGGCCCCGCCGTCCTTCTCGCACACCAGGAAGCCGGCCCGGTCCTGGTCCGCGATGAGCCGGCCGGCGTAGTCGGCGTACGCCTCGTCGCTGTCCGGCGGGAACAGCCACGGCCGGTGCAGGTCCTTGCTCTCCCGGGCCCGCGCGGTGAACTCGGGTCCGTCCTGCGGGGTGAAGGGGCGGAGGGCGACGCGCGGCCCTTCGGCGAGGTACCGGGACGGAGGGTGCGGCATCCGGCCAGCCTACGGCGTCAGCGCAGGGCGGGCTCGTCGAGGGTCAGCGTGGCCGCGTCCGCGTCGAGTTCGGCCGCGAGCCCGAAGGGGATCGTGAGCGCTCCGTCGCAGTGGCCGAATCCGAAGTCCTCCACGACCGGGACGCCGAGCGAGGTCAGCCGGTCGGCCAGCAGGGACCGCACCCCGGTGTGGTCGGCGCAGCCCCGCCAGGAGCCGAGCAGCACCCCGCGTACGCCGTCCAGCCAGCCGGAGCGCAGGAGTTGGGTGAGGTACCGGTCCAGCCGGTACGTCTTCTCGCCCACGTCCTCCAGGCAGAGCAGTCCGCCGCGGGCGGAGGGCCGGGCGTGCGGGGTGCCGAGTTCCGCGGCGAGCAGGCAGAGGCAGCCGCCGAGGGTGGTGCCGCGGGCCCGGCCGGACACCAGGGGTGTGCCGCCGGAGGTGATCGTGCGGACCGTCTCGGGGGCGAAGAGCGTGGCCCGCAGGTGGTCCTGGGCGCGGGCGTTCTTGACGAAGTCGATGCCGGCCGCCATCGGCCCGTGCAGCGTGGCCAGGCCCAGGCGGGTGGCGATGGCCTCGTGCAGCACGGTGAGGTCGCTGAAGCCGACGAAGACCTTGGGCCCGGCGGCCCGCAGGGCGTCCCAGTCGAGCAGGTCGACCATGCGCTGGGCGCCGTAGCCGCCGCGGGCGCACAGCACGGCGTCCACGGCGGGGTCGCACCAGGCGTTCTGGAAGTCGGCGGCGCGGTCGGCGTCCGTGCCGGCGAGGTAGTCGAACCCGGGGTGGCGGTCCAGGACATGGGGGCCGACCACCGGGTCGAGGTCCCAGCCGCGCAGCACGTCCAGGCCGGCCTGGAGCCGTTCCTCGGGTACCGGCCCGCTGGTGGCGACGACGGCGACCCGTGCGCCGGGGGCCAGCCGGCGCGGACGGACGAGTGGGTTCACGGGGTCAGCTCCACCTTCGGTACCGGGGGTTGCGGTTCCAGCCGGAAGACCTGGGCGTACAGGGACAGTTCGGCCTCCAGGGCGCGGATCATCGTATCGGCCCGGCGGAACCCGTGCCCCTCGCCCTCGAAGGCGAGGTAGGCGTGCGGCACTCCGCGGCCGGCGATCCGGTCGAGGAAGCGTGCGCACTGGGCGGGCGGGCAGATGACGTCGTCCAGGCCCTGGAGCAGCAGGAAGGGCGCGGTGAGCCGGTGGGCGTGGGCGGTCGGGGAGCGTTCGGCGTACCGGTCGGGGACCTCGGCGAGCGGGCCGACCAGCGACTCCAGGTAGCGGGACTCGAAGTCGTGGGTCTCGCCGGGGCCCCAGGTGGCCAGGTCGAGCACCGGGTACACGATGGTGCCGCAGGCGTAGACGTCGGTCGTGGTCAGGGAGGCGGCGGCGGTCCAGCCGCCGGCGCTGCCGCCGCGGATCGCCAGCCGGGCGGGGTCGGCGGTGCCCTCGTCGGCGAGGGCGCGGGCGACGGCGGCGCAGTCCTCGACGTCGACCACGCCCCACTGCTCGCGCAGCCGCTCCCGGTAGGCCCGGCCGTATCCGGTGGAGCCGCCGTAGTTCACCTCGGCGACGCCGATGCCCCGGGAGGTGAAGTAGGCGATGGCGAGGTCCAGCACGAGCGGCGCCCGGCTGGTGGGGCCGCCGTGCGCCCAGACGACGTAGGGCGGCAGCTCGCCGTCGGGTGCGGTGCGGGCGGGGTGGTGCGGCGGGTGGAGGTGGGCGTGCACCTCGCGGCCGTCCGGGCCGCGGAAGGTGCGGGTCCGCGGCTCCGGGTAGTGGGCCGGGTCGACGGGGTCGCGGTGCGGGGCGCCGATCACACGGGCGCGGCCGGTGGCGGTGTCCAGTTCGACCACCTCGTGGGCGGTGCGCGGGCCGGCGCCGACCGCGACGACACGCTCGCCGAGGGTGGCGAGGGTGGCGGTGAACTCCGTCCACGGCCCGGCGGCGTCGACGATCTCGCCGGTCTCCGGGTCGAGTATGCCGAGCGCGGCCGGCCCGCGGCCGTGGACGACCGCGAGGAGCCCGTCGTCCAGCGGCGCGAACCAGCGCAGCCCGAGCTGCCACAGCGGCCCGCCGAACTCCTCCTCGCGCGGGCAGAGGGGGGTGCCGTCGCGGTAGAGGTTCCACCAGCCGCTGCGGTCGCTCGCGTACAACAGCCGGCCGTCCGCCGACCACTCGACCTGGGCGACGGCCTCGTCCGGTCCGCCGGCGACGGTCCGCGCGTCCTTCAGCAGGCCGTCCTCCGTCACCTCGGCGACCAGCAGCTCCGTCCCGTCCCACGGCATCCGCGGATGGTCCCAGGCCAGCCAGGCGGCGCGCCGGCCGTCCGGGGAGAGCCGGGCGCCGGTGACGAACCGGTGGCGGGGCGGGAGCAGTTCGCGCACGGCACCGCGGTCGCCGGCGGCCGAGCCGTCCAGCGGTACGGCGGCCAGGACCCGCCGCACCTCGCCCGGGCCGTCCCCGGTGAACTCCTCCAGCACGCACCACACCTCGCCGCGGGCGAGGTCCAGCCGGGGCTCCGCCCAGCGCAGGCCGCCGCCCAGCGCGGAGAGGGGGGTGAGCGGGACGGGCTCGCCGCCGGGTTCGTACCGGTACAGCCGCTGGTCGGCGAAGTGCACGAAGACGACCAGCGGCCTGCCGTCGCGCACCTCCCCGGTCCAGGGCCGTCCGCCGTACTCGATGACCCGGCTGCGCACGTTCCACGGCGCGGGCAGCACCGTCTCCTCGCCCCGGTCGGTCCGCCGTACCAGCGCCCGCCGGCCGCCCTCGGCCGGCCGGGGCTCGGTCCACCAGACCTCGTCCCCGACGAACCCCACCCAGTCGGGGCGCCCGTCGTGCGCGGCGGCGAGCGCCGCGTCGATCGGGGAGGGCCATGATCCGTACGGGGACGTCAGCACCTCGTCCGCCATCGGCTACGCCGTCCGCAGGAAGCGGTCCAGCACCCGGACCCCGAACTGCAGCGCCTCCACGGGCACCCGTTCGTCCACGCCGTGGAACAGCGCCTGGTAGTCGAGGTCCGGGGGCAGCTTCAGCGGGGTGAAGCCGTAGCCGGTGATGCCGAGCCGGGAGAACTGCTTGGCGTCGGTGCCGCCCGACATGCAGTACGGCACCACGTGCCCCTCGGGTGCGAACGCCTCGACGGCGGCCCGCATCCGCGCGAACAGGGGGGTGTCCACGGGTGCCTGGAGGGCCGCTTCGCGGTGCTCGAACTCCCACTGGACGTCCGGGCCCGTCAGCTCGTCCAGCGTGGCGGTGAACTCCTCCTCGCCGCCCGCCAGGAAGCGTCCGTCGACGTGGGCGACCGCCTCGCCGGGGATGACGTTGACCTTGTAACCGGCCTGGAGCATCGTCGGGTTGGCGCTGTTGCGGACGGTCGCCTCGACCAGCCGCGCGGCCGGGCCGAGCTTCTCCAGCAGGCGGTCCGCCTCGGCGGGGTCGGCGTCGATGCCGTACAGCGCGGCGAGCCGCGTGAGGGCGGCCCGCACCGTCGGGGTGAGGCGGAGCGGCCACTCGTGCTCGCCGATGCGGGTGACGGCGGCGGCGAGCCGGGTCACCGCGTTCTCCTGGTTCACCTTGGAGCCGTGCCCGGCCCGGCCCCGCGCGGTGAGCCTCAGCCAGGCGGTGCCCCGCTCCCCCGCGGCGATCGGGTAGATCTCCCGGCCGGACCCGTCGTGGAAGGTGAAGGCGCCCGACTCGCCGACGCCCTCCGTGCAGCCCTCGAAGAGTTCGGGGTGCCGGTCCGCGAGGAACCCGGAGCCGTCCTCGGCACTGGCCTCCTCGTCGGCGGTGAACGCGATGACGAGGTCGCGGCGGGGCCGTACGCCCTGCCGGGCCCAGGACCGGACGACCGCCAGGATCATCGCGTCCATGTTCTTCATGTCGACCGCCCCGCGCCCCCACACCACACCGTCCCGGACCTCGCCGGAGAAGGGGTGGACCCGCCAGTCGGCGGCCTCGGCGGGCACGACGTCGAGATGGCCGTGGACCAGCAGCGCGTCGGCGGACGGGTCGGTGCCCTCGATCCGGGCCACCACGTTGGTGCGGCCCGTGGTGCGCTCCAGCATCAGCGGTTCCAGGCCCGCCCCGGCCAGCCGCTCGGCCGCGTACTCGGCGGCGGGCCGCTCCCGGCAGTCGCCGCCGCCGCGGTTGGTGGTGTCGATGCGGATCAGGCCGGAGGTGAACTCCACGACCTCGGCCAGGGCCAGTTCGTCGGCCTGCTGGTCAGCCATACTGCTCCTCCACGGCGGCAGAGGCGATCGTGGTGACCGCCTTGAACGTCCTGATCCCCTCGTACATGGTGGCGCTGGTGTAGGCCACCTTCCGCTCCCCGGTCCGCGCCACGCCGGGGACGACGGTGGCGGCCATCGCGAGGTGCTCGGCGTCGAACTCGACGGCCACCGTGAACGGCCCCGCCTCGACCGGCGCGTGACGGACCGCCAGCCGGGCCGCCTCCTTGGCCGCCGCGCGGATGTCGGCCGCGGTCCTCGCCGGTGTCCGGCACACGGCCGCGTACCGCGACACATGGTCCTTGACGGCCACCTTCAGTGCCTCCGGCGCATAGCCGAGGGCGTCCTCGCACGCCACGTCGTCGCCGGTGACGAGGACGACGGGGACCCCGTACTCGGCGACGACGTGTGCGTTGAGCAGACCCTCGCTGGCCCGGACGTCGTTCAGCCACACCCCGGTGATCTGGTTCGCGAGGTAGGTGTGGGCGAGGACACCCTCCATGCCGGCGCCCGCGTGGTAGCCGACGAACGCGATGCCGTCGACGTCACCGTGCTGGACGCCCTCCACCATGGACAGCGCCTTGTGCCGGCCGGTGAGCATCTCGACCCGCTCGTCCAGCCGCTCCAGGAGCAGGTTGCGCATGGTCCAGTGGGCCTCGTTGACCAGGACGCGCTCCGCCCCGCCGTCGAAGAAGCCCTCCACGGCGGCGTTCACGTCCGAGGTGAACATCGACCGGCACCGCTCCCACTGCGGCGTCCCCGGCAGCACGTCGGCAGGCCAGGTGACGCCGGTGGCACCCTCCATGTCGGCACTGATGAGGATCTTCATGCTTCGTCACGTTACGCGCCGAGCGGCGGCCAGGCTACGACCGCGCCGGGGAAGCGGCCCGGGGTTCCGGTCAGGCCCTGCCGAGGACGTACCAGTGGGCCGGCAGGTCGATCCGAGTGCCGTCCGCGAGGTGCTCGGTCTGCGGCACCGCCGTCCCGCCCTCGGCCAGGACGGTGAGGCCGGCCCCGGCGAGCAGGAGCGGGATCTCGTCGTCGGGGGCGTCGGCGGGCTTGAGGCCGTGGTGGAAGACGCGCCGGAGCTTGGGGCCCGGGCCGCCCGGCTCGGACGCGGCCCGCTGCAGGACCTCCCGGGAGGCGGAGGTGAGTTCGACCACGAAGGCGCGTCCCTCGGCGCCGATCAGCTCGGCGACGGCGGCGGCCACGGCGGGCCGCGCGGCCGGTTCGCTCTGGTGGATCACTGCCCGCATGTAGACGTGGACGTCGCCGAGCTTGTGGTGCAGGGCGCGGACGGCGTCGGTGTCGGTGAGGTCGAGCTGCTGGAACTCGACGGTGGCCCCGTCCGCGGCGCGGCGGGCGTGCTCGACGGCGGCCTGCGAGAGGTCGACGCCGACGGCGTGGGCGAACCGGGTGGCCAGGTAGCGGGTCTGGGTGCCGTTGCCGCAGCCGAGGTCGACGATGGTCCGGTCCGGGTCGGCGTGCGGCAGGAGCAGTTCGCAGTGCGGCGCGGCGCTCAGGGCGGGATCGGAGTCCCATATCGCCTCGCCCCGGGCGTCGGAGGTCTCGCTCCAGTAACTCTCCCACGCGTTGCGGTAGTTCTCCGAGACGTTCATACGATCTCCCCACGGTTCGATTCCGTGATCGGGATATCGCGGTCTCGGGGCCGAGGGCAAGAGTCGGGCGGATGTCTTCACGAGATGGGGAGGGCCTGTTCGAACCAGACGGTCTTCCGGTGGCCGGTGGCGCTGGCGCCCCACTCCCGGGCCAGCCGGCTCACCACGCGCAGTCCACGGCCCGCGTCGTCGTACGGGCGGGCGCTCAGCATGGCGGGCAGGGCGGGTTCGTCGTCGGTGACCTCGAACAGCAGCGCGTCGGTGCGGACCACCCGCAGCCCGATCCGCTCGCTGCCGGCGTGCCGGACGGCGTTGGTGACGACCTCGCTGACCAGCAGTTCGGCCGTCTCCACGGCCTGCGGCAGGCCCCAGTCGAGCAGCCGCTCGCGGACCAGGCGGCGGGCGCGCGCCACCTCGCGCGGGTCGGGGTCGAGCCGCCACTCGGCGACGTGGTCGTCGGGGATGCCGTTGAGGCGGGCCATGAGCAGGGCGACGTCGTCCTTGCGTCCGCCGTGTGTGTTGAGGGCGCGGATGATGGTGTCGCAGGCGTCGTCCATGGAGGCCGCGGGGTGGGCGGCGGACTCGCAGAGGGCGGCGAGGCCCTCGCCGATGTCGGTGCCGCGCACCTCGACCAGGCCGTCGGTGCACAGCACCAGGCGGTCGCCGGACCGGACCCTGACCCGGATGGCCTCGAACGGGACCCCGCCGACGCCGATCGGGGCACCGGTGGGCAGGTCCAGGAGCTCGCTGCCGCCGTCCTCGGCGCGCACCAGCACGGGCGGGATGTGGCCGGCGTTGGCGAGGGTCAGGTCGCCGCGGATCGGGTCGTAGACCGCGTACAGGCAGGTGGCGAGGTAGCTGTCGCCGAGCCTGCGGGCCAGGTCGTCCAGGTTGCGCAGCAGCTGGGCGGGCGGGGTCTCCATGGCGGCCATGGTCTGTACGGCCGTGCGCAACTGGCCCATCATGGCGGCCGAGTTGAGGCCGTGCCCCATCACGTCGCCGACGACGAGGGCGGTACGGGAGCCGGACAGCTTGATGGTGTCGAACCAGTCGCCGCCGATCCGGCCGAGCCGGGTGCCGGGCAGGTAGCGGGTGGCGATGTCACAGCCGGCCATCCGCGGGGCGACCCGGGGCAGCATGCTGTCCTGGAGGGTGTCGGCGACGTTCTCCTGGTAGGTGTACATGCGGGCGTTGTCGAGCACGAGGCCCGCGCGGGCGGCGAGTTCGGCGCCGGTGGTGCGGTCCATGTCGTCGAACTGCGGCCGGTCGGGGCGGCGCATGAGCACCATGAAGCCGAGGACGACGTTGCGTGCCTTGAGCGGGACGATCAGCAGGGACCGGCCGCCGATGAGCGGACGGAGGTCGCGCTTCTCGAACTCGCCGGAGATCCGCTCGGACAGCTCCTCGGTGACCCGCGGGACGAGGACGGGTTCGCCGGTGACCATGCACTGGTAGAACGGCGTGTGCTCGGGGAAGGCGAAGGCCTCGCCGACGGGCACGGTGTCGTCCCAGCGGCCCGGTTCGTCGTTGTGCTCGACCCAGACGCGGAACATCATGGTGGTGGCGTCCGGCGGGCCGTCCGGGAAGCCCTCGCCGGCCAGCACCGCGGCGCGCAGATGGGTGCCGGCGAAGTCCGCGAACCGGGGTACGGCGGCGCTGGTGACCTCGCGGATGGTCTCGCCGAGGTCCAGGGAGGAGCCGATGCGGGAGCTGACCTCGTTGAGGAACTCCAGCCGCTCGCGGACGGCGGCGTACTCCAGGTCCTCCTCCGCGCCGGTCGGGACCAGGGCCGCCGCCCGCTGCGGGGGTACGAGGGCCGCGGCGGGCCCGGCCGCCGCGGCGCGGCTGCGCCCGGGACGGCGGGGCACGCCCCAGTCCGGGCTCACGGGGACCCGCTCGAACTGGCTGAACTCCAGGACCGGGTAGCCGAGTTCGAGGACCTGGGCGACGATCCGGGCGCTGAGTCCGGGGCCCATGTTGGGCAGGATGTCGGGCAGGCGCCGTTCGAGTTCCTCGGAGGCGGGCAGTTCGGTGTGGCGGGCGAAGCCGGGCGAGATGCGCTCGGCGGTCTCGTCGTCGTAGCCGCGTTCGTCGCGCAGCCGGGTGGCGTCGGCGGCGAGCACGAGCAGCCGGGAGGGTCCGGGGCCGACCAGCGGGTAGGCCCACCACAGCACGTCGAGCCGCTCGTCGCCGGACGGCTGCCCGGGCGGGCAGAGCCGGGCGCGGCCCGCGGTGGCGTAGCCGGTGGACCCGCCGAGCGAGGTCTCCAGGCCGGGGCCGTGTCCGTCGTACGCCACGGGGTCGTACGCCGCGAAGTCGGCCGTCATCGCGTCGGCCGTCATCGCGTCGGCGGGCAGCCCGTCGGCCGGCGGGTCGTCCGGGAGGGTGCCGGAGACCGGCAGCAGGTCGGCCGCCATGCGGCCCACCGCGTCCTCCCGGCGCACGCCGAACATGCGCCGCGCGCCGCTGCTCCAGTGGGACACCAGCCCGGCGCGGTCGACGACGACCACGGCCAGCGGAATCCGGCCCGCCGCGACGTCGCCGGCGCCGCGCCCGGGAACTGTGTCCCGCTCGCTGCCACGGTCCATGGCCCAGGCCCTCTCTCCCCACGGCTGTCCGCAAACGATCTGTGCCGCCCGCCACTACGGTACGGCGGCGCCCGGTCGCGATGTGTGGCAATCCTGGAATTGGTTTCCCCGGGATCGCTCCGGCGCGCGGTACCGCGCCCGGCTCAGTCCTCGTGGCCGAGTTGGAGATCGCGCTCCGTGCGGCCACCCCCCGCGACCTGCAGCACTGTGGCGACCGGCGGGTAACCTGCGGCGATGACGGTGTACTCGCCGGAGGACAGGTCCACGAACCGGAACGTTCCGTCGGGTCCGGTGGTGAGGGTGTCGACCACGTTGCCGGCGGCGTCGAGGAGGGTCACGCGCGCGTCCTCCACGACCCGTCCGCCGCTCGCCCGGACGGTGCCCCGCAGCACGGCACCGCCCGCGAGTTCGATGTCCTGCCGGGTCTCCCGGGAGGCCTGCACGGTGACCGGGAGCGCGGCGGGCCGGAAGGCGGGGGCGCTGGCGGCGAGGGTGTACTCGCCGGCGACCAGTTCGGTGATGACGTAGCCGCCCTCGCGTCCGCTGCGGGTGCTGGCGACGACCTCGCCGTGCACGTTGGTGAGGGTGACGGCGGCGTCCCGGACGGGGCTGCCGTCGGCGGTGAGCACGCTGCCGGCGAGGCGTCCGGCGCCGCCGAGGACGACGTCGAGTTCGACGGGGCGTTCGCCGACGGTGACGGAGACGGCCTGCGGCTGGTGACCCCCGGCGGCGGCGATCAGCACGTACGACCCGGAGCCGGGTGTGCCGAGCGCGTAGCGTCCGTCCTCGCCGCTGGCGCCCCGGCCGACCTGCTGCCCGGCGACGTCGATGAGGGTGAGGGCGGCGCGGGGCACCACGGTGCCGTCGGGATGCTGCACGGTGCCGCAGACGGGGATCCCGGCGGCGTGGGGCGCGCGGGCGCCGGGGATCGGTGCGGTCACGGTCTGCGGCTCCGTTTCGGCGGTGTTGTGGGACACCAGTGGTTTCTCCTTGAGGAAGAAGGCGATCAGCAGGCCGAGGGCGAGCACCGGGACCAGGTAGAGGAAGATCCGGGGCATCGCCTCGGCGTAGGCGCGGATGTAGGCGTCGCGCAGGGCCGGGGGCAGCGCGTGGACGAGCTGCGGGGTGAGGGAGTCGGCGTCGGGCAGTCCGGCGCCCGCGCGCGGGGGCAGTTCCGCGCGCAGCGCGGAGGTGAGCCGGTCGGCGAAGAGGGTGCCGAAGACGGCGGCGCCGACGCTGCCGCCGATCTGCCGGAAGTAGTTGTTGGCGCTGGTGGCGCTGCCTAGGTCGGCGGGGCGCACGGAGTTCTGCACGGCGAGGACGAGGACGGGCATCACCAGGCCGATGCCGGCGCCGAGGACGGCCATCCAGACGCTGTAGTGCAGCCGGGGCGTGTCGGTCTCCAGCCGGGACAGCAGCCACATGCCGACGGTGGCGACGGCGCCGCCGAGCAGCGGGAAGATCTTGTAGCGGCCGGTGTGGCTGATGAGCTGGCCGCCGATGACGGAGGCGCCGACGACCCCGGCCATCATCGGCAGCATCAGCAGCCCGGACTCGGTGGCGCTGGCCCCGTCGACCATCTGCAGGAAGGTCGGCAGATAGCTGGCGGCGCCGAACAGGGCGACGCCGATCACCAGGCCGACCAGGCCGCTGACGACGAAGACGGAGTCGCGGAACAGCCTGAGCGGGATCAGCGGTTCGGCGGCGAAGCGCTCGGCGACGAGGAAGAGGACGGTGGCGGCGAGGGCGCCGGCACCGAGACCCAGGATCTGCCGGGAGTCCCAGGCGTACTCGGTGCCGCCCCAGCTGGTGAGCAGCACCAGGCAGGTGGAGGCGGCGGCGAGGAGCAGCGCGCCGAGCACGTCGAGCCGGCCCCGGGCGCGGGGCCGGGGGAGCTTGAGGACGACGGCGACGACGGCGAGGGTGACCAGGCCGAAGGGGACGTTGACGTAGAAGCACCAGCGCCAGGAGAGGTGGTCGGTGAAGTAGCCGCCGAGCAGCGGCCCGGCGACCGAGGCGAGGCCGAAGACGGCGCCGATGAGGCCCATGTACCGGCCGCGTTCCCGGGGCGGCACGATGTCGGCGATGATCGCCTGCACCCCGATCATGAGTCCGCCCGCGCCGACGCCCTGGACCGCGCGGAAGGCGATCAGCTGGTCCATGGTGCCGGCCCGGCCGGCGAGCGCGGAGCCGAGGACGAAGACGGCGATGGCGAACTGGAAGACGCCCTTGCGGCCGAGCAGGTCGCCGAGTTTGCCGTAGATCGGCAGGCCGACGGTGGAGGTCAGCAGATAGGCGGTGATGGCCCAGGACATCCGGTCCAGGCCGTGCAGTTCACCGACGATCTTCGGCAGGGCGGTGGCGACGATCATCTGGTCGAGGGCGGCCAGCAGCAGTGCCAGCATCAGCCCGAAGAAGACCAGTCGCACGCGGCGCGGGCTCGGTTCGACGGCCTCGGCGGGGGCCGGAACGGGGAGACCGGGTGGCGCGGTGACCGTTTCCGTCCGGTCCAGAGTGATCCCGCTCATCCAGCGCTCCCCTCGTCACACCTGCCACACAGTTGCCGCGCGATGCGACAACTCCGAGCAAGTGCGACGAGTTACGGCGCCGACCCGGTCGAGATGTGATTCCACTCGAACCGGTGAAGGGACCCAACACCCCGGGGACGCCGGGGACTTGCCGTCGGTCCTACTGCTCGACCTCGGCGGCGAGCCTGGCGAGCAGGTCGTCGTAGATCCGGCCGAGGCCCTTGGGCGCGAAGGTCCTCTCGAAGAAGCCGCCGATGCCGCCGGCGCCCTGCCAGGTGGTGGTGACGACGACCCGCGACCTGCCCTCACCGGCGGGGGTGACGCGCCAGGTGGTGACCATGGAGGAGTTGCGGTCCTTCTCGACCAGCTCGCCGTCGGTGGGCTCGCCGACCTCCAGCAGGCAGTCGCGCACCCGCTTGCTGGTGGCCTGGAGCTTCCAGTGGACGAGGGTGCCCTCGCCGTCGCCGCCCTCGCGCACCTCGTACTCGCTGAACTGCTCGGGCAGCAGCTTCTGCCGGGTGCCGCGGTAGTCGGCGAGGGCGTCGAACACCTTCTCCGCGTCCGCCGCGACGACCCGCTCCGTAGTGGCCTCGACCTGCGCCATTGCGTTCCTCCACGACCTGGTTCCTCGGGGTTGGGGCAAGCCAACCACCCTGGCGCCCGGCCGCCCAAATCGGGGGCCGCACGATCATGGGAACAGATGTTCTATTCTGGCAGCCGGTGCGAGCGAGGAGGGCGTCCATGCGCTGGGAGAACCTCACGGACGAGAGCGAACACGGCCGGGCCGCCGACGCGGCGCTGTTCGGCACGGACGCCGTGATCACACGTACGTTCGACACGCCGGAGTTCCGCGGGATGACCTTCCACGAGGTGCGGGCGCGCTCGGTGCTGAACCGGGTGCCGGGCGCCTCGCGCATGCCGTTCGAGTGGACGGTCAACCCCTACCGCGGCTGCACACACGCGTGCGTCTACTGTTTCGCCCGCAAGACGCACGGCTACCTGGACCTGGACACGGGCATCGGCTTCGACACCCAGATCGTGGTCAAGGTGAACGCCCCGGAGGTGCTGCGCCGCCAGCTGGCCTCCCGCCGCTGGCAGGGCGACCACGTGGCGATGGGCACGAACGTCGACTGCTACCAGCGCGCCGAAGGCCGCTACCGGCTGATGCCCGGCATCATCTCCGCCCTCACCGACCACGCGAACCCGTTCTCGATCCTCACCAAGGGCACCCTGATCCTGCGCGACCTGGAGCTGCTGGTCCGGGCGGCCGAGGTGACGGACGTGGGCATCTCCGTCTCGGTCGGCTTCCTCGACGCCGAGCTGTGGCGCACGGTGGAGCCGGGCACACCCGCGCCGGAGCGCCGGCTGGACGTCGTGCGCACCCTCGGCGAGCACGGGATCGGCTGCGGGGTGCTGATGGCGCCGGTGATCCCCTTCCTGAGCGACCACCCGGACCGGCTGCGGGAGACGGTGCGGGCGATCGCGGCGGCCGGGGCCACCTCGGTCACCCCGTTGGTGCTGCATCTGCGCCCGGGCGCCCGGGAGTGGTTCATGGCCTGGCTCGGGCGGCACCACCCCCACCTGGTGCGGCGCTACGAGCGGCTGTACGCGGAGGGCTCCTACGCGCCCCGGTGGTACCAGCGCCGGATCACCCGTCAGGTGCACGAGCTGGCCGAGGAGTACGGCATCGGGCCCACGCGCGCGGGAGCGGCCCGCCGGATCCGCCCGGCCGGACCGGCACCGGTCCCGGCCGACTCCGAGCCGGTCCAGCTCAGCCTCATGTGAGCACGTCCGGGGCGTTAGAGGGCATCCCACGGCCCAATTGGGTCAACTATCGGCAGAACGGGTTCTTCGGGTCGCCGACTCCGGGACGATCCGGCGAGAACCGCGAGCCTCGCGGTTCTCCGCCCCCTCCGTCCCGGGAGGACCCGTATGAGAACACGCGCAGCCGTGCTGTGCGCGGCCGCAGTCGCCGCCGTGCTGGCGGGATCCGTCACCGCCGCTCCCGCGCAGGCCGCCCGTCCCGACCGGCCCGGCCGTGAGGAGCCCGCGGGGCTCGGCTGGAAGAAGTGCGGCATCAGCGACTACCCCGCGCTCCAGTGCGCGTCCCTGAAGGTGCCGCTGGACCACGCGAACCCGTCGGGCCGGCAGATCACGCTCGCCCTGTCCCGCGTCCCGCACACCGCGCGGTCCTCGCTGGGCCCGCTGCTGGTCAACCCCGGGGGGCCCGGCGGCAGCGGCCTGACGCTCGCCGGGTTCGTCGCCTCGGCGCTGCCGAAGAGCGTCGCCTCCCGCTACGACGTCGTCGGCTTCGACCCGCGCGGGGTCGGCCGGAGCACGCCCGCCCTGAACTGCGCGCCCGGCCACTTCGACCCGGTGCGCCCGGACTCCGTGCCGGGCACCCCCGCGGTGGAGCGCGCGAACCTCGACCGCGCCCGGTCCTTCGCCGCCGCCTGCGGCCGCCGGTACGCCGACGTCCTGCCGTACCTGGACACCGTCAGCGCGGCCCGGGACCTGGACGCCGTCCGCCGGGCGCTGGGCGCGCGGCGGATCAGCTACTTCGGCTACTCCTACGGCACCTACCTGGGCGCGGTCTACGCGAAGCTGTATCCGCAGCGGGTGCGCCGCCTGGTGCTGGACTCGATCGTCGACCCGACCGGCGTCTGGTACGAGGACAACCTGGGCCAGGACCACGCCTTCAACGACCGCCACCGCGCGCTGATGGCCTGGATCGCTAAGTACGACACGACCTACGGGCTCGGCAGGGACCCGGCGAGGATCGAGGCCCTCTGGTACGGGATGCGGTCGGCGCTGGCGAAGAGGCCGGCCGGGGGGCGGGTCGGGGCCGCCGAGCTGGAGGACACCTTCATGTCCGGTGCCTACTACGACGGTTACTGGCCGCACCTCGCCGAGGCGTTCGCGGCCTACGTCCACCGCAAGGACACCGGGCCGCTGGTGAGGACGTACGAGAACGTCGCCGCGGTGGACGCCTCGGGTGAGAACGGCTACAGCGTCTACACGGCGGTGCAGTGCCGTGACGCGGCCTGGCCGCGCGGCTGGAGCCGGTGGCGCGCGGACGGCTGGAAGGTGTACGCGAAGGCGCCGCTGATGGCCTGGAACAACACCTGGTACAACGCGCCCTGCGCGTTCTGGCCGACGGCCCCCCTGAAGCCGGTGGACATCACCAACCGCTCGCTGCCGCCGGCGCTGCTGTTCCAGGCGACCGAGGACGCGGCGACCCCGTACACCGGCGGGGTGACGCTGCACCGGCTGCTGGCCCGCTCCAGCCTGGTGGTCGAGCAGGGCGGCGGCAACCACGGCGTCACGCTGAGCGGCAACGCCTGCCTGGACCGGCACCTGGCCGCGTACCTGGGCGACGGCACGGTGCCGCGGGGCGCCGGCCCGGCCGACGCGGTCTGCGCGAGGTCGCCCGAACCGAAGCCGCTGAAGGGGAAGTCGGCGCCGAAGGCGTCCCGCGGCTCGATGCTGCACGGCCTGCTGGGCTTCCGCCCGTGACCGAGGGACCGGACCCACGGGCGCGTCGTCCGTGGGATGGTCCACCATGAGCCCATGACCGAACCGGCTCCTCTCTCCCATGTGAGTCCCCTGACGGTCCGTGAGATGCGGCTCGCCGACTGCGAGCGCGTCTCCGGGATACGGATCAGGGGCTGGCAGCACGCCTACCGGGGGCTGATGCCCCAGGCGTACCTCGACGGGCTCGGCGTCGCCGCGGACACCGAGCGGCGGCGGGCCCGCTTCGGGCAGGGCGACGGCGCGGTGGTGAACCTGGTCGCCGAGCAGGGCGGCGAGATCGTCGGGTGGGCGGCGTGCGGGCCGTACCGGGACGGCGGCAGCGTCACCGGGGACGCCGAGCTGTACGCGGTCTACGTCGACCCGGACCGCCTCGGCGCCGGCATCGGCCGGGCGCTGCTGGCCGCGGCGGTCGAGCGGTGCGCGGCGTATCCGCGGATGCTGCTGTGGGTGCTGAAGGACAACGCCCCCGCCCGCCGTTTCTACGAGCGCGCCGGTTTCCGGCCGGACGGCGCCGAGGAACCCTTCGAGGCGGACGGCGTGCCCGTGCCCGAGGTGCGGTACGTGCGCACGCTGGGCGGCTGACCGGGCGTCAGCGGGGCTGCTGCTGCGGGATCCGGGCCAGCGCGTGCACCGCCGCCTCGGCGAGCGCGGGGTGCGCGAGGGCCTCGCTCAGCACGCGGCGGGCGCGGGCGTCACCGAGCGCGCCCAGGCCCTCCACGCACGCCAGGGCCACCCGGCGGTAGGGGTCGTGCGGGCGCAGCCGCCGCTCCAGGGTGGTGATCAGCGCGGGTACGGACTCGGGGGCGCGCAGTTCGGTCAGGAGCCGCACCGGGTGCAGGGCGTAGCCGACGCGGAGTTCGTTGGTGGCGAGGGCGGCGGCGGCCCGGGCGGTGCGGGGGTCTCCGAGCCGGGCGAGGGCGTGCGCGGCGGAGGCGCAGCGCGGCGGGTCGCGGTGGTTGAGCAGCAGCACCAGGGACTCGAAGGCGCGCCGGTCGCCCGCGCGGCCGAGGCGGAACGCGGCCAGCTCCCGGGCCCACAGGGGCTGTCCGGGCGCGGTGAGCACCTCCGCCAGTTCATCGTGGTCCTCGGTGGCCAGCAGGCGGTCGAAGCCGGCCGTCCCGCCCGACTCCCGCCGTAAGCGCTCCGTGAGCGATCGCAACTCTTCGTCCACGCGGTCCAGCGTAGGCGGGTCGCCGCCGGTGAGGGAGGTACATCACAAAGTCGGTTTCCGCCGGGGGCTGGCGCGCTCGTTACCCGCCGGTTAAGCTCATACGAGCGAGTAACCCTCTCGCGTTTTCGCTGGCGACGGTTTGGTGACGCAGCCGTCGCGAGCGCGTTCTGTCGGTTCGGTACGCCGTATGTACCGCTGTACGACCCGGCTTCGGGACAGAGCCGGTCGGACGTTCCGCCGCTGCCGGGCGTGTGCACGCCCGTGGCACCGGCGACACCGGGCGTGTGCGCTCGCAGCCCGGCAACACCCGCACCCTCCTCGCACCGTGGTGCGCCCTTCGGCGCACCCGGCGCGCTCCTCGTCGTCACCCTCATTCCTGGAGTCCCGCGATGGCCACTCCCCTGTCCCCCCAGTCCGGCAGCTCCCCGTCCCGGCTCGAGACGATCGCCGTCGTCGGCCTCGGCACCATGGGCACCGGTATCACCGAGGTCCTCGCGAAGGCCGGCCGCGAGGTAATCGGCATCGACATCAGCGAGGACCGGACCGCCAAGGCGCTCGCCTCGCTGGAGGCCGCCACCGCCCGTGCCGTGGAGCGCGGCCGGCTCACCGAGGAGGAGCGCGCCGGGGCACTGGCCCGGGTGCGCACCGCCACCGACCTCACCGCGGCGGCCGACGCCGACCTCGTCATCGAGGTGGCTCCGGAGTCGTACGAGATCAAGCACCAGATCTTCCGTGAGCTGGACGGCATCGTCCGCCCGGAGACGATCCTGGCGACCGGCACCAACGCGCTGTCGGTGACCCGGCTGGCCGCGGACTCGGCCCGGCCGGAGCGCGTGCTCGGCCTGCACTTCTTCAACCCGGCGCCGGCGATGAAGCTGGTCGAGGTCGTCTCCTCGGTGCTGACCGCGCCGGGTGCCGTCGCCGCCGTCACCGATCTCGCCCTCGAGCTGGGCAAGGAGCCGGTCGCGGTCGGCGACCGGCCCGGCTTCGTCGCCGACGGGCTGCTGTTCGGCTACCTCAACCAGGCCGCCGCGATGTACGAGGCCAAGTACGCCTCCCGCGAGGACATCGACGCCGCGATGCGGCTCGGCTGCGGCCTGCCGATGGGCCCGCTCGCCCTGCTGGACCTCATCGGCGTCGACACCGCGCGGACCGTCCTGGAGGCGATGTACGCCGAGTCCCGCGACCGGCTGCACGCGCCCGCCCCGATCCTCAGGCAGCTCAGCGAGGCGGGCCTGACCGGCCGCAAGTCCGGGCGCGGCTTCTACACCTACGAGGCGCCGGGCAGCGCCACCGTGGTGCCGGACGCGCTGACCCCGGCGGCGGACGGCTCGCCGGCCGCAGGCCGGGAGGTCCGCTCGGTCGGGGTCGCCGGCTCCGGCACCATGGCCTCCGGCATCGCCGAGGTGTTCGCCAAGGCGGGCTACCAGGTGGTCCTGGCCGCCCGCAGCGAGGAGAAGGCCCAGGCGGCCAGGGCCCGGATCGGCAAGTCCCTCGCCCGGTCCGTCGACAAGGGCCGGCTGACCGCGGAGGCCGCCGCCGAGACCCTGGAGAGGATCGTCCCGGCGGGGTCCTACGACGCCTTCGCCGAGGTGGACCTTGCCGTGGAGGCGGTCGCCGAGGACCTGGAGGTCAAGAGGCAGCTGTTCGCCGCGCTGGACAAGGTGTGCAAGCCGGGCGCGGTGCTGGCCACCACCACCTCGTCGCTGCCCGTCGTCGCCTGCGCCCGCGCCACCTCGCGCCCGCAGGACGTGATCGGCATGCACTTCTTCAACCCGGCGCCGGCCATGAAGCTGGTCGAGGTGGTCCGCACGGTGCTGACCGCCGACGACGTGCACGCGACGGTCCGCGAGGTCTGCGGGAAGATCAGGAAGCACGCCGTGGACTGCGGGGACCGGGCCGGCTTCATCGTGAACGCGCTGCTGTTCCCGTACCTGAACAACGCGATCAAGATGGTGCAGGACCACTACGCGTCCCTCGACGACATCGACGCGGCGATGAGGCTCGGCGGCGGCTACCCGATGGGGCCGTTCGAACTGCTGGACGTGGTCGGCCTGGACGTCTCACTGGCCATCGAGCGGGTGCTGCACCGCGAGTTCCGCGACCCCGGCCTCGCCCCGGCGCCGCTGCTGGAGCACCTGGTGGCCGCGGGCTGCCTCGGCCGCAAGACCGGTCGCGGCTTCCGCGAGTATGCCCGCCGCTGACGGCGCCGGCGACTGGTTCCGGACGGAGGCGGACTGGGGCGGGCTGCTCGACCCGGGCGGCCCTCCCCCGCCCGCCCGGTCCGCCGGCGCCCCGCCCTCCGGGGGCGGGGAACACCCCGGACCTGCGCGGAGAGCCGCGCGCATGCAGTACGTTCGGGTCATGTCCCAGCCCGCCAAGTCCTCACGTACGCCAGCCACGCCCGACGCGCCGGAAAGTGCCGCAGGCAGTCGCGCCGCCGCCCAGCGGCTGAAAATGCGCCGGGAACTGGCGGCAGCAGCCATGGAGCTGTTCGCGACCAAGGGGTACGAAGCCACCACCGTCGACGAGATCGCCGCCGCCGCAGGGGTCGCCCGGCGCACCTTCTTCCGCCACTTCCGCTCCAAGGAAGAGGCGATCTTCCCGGACCACGACGACACGCTGATCCGCGCCGAGGCGGTCCTCAACGCCGCCCCCGCGCACGAGCATCCGCTCGACACCGTGTGCCGGGGCATCAAGGAGGTCATGAGGATGTACGCGGCGCGGCCGGAGATCTCGGTCGCCCGCTACAAGCTGACCCGCGAGGTGCCCACGCTGCGCGAGGCCGAGATCGCCTCCGTGGCCCGCTACGAGCGGCTGTTCACCCGCTATCTGCTCGGACACTTCGACGAGCACGCGCACGCCGACGACGCCAACGACGACCCGCTGCTGGCCGAGGTCGCCGCCTCGGCCGTGGTCACCGCGCACAACCACGTGCTCAGGCGCTGGCTGCGGGCGGGCGGCCAGGGGGACGTGGAGGCGCAGCTGGACCACGCCTTCGCGATCGTGCGCAAGACCTTCGGCACCGGCATCGGGGCCGGCCGCGAGAGCGCTCCGCGGACCCCGCAGGCCACCGCCGCCGCCCACGGGGAGGTGCTGGTGACGGTGGCCAGGACCGACGCGCCGCTGGACGAGGTGATGCGCACCATCGAGCAGGCGCTCAAAGAGCGGTCGTAACCGGTCGGACCGTGACGAACGGGCAGTGAGTGGCACTGGGTGCCGCCCACTGCCCGTTTCGTTTGCCCGATCGTTGATCGATCATCGCTCATTTGTTGCGTAAAGATTTCATCTGAGAGCAAGTTCTGGCACTCAGTGCCTTGCCACCTGACACGCGGTGTCATACGTTGAGGGTGTCCGGGCGGCCGGCGAGCAGAGACCGTTCGCTCGCCGGCTGTCCCCGCAAGCCCACGGCCTGCGCGCCCGGACGCCTGCGTCACAGGCACCCTCCCGCGCCACAAAGCGCTGCCGAAGCACCACCGGGCCGAACCGACGGCACACCCCTCGAAAACCCTCACTCAGCAGCACCGACGATCCCCCAGCGCCCCTCCCTCAGGGCGCTCACCGCCGGAGGCAACACCGTGACCGTGAAGGACATCCTGGACGCGATCCAGTCGAAGGACGCCACGTCCGCCGACTTCGCCGCCCTGCAGCTCCCCGAGTCGTACCGTGCGATCACCGTGCACAAGGACGAGACGGAGATGTTCGCGGGTCTGGAGACCCGCGACAAGGACCCGCGCAAGTCGATCCACCTCGACGAGGTGCCCGTGCCCGAACTGGGCCCGGGCGAGGCTCTGGTGGCCGTCATGGCCTCCTCGGTCAACTACAACTCGGTGTGGACCTCGATCTTCGAGCCGGTGTCGACCTTCGCCTTCCTGGAGCGCTACGGCAGGCTGTCGCCGCTGACCAAGCGCCACGACCTGCCGTACCACATCATCGGCTCCGACCTCGCGGGCGTCGTCCTGCGGACCGGCCCCGGCGTCAACGCCTGGCGGCCCGGTGACGAGGTCGTCGCGCACTGCCTGAGCGTCGAGCTGGAGTCGCCCGACGGCCACGACGACACCATGCTCGACCCCGAGCAGCGCATCTGGGGCTTCGAGACCAACTTCGGCGGTCTCGCGGAGATCGCGCTGGTCAAGACGAACCAGCTGATGCCGAAGCCGAAGCACCTCACCTGGGAGGAGGCCGCGGCCCCGGGCCTGGTGAACTCCACCGCCTACCGCCAGCTGGTCTCCCGCAACGGCGCCGCCATGAAGCAGGGCGACAACGTCCTGATCTGGGGCGCGAGCGGTGGACTCGGCTCGTACGCCACGCAGTTCGCGCTCGCGGGCGGCGCCAACCCGATCTGTGTCGTCTCCTCGCCCCAGAAGGCGGAGATCTGCCGCGCGATGGGCGCCGAGGCGATCATCGACCGCAACGCCGAGGGCTACAAGTTCTGGAAGGACGAGCACACCCAGGACCCCAAGGAGTGGAAGCGCTTCGGCAAGCGCATCCGCGAACTCACCGGCGGCGAGGACATCGACATCGTCTTCGAGCACCCCGGCCGTGAGACCTTCGGCGCCTCCGTCTACGTCACCCGCAAGGGCGGCACCATCACCACCTGCGCCTCGACCTCGGGCTACATGCACGAGTACGACAACCGGTACCTGTGGATGTCGCTGAAGCGGATCATCGGCTCCCACTTCGCCAACTACCGCGAGGCGTACGAGGCCAACCGTCTGATCGCCAAGGGCAAGATCCACCCGACGCTGTCGAAGACGTACTCCCTGGAGGAGACCGGCCAGGCGGCGTACGACGTCCACCGCAACCTGCACCAGGGCAAGGTCGGCGTCCTGTGTCTCGCGCCGGAGGAAGGCCTCGGCGTGCGCGACGCGGAGATGCGCGCCAGGCACGTCGACGCCATCAACCGCTTCCGCAACGTCTGAGACACCCGAGGTCATAGATGACTGAGCGTCAGAAGGACCGGCCGTGGCTCATGCGCACGTACGCCGGTCACTCCACGGCCGAGGCGTCCAACGAGCTGTACCGGCGCAATCTCGCCAAGGGCCAGACGGGTCTGTCGGTGGCGTTCGACCTGCCGACGCAGACCGGCTACGACCCCGACCACATCCTCGCGCGCGGCGAGGTCGGCCGGGTGGGCGTGCCCGTCGCGCACCTCGGTGACATGCGCCGGCTGTTCCAGGACATCCCCCTGGAGCAGATGAACACCTCGATGACGATCAACGCCACGGCCATGTGGCTGCTGGCGCTCTACCAGGTCGTCGCGGAGGAGCAGGGCGCGGACATCACCAAGCTCCAGGGCACGACCCAGAACGACATCGTCAAGGAGTACCTGTCCCGCGGGACGCACGTCTTCCCGCCGGGGCCCTCGCTCCGCCTGACGACGGACATGATCGCGTACACGGTCTCCCACATCCCGAAGTGGAACCCGATCAACATCTGCAGCTACCACCTGCAGGAGGCCGGGGCCACGCCGGTGCAGGAGATCGCGTACGCGATGTCCACCGCGATCGCCGTCCTCGACGCCGTCCGCGACAGCGGCCAGGTGCCGCAGGAGCGCATGGGGGACGTGGTCGCCCGCATCTCCTTCTTCGTGAACGCGGGCGTCCGCTTCATCGAGGAGATGTGCAAGATGCGGGCGTTCGGCCGCATCTGGGACCAGGTCACCCGCGAGCGGTACGGCATCGAGAACCCCAAGCAGCGCCGCTTCCGCTACGGCGTCCAGGTCAACTCCCTCGGCCTGACCGAGGCGCAGCCGGAGAACAACGTCCAGCGGATCGTGCTGGAGATGCTGGCCGTGACCCTGTCCAAGGACGCACGCGCGCGTGCCGTGCAGCTGCCCGCCTGGAACGAGGCGCTGGGCCTGCCCCGGCCCTGGGACCAGCAGTGGAGCCTGCGCATCCAGCAGGTGCTCGCCTACGAGAGCGACCTGCTGGAGTACGAGGACATCTTCGAGGGCTCGAAGGTGATCGAGGCGAAGGTGGAGCAGCTGGTCGCCGACTCCCTCGCGGAGATCGACCGCATCCAGGAGATGGGCGGCGCGATGGCCGCCGTGGAGTCCGGCTACCTGAAGTCGCAGCTGGTCTCCTCGCACGCCGAGCGCCGGGCCCGGATCGAGTCCGGCGAGGAGAAGATCATCGGTGTCAACGCCTTCGAGGGCACCGAGCCGAACCCGCTCACGGCCGACCTGGACACCGCGATCATGACGGTCGACCCGGCGGTCGAGGCCCGGGTCATCGCCTCCCTGCAGAACTGGCGCGACACGCGCTACCAGCCGCCCTTCAACCACCCGCGCCCCTGCAAGGCGCTGGAGCGGCTGAAGGAGGCCGCCAAGGGCACCGACAACCTCATGGAGGCCACCCTGGAGTGCGCCCGCGCCGGGGTCACCACCGGCGAGTGGGCGGGCGCCCTGCGCGAGGTGTTCGGCGAGTACCGGGCGCCCACCGGGGTCTCCTCCGCGCCGGTCGCCGTCGCCGCCGAGCCCGGATCGGCCCTGGCGGAGGTCCGGGCCAAGGTGGACGCCACCGCCCGCGAGCTGGGCGTCGGCAAGCTCCGTTTCCTGGTCGGCAAGCCCGGCCTGGACGGGCACTCCAACGGCGCCGAGCAGATAGCGGTGCGCGCGCGGGACGCCGGCTTCGAGGTCGTCTACCAGGGCATCCGGCTCACCCCGGAGCAGATCGTGGACGCGGCCCTGGCCGAGGACGTCCACGCCGTGGGTCTGTCGATCCTGTCCGGCTCGCACGCCCAGCTGGTCCCGGACGTGCTCCAGCGGCTCCGTGTGGCCGGTGCCACAGATATACCCGTGATCGCAGGTGGCATCATCCCGAACGGTGACGCCGAGCAGCTCAGGGCCGCCGGGGTGGCCGCGGTGTTCACCCCGAAGGACTTCGACATCACCGGGATCATCGGCCGCATCGTGGACGAGATCCGCACAGCGAACAAGCTCGACCCCCTGGAGGTCCCCGCATGACGACCGTCAACCGCCTTCGCCCGCGGCGCTCCTGCCTGGCCGTGCCGGGCAGCAACCCCCGCTTCCTGGAGAAGGCGCAGGGCCTCCCCGCGGACCAGGTCTTCCTGGACCTGGAGGACGCGTGCGCGCCGCTCGCCAAGCCGGAGGCCCGCCACACCATCGTCAAGTTCCTCAACGAGGGCGACTGGACGGGCAAGACCCGGGTGGTCCGCGTCAACGACTGGACGACCGAGTGGACGTACCGCGACGTCGTCACGGTGGTCGAGGGCGCCGGCCAGAACCTCGACTGCATCATGCTGCCGAAGGTGCAGAACGCCGAGCAGGTCGTCGCGCTGGACCTGCTGCTGACGCAGATCGAGAAGACCATGGGCTTCGAGGTCGGCAAGATCGGCATCGAGGCGCAGATCGAGAACGCGCAGGGCCTGAACAACGTCAACGCGATCGCCGAGGCCTCGCCGCGCCTGGAGACGATCATCTTCGGCCCGGCCGACTTCATGGCCTCCATCAACATGAAGTCCCTGGTCGTGGGCGAGCAGCCGCCCGGCTACCCGGCGGACGCCTACCACTACATCCTGATGAAGATCCTGATGGCCGCCCGCGCCAACGACCTCCAGGCGATCGACGGCCCCTACCTGCAGATCCGCAACGTGGACGGCTACCGCGCGGTCGCCCAGCGCGCCGCCGCCCTCGGCTTCGACGGCAAGTGGGTGCTGCACCCCGGCCAGGTCGAGGCGTCCAACGAGATCTTCTCGCCGTCCCAGGAGGACTACGACCACGCCGAGCTGATCCTGGACGCGTACGACTACTACACGTCCGAGGCGGGCGGCAAGAAGGGCTCCGCGATGCTCGGCGACGAGATGATCGACGAGGCCAGCCGCAAGATGGCCCTGGTCATCTCCGGCAAGGGCCGGGCCGCCGGCATGCGGCGCACGTCGAAGTTCGAGATCCCGGAGGCCTGAGCGCGATGCAGTTCGGACGCACCTACGAGGAGTTCGAGGTCGGGGCGACGTACAAGCACTGGCCGGGCAAGACGGTCACGGAGTACGACGACCACCTGTTCTGTCTCCTCACCATGAACCACCACCCGCTCCACATGGACACCAACTATGCGGAGAAGACGACGGACTTCGGCAAGAACGTCGTCGTCGGGAACTACATCTACTCGCTGCTGCTCGGCATGAGCGTCCCGGACGTCTCCGGCAAGGCGATCGCCAACCTGGAGATCGAGTCGCTCAGGCACGTCGCGCCGACCTTCCACGGCGACACGATCTACGGCGAGACCACTGTCCTGGACAAGTGGCCGTCGAAGTCGAAGAACGACCGCGGGATCGTCCACGTCGAGACCAAGGGCTACAAGCAGGACGGCACCCTGGTGTGCGTCTTCCGCCGCAAGGTGATGGTGCCCACCGAGACGTACATCAAGGAGCGCGGCGGCGAGCAGCCGGGCCGCCCGGAGCTGACCGCCCCCGCGGAGAAGAAGTCGGAGAAGTAAGCCATGGCCCGTCTCGCCCAGACCGCCGGTCTGACCGACGTCCAGCAGGAGATCCTCTCGACGGTCCGTGACTTCGTCGACAAGGAGATCATCCCGGTCGCGACCGGGCTGGAGCACCGCGACGAGTACCCGCAAGCGATCGTGGACGGGCTCAAGGAGCTGGGTCTGTTCGGTCTGATGATCCCCGAGGAGTACGGGGGCCTGGGCGAGTCGCTCCTCACCTACGCGCTGTGCGTGGAGGAGATCGCCCGCGGGTGGATGTCGGTGTCCGGCATCATCAACACCCACTTCATCGTCGCGTACATGCTCAAGCAGCACGGTACGCAGGAGCAGAAGGACCACTTCCTGCCCAGGATGGCGGCCGGCGACATCCGCGGCGCCTTCTCCATGTCGGAGCCGGGCCTGGGTTCCGACGTGTCGGCGATCACGTCGAAGGCGGTCAAGGACGGCGACGAGTACGTCCTGAACGGGCAGAAGATGTGGCTGACGAACGGCGGCACGTCCTCGCTCGTGGCCGTGCTGGTCCGCAGTGACGAAGGACACCCCGAGGGCACGGCCCCGCACAAGTCGATGACCACCTTCCTGGTCGAGAAGGAGCCGGGCTTCGGCGAGGTCCGCCCGGGCCTCACCATCCCCGGCAAGATCGACAAGATGGGCTACAAGGGCGTCGACACCACCGAGCTGATCATGGACGGCCTGCGGGTCCCGGCCGACCGGGTGCTCGGCGGGGTCACCGGCCGAGGTTTTTACCAAATGATGGACGGCGTGGAGGTCGGCCGGGTCAACGTGGCGGCCCGCGGCTGCGGTGTCGCCCAGCGCGCCTTCGAGCTGGGTGTGCAGTACGCCCAGCAGCGGCACACCTTCGGCAAGCCGATCGCCCAGCACCAGGCCATCCAGTTCAAGCTCGCGGAGATGGCCACCAAGGTCGAGGCCGCGCATGCGATGATGGTGAACGCCGCACGTAAAAAGGACTCCGGGGAGCGAAACGACCTGGAGGCCGGCATGGCGAAGTACCTCGCCTCCGAGTACTGCAAGGAGGTCGTGGAGGACGCCTTCCGGATCCACGGCGGCTACGGCTTCTCCAAGGAGTACGAGATCGAGCGACTGTACCGCGAGGCTCCGATGCTGCTCATCGGTGAAGGTACCGCCGAGATCCAGAAAATGATCATCGGGCGCAGGCTGCTCGAAGAGTATCGATTCCAGGGCTGATTGTCCGGATACGGGGTGTTTTCTTCGAGAAGAAGATCACACCCCGTAGACACTCTTCGGCCGCCGACTCGGCTGCCTGGCTTGCCGAGTTGTGGCCCGCGACCGGTACGATCCCGGGAAAGCCGCCGTCCCCCGATCAGAGCGCGGCATCATCCGCTACGAAGGTCATCCATGCCCCACAGCCAAACCTCTGCACACCGCGACAGCCTGGTAGGCGCACGCCTCGCGCGCGGAGCATCGCCGTGGCTTCTCCCGACCGTCGCCACCGCAGCCCTCAGCCTGGCCCGCGCTCGCCGCTCGGGTGTCGCCAAGGCCGTCGCCGTGCCCGCCACCGCGCTCGCGGCGGGCATGCTGTGGTTCTTCCGCGACCCCGAGCGCGAGATCGCCCCGGGCCGGGTCATCTCCCCCGCCGACGGTGTGGTGCAGAGCATCATGCCGTGGAAGGACGGGCGGACCCGCGTCGCGATCTTCATGAGCCCGCTCAACGTCCACGTCAACCGCGCGCCCCTCGCGGGCACCGTGACGTCGGTCGAGCACATCCCCGGCGGCTTTGTTCCGGCTTTCAACAAGGAGAGCGAGAACAACGAGCGCGTAGTCTGGCATTTCGACACCGAACTCGGCGACATCGAGATGATCCAGATCGCCGGCGCGGTGGCCCGCCGCATCGTGCCGTACCTCCCGGAGGGCACGAAGGTCGAGCAGGGCGACCGTATCGGTCTGATCCGCTTCGGCTCGCGTGTCGACCTCTACCTGCCCGAGGGCGTGGAGGTCGCGGTCGAGGTCGGCCAGAAGACCGTGGCTGGGGTGACTCGCATTGACCGTGATTGATCCGGAGACCCAGGCGGGCTGGGTGCCCGAGGCCGACGAGGTGGACGAAGAGGAGGAGATGCCCCTCTCGCTCCGCCTCTCGATAGCGGACACCCTCACCCTGGGCAACGCGACGTGCGGCTTCATGGCGGTGTACTTCACCACCACCGGCATCCTGATCCCGCACCTCACCGGCAGCCAGGAGTCCGGCATGGCCCGCCACAGCGCGGCCACGGCGGTCATCCTGATGCTCTGTGCGGCGGTCTTCGACCTGTTCGACGGCCTGGTGGCGCGCAAGCTGCGCTCCTCGCCGATGGGCGCGGAGCTGGACAACCTGTCCGACCTGATCAGCTTCGGGCTCGCCCCCGCGTACTTCGTGCTCGTCTACGGCATGGTCGCCGACGACGCGCACCAGCGGGTGGCGGCGGTGGGCGCGATCGTGGTGCTGCTGGCCGTGGTGCTCAGACTCGCCCGCTTCAGCTGCGTGACGATGAAGGACGGCGTGTTCCAGGGCATGCCCTCGCCGTTCGGCGCGCTGACCGTGGTCTCGATCGTGCTGCTCGAGCTGCCGTTCGTGGCGACGCTGCTGGCCATCCTGGGGACGGCGTGGCTGATGGTGAGCCGGGTGGAGTACCCGAAGCCGCGGGGCCGCCTCGCCGGCGCGATGCTCTCCTGGATCGTGCTGTCGATGGGTCTGCTGGCGGCATGGGCCTTCGACGCGCCCAGCGGTCAGCTGCTCCTCCAGACGGGCTGTGCGCTGCAGCTGGTCATGGGCGCGGTGATCCCCCTGTTCGCCACGGCCCGCCGGGTGAACAACTTCCGCGACAACCGCCGCGAGGCCCGGGCCGCGCAGCTGCCGTAGCCGACGGCGAGGACGACGGACGGCGAGACGTACGACGAGGGCCCCTTACCCGGGACGGGTAAGGGGCCCTCTGCTCGTTCAGCCTCCCTGGGGGTCCGCCCCCAGGGCCTCAGGCCAGGTGGTCCTCGGCGATCCGGGCGGCGACCCGTTCCAGGATCGGCCCCGCGTCCGCGATGCACGTGGCCACGTCGGGCTCGACGGACGTCAGCGGGTACGCCCGGGAGATCCCGGCCCCCAGCAGCGCCTCCGTCGGCAGGGCCAGGCGCCCGCACACGGCGACGACGTCCTTGCCCGCGGCCCGCGCCGCCGCGGCCACCCCCGCCGGTGCCTTCCCGTGCAGGGTCTGCTCGTCCAGGGAGCCCTCCCCGGTGATGACGAGCGAGGCCCGCTCCAGGGCGGGGGCGAAACCCAGGACGTCCAGCATGACCTCGATGCCGGGGCGGAACCGGGCGCCCAGGAGGAGGGCGCCGTAGCCGATCCCGCCGGCCGCGCCCGCGCCCGGGGACGCCGCGTGCCGGGCCGCCCGCGGACCGGCCTCCGCCTCCAGGACCTTCGCGAAGTGGGCCAGCGCCGCGTCCAGGGTGTCCACGTCGTCCGGCGTGGCACCCTTCTGCGGCCCGTACACCGCCGGCGCGCCCTTCGGGCCGGTCAGCGGGTTGTCGACATCGCTCGCGAGCACCAGTTCCACCGAGGACAGCCGGGGGTCCAGGCCGGACAGGTCCGCCCGGGCCAGGTCGGCGAGGCCGCCGCCGCCCGGGGACACCGGGTCCCCCTCCTCGGTCAGGAACCGCGCCCCCAGCGCGGACAGCATGCCCGCGCCGCCGTCGGTCGTGGCGCTGCCGCCGACGCCGAACACGATCGTCCGCGCGCCCGCGTCCAGCGCGGCCCGCAGCAGTTCCCCGGAGCCGTACGTGGAGGCGGTCAGCGGGGCGAAGACCCCCGCCGGCAGGCGCTGCAGACCGCTCGCCTCCGCCATCTCCACCACCGCGGTGCCGTCGCGCAGCGCGAACGCGGCCGTGACCTCCTCGCCGAGCGGCCCGGCGACCCGCACCTCCCGGCGCTCGAAGCCCGCCGCGACCGCGGCGTCCACGGTCCCGTCGCCGCCGTCGGCCACGGGCAGCGCCTCGACCGTGAGGTCCGGCACGACCCGGCGCAGCCCGGCCGTCACCCGCTCGGCGACCTGCACGGCCGTCAGCGAGCCCTTGAACTTGTCCGCGGCGATGAGCACCCGACGGGTCTCGTTCCCTGCAGCGTCCGCCACCTTGTCTTCCCCTTGCTCTCCGGGCCCCGCGCACGTCAGGGCCAGTCGCGCCGCTGTGACCATAACCGCAGGACACCCCTGCCGTCATGCCCCGCCCGAACCCTGGGAAGCCGCGGGGAGCGCGCCGGGCAAAGTGGGTACACCCCTGCCATGGGCACCCAGCGCACCGGACCGGACCTCGCCGACCGCGTCCACGGCGGCTGGCTCGGCCGGATCGCGGGCAACATGCTCGGCAAGCCGGTCGAGCAGGGCGAGGTGTGGACCCGTGCGCGCATCGACCGCTACCTGCGCCGGGCCGCGTCCCTGCCGCTGACCGACTACCTGCCCGAGCCGGCCGACGCCGACGAGGCCGCCGTGCTGCGCCCGGAGTGGCGCCAGTGCGTGCGCGGGCGGATCCACGGCAGCTGCCGGGACGACGACGTGGACTACGCGATCCTCGGCCTGCACCTGCTGGAGACCCACGGCTTCGGCTTCAGCACCGAGCAGGTCGGCGACCTGTGGCTGCTCAGGCTGCCGTACCTGCAGACGTTCACGGCGGAACGGGCCGCCTACCGCAACCTCGCGAACGGGCTGAAGCCGCCGCTGACGGCGACGTACGACAACCCGTACCAGGAGTGGATCGGTGCGCTGATCCGCGCCGACGTCTACGGCTGGGCCTGTCCCGGCGACCCGGTCCGGGCCGCCGGTCTGGCCCGCCGGGACGCGGTGCTGTCGCACACCGGCAACGGCGTCTACGGCGCGATGTGGGCCGCCGCGCTGATCTCGGCGGCGTTCACCGCGCCGACGGTCCGGGACGCCCTGGACACCGCGCTCACGGTCGTACCGGCGAGCAGCCGGCTGGCCCGGACCGTGCGGCGGGTCGCGTCCCTGCACGCGACGCGGCTGCCGTGGGAGGAGACGCTGGCCACCGTGTCCGAGGAGACCGCCGGGCTCGGCTGGATCCACACGGTCCCGAACGCCGCCGTCCTCACCGCCGGGCTGCTGTACGGCGACGGCGACTTCACCCGGACCATCGCCCTGACCGTGCGCGGCGGCCTGGACACCGACTCCAACGGGGCGACGGCCGGCTCGGTCGCCGGCGTCCTCACCGGCGCGGAGGCCATCCCGGCGCACTGGCGGGACCCCCTGGAGGACACGGTGCGCAGCGCGGTGTTCGGGTTCGACGGCGTACGGATCAGTGCGCTGGCCGAACGCACCCTGCGCCTGACGACGAGCAGGCCGTAGCCGCCGGCCGGCTGGATACCCTTCCCCCATGACCACGACGCAAGACTTCGCCGCGTACATCGCGAGCCTGCCCCGTGTCCTCGCGGGCGCCGCCGCGCTCTTCCGGGACGAGGAGGGCCGGGTGCTGCTCGTCGAGCCCAACTACCGGGAGGGGTGGGCGCTTCCGGGCGGCACCGTCGAGTCCGACGACGGGGAGACCCCGCGCGAGGGCGCCCGCCGGGAGACCCTGGAGGAGATCGGCCTCGACCGGGCACCGGGCCGGCTGCTCGCCGTGGACTGGGTGCACGGCGCGGGCCGGCCGCCGCTGGTGGCGTACCTGTACGACGGCGGTGTCCTGACCGAGTCCGAGCTGAAGGCGATCCGTCTCCAGGAGGAGGAGCTGCTGTCGTGGCGTCTGGTGGCCCGCGAGGACCTCCTCGCGCACCTGCCCGGGGCGCTGGGCCACCGGGTGCTGGTCGCCCTGGACGTCCTCGCGGCCGGCTCGGGCACGGCGGAGCTGGAGAACGGCCGGCGCGTGGCCTGACCGGTCAGCCCTCCGGGTCTCGGGGCCCGGTGTCCACCTCGCGCAGCGCCTCGTCCCGTGCGGCGACCCGTTGCTCGGTGCGGTGCCCGCGCTCGATGTAGTCCCGGACGACCAGTTCCACGGCGTCCTGCGGGTTGCCGACCCCCGCGAGCACCATGACCTCCACGACGAGCTGGGCGTCGAGCGAGACAGTCACCTTGGCCATGCCGGGAAGCTAGCACGGGCGCACCGTTCGGGGGCCCGGGTTTATCCACTCGCGACCGCCCCGGTGCCCGCCCTACGCTCGGTGCCATGGCCAAGCCTCTCGTCGCGCTGCTCAGCGGGGCCGGTGTCTCCACCGACTCCGGGATCCCCGACTACCGCGGGCCCAACGGGCTGTGGCGGCGCGATCCGGAGGCCGGGAAGCTCGTGACGTACGAGTACTACATGGCGGACCCGGAGATCCGCCGGCGCTCCTGGCGGATGCGCCGCGGGAACCGCACCCTCCAGGCGGAGCCGAACGCGGCGCACCGGGCCGTCGCCGAGCTGGAGCGGTCCGGCGTCCCGGTCCGGGTCATCACCCAGAACGTGGACGGACTGCACCAGCTCGCCGGGCTGACCGCCCGCAAGGTGCTCGAACTGCACGGCACCGCCCGCAGTGTCGTCTGCACGCGGTGCCACGCGCGCGGCCCCATGGAGGACGCCCTCGCCCGGGTCGAGGCCGGCGAGGAGGACCCGCCGTGCCTGGAGTGCGGCGGCATCCTGAAGTCGGCGACGGTGATGTTCGGCGAGCGGCTCGACCCGGTGGTGCTCGGCGAGGCCGTGGCCATCGCCAAGGCCTGCCAGGTGTTCATCGCCGTCGGCAGCAGTCTCCAGGTGCAGCCCGCCGCCGGCCTCGCCGGTGTGGCCGCGGACCACGGCGCCCGGCTGGTCATCGTCAACGCGGAACCCACGCCGTACGACGACCGGGCCGACGAGGTCATCCGTGAGCCGATCGGCACCGCGCTGCCCGCGCTGCTGCGCCGTCTGACCGCGGAGGCGGACGGGTAGAGGCGAGGAGCGCACGGGTCACCGGTGGCGGGCGCCTCACGGCGGGGGGAGGCGTCAGAACAGGGCCGTCCCCCGTTCGAAGTCCAGCAGACGGCGCTTGCGGTCCAGGCCGCCGCCGTAGCCGGTGAGGTCGCCGCCGGCGCCGATGACGCGGTGGCAGGGGACGATGATGCCGAGCGGGTTCCGGCCGTTGGCGAGGCCGACCGCGCGGGACGCCTTCGGGTTGCCGAGGGCGTCGGCGAGCTGGCCGTAGGAGCGGGTCTCGCCGTACGGGATCCGGGACAGCTCCTCCCAGACGCTGCGCTGGAACGGGGTGCCCTGCAGGCGGAAGCCGAGGGTGAACTCCTTCAACTCGCCCGCGAAGTAGGCGATGAGCTGCTCCTGGGCCTCGGCGAAGGGCATGTCGTCGGGTGCGCCGAAGTGCTCCTCCGGCGGGCGGTGGCGCTGGTCGGTCATGTAGAGGCCGCACAGGACGCCGTCGTCGGCGACGAGCGTGAGCGGGCCGTAGGGGCTGTCGATGACGGTGTGCTGCTTCATCACGAAGTCCTCGCGAGGTCCTTATACGGGCAGGAAGTTGATCGGGTGGCTGTCGGTCGCCCACAGGTACTGGACCGCGTAGGCCCGCCAGGGCCGCCAGGCCTCGGCGCGGGCGGTGAGCGCGGCCGGGGTGGCGGGCAGGCCCAGCTCCCCCGCGGCGCGCCGGATCCCGAGGTCGGTGGCGAGGAAGGCGTCGGGGTCGCCGAGGGCGCGCATGGCGATGACGTCGACCGTCCAGGGCCCGAAGCCGGGCAGGTCCAGGAGCCGGGCGCGGGCCTCCGCCCAGTCCGACTCCATCCCCAGGCGGAGTCCGCCGTCGGCGAGCTCACGGACGAGGGTGGTGAAGGTCGTGCGCCGGGTGCGGGGCATGGCCAGGGTGCCGGGGTCCACCGCGGCCAGTGCCTCGGGGGACGGGAAGAGGTGGGTGAGTCCGCCCTCGGGGTCGTCCAGGGGCTTGCCGTGGGCGGTGACCAGGCGGGCCGCGTGGGTGCGGGCGGCGGCCGTGGAGACCTGCTGGCCGAGGACGGCCCGGACGGCGAACTCGGCCTCGTCGACCGTGCGCGGCACGCGGCGGCCCGGTTCCTTGTCGACCAGGGGCGCGAGGAGGGGGTCCGTGCGCAGGTGGCCGTCGACCGCCACCGGGTCGGCGTCCAGGTCGAGCAGGCGCCGGCAGCGGTTGATGGCCACGGTCAGGTCGCGCAGGTCGCCGAGGGTGAGGCGGCAGGCGATGTGGTCGGGTCGGGGCGCGAGGGCGACGATGCCGTGCCCGTACGGCAGGCTGAGCGTGCGCCGGTAGGCGCCGTCCCGCCATTCCTCGACGCCGGGTACGGCGGTGGCGGCGAGGTGGCCGAAGAGGTTGGACGGGTTGAGCGGGGGGCGGAACGGCAGCCGCAGGGTGAGCACGCCCGGGGTGCCGGCACCGCTCTTGGGCGCACGGGCGCGCAGCTCGCCCGGCGGCAGGGCGAAGACCTCGCGGACGGTGTCGTTGAAGGTGCGGATGGAGGAGAAGCCGGCCGCGAACGCGATCTCCGCCATGGGCAGCGTGGTGGTCTCGACGAGCAGCCGCGCGGTCTGGGCCCGCTGGGCGCGGGCGAGCGCGAGGGGACCGGCGCCCAGCTCGGCGAGGAGCTGCCGCTCCACCTGCCGGGTGCTGTAGCCGAGCCGGGCGGCGAGTCCGGGTACGCCCTCGCGGTCCACGACCCCGTCGGCGATCAGCCGCATGGCCCGGGCCACCAGGTCGGCGCGCCGGTTCCACTCCGGGGAGCCGGGGCTGGTGTCGGGGCGGCAGCGCTTGCAGGCCCGGAAGCCGGCCTGCTGACAGGCGGCGGCGCTCGGGTGGAACGTCATGTTCTCCGGCTTGGGCGGTACGACCGGGCAGCTCGGCCGGCAGTAGATCCCCGTGGTCAGGACGGCCGTGAAGAACCAGCCGTCGAACCGCGCGTCCTTGGACCGCACGGCACGTACGCAGCGCTCCCGGTCGAGGTGCATCCCTGTCTGCATGGGTCAAGCATCGGCCACCGCGCGCCCCCGGCGCTGGCGGAAATCCGACACGTACGTGGGCCTGGCCAGGGAACCGGTCAGCCCCTGCTGACCGCGGGTGCGTCCTGGCGGAACCGGGTGATCCACTCGGCGGTGGCCCGCAGTCCGCCGAAGGTGTAGAAGTGCACCTTCACGGTGCCGTGCCGGTCGGGGTCGTACCGCTCGGCGAGCGTGCGCAGGAACCGGTCCGGGCCGGTCGTGCCCATGAGGTTGGTCAGCGAGAACCCGTACTTGCGGGCCACGGACGCGCTGGTGCCGACGCCGAACCGGGTGGCGTAGCCGAGCAGCCGGCGCACACCGGCCGGTCCGGGGACGCCGATGCGGACGGGCAGGTGCACGCCCCGCGCGCGGAGGGCCTCCAGCCAGGCGAGGACCGGGTCGACGTCGAAACCGAACTGGGTGATGACGTCCCCGGTGAACCGTTCCGCCCCGATGACCGCCGCCTTGTCGGTGAGCGCGGCCCACAGCGCCGGGTCGGCGATGCCGGGGTGGCCCTCGGGGTAGCCGGTGATGCCGACGTGCCGGACGCCGTGGCCGCGCAGCAGCCCGGTGCGCAGGACGGCGAGGGCGTCCTCGTAGGGGCCCTCGGGCCGGGCGGGGTCGCCGCCGACGAGGAACACGTTCCCGGCGGTGCCGTCGGCCGCCAGCCCGGCGAGGAACTCCTCCAGGGCGGGCCGGGAGGGCAGCCGGCGCGCGGAGATGTGCGGTACGGGGACGAAACCGAGCCGCTTGACCGCGCGGGCGGCCCGCAGCCGGGTGCCGGTGTCCTCGCCGGCCAGGAAGGTGATGTTGATCCGGGTGCCCGGCGGGATGCTGTCGCGGGCCTCTTCGAGACCGGGCACGTCCTTGCCGGTCATCTCCAGGGAGAAGTCGTCCAGCAGAGCGGGGTTCATCGTGTTTCTCGTGCTCCTCGTGCTCCTCGTGGGACGGTCCCGGACCCGGCCGATGATGTCACGCGGACTTGTGGACCTGGCATCCGGGCCGTCTCCGGCGCTGTCGCCGTACCGAGGGCCCGGCAGGGCGGGTGATCCCTGGTCCCCGGCCCGTTCACCGGGGAGGTCCTGCCGAGCGTTTCGACGTGCGTGCGGTTCCGGCGTGCGAGGAGACCCGGGCCGCGTTCCCCGAACCGGTCGCCGGCGCGCTCCACGCCACCGGCGTCCACGCCCCCGCCGACACCCGGCGGCGCGCTGCCGCGTACACCGGCCGGGCCCTGGCCCGGCCGGCGGGGACCGCCGAGGGCGAGTTCCCGGAGGTGCCGGCCCGGCGGCGGCCCTTCACCCGGACCGGGCTGCGTCCGGCGCGGTACCGGTCCGCCTCGGAGTCGCTGCCGTGCCGGCCGCGGAAGGAGGGCGCGCTGCGGCGGGTCTTTCACGGGCATGACGACGAGCGGCGAACGCCGGCGCGAGCTGCCGGAGCGGGCGGGCGACGGCGGCCTGGTCCCGGAGCACGACCGCGACGCCGAGCACCGCTGCGGGCCGCCCGCCGGTCCCCGCGCTGCGCGCCCTGCCGGCCGGCCGGGTCTGCCACCTGGGCAGCGTGTCGAAGCTGCTCGCGCCGGCGCCGGCGCCGCGGATCGGCCGGCTGGTGGCACCGGCCCGGTACCGTGCCGCGCTGACCGACGCCGAGCGCGTCAGCGACCTGGGCGGCGCGGTGCTGCGCAGCCGGTGCCGGCCAGTCTGATGGAGTCGGGTGAACCGGAGCGGCACCTCAGGACGGTGCGCGGACGCCCCCGCGGGCGCCCGGACGCGATGACCGCCGCCCTCGCCGAGCACCTCCCCGGTGCGCGGGCGCACGGAGCCGCGGCCGGCCCGCACCTGACGGTACGTACGCCTCGGCCGTGCCCGACACGGAGTTCGCCGCGGCCGCGCTCGCGCACGGCGTGGAGTGCCGGCCGCTCGTCGCGGAGGATGTGGCGCTGCCCGGCCGGGCGCTGCGCGTGCTGGGCTGGACCGGCCGTCCGGACCTCAGCTCGCCGCTTCCTGACGGGACGCCAGGGCCCAGATCACGAAGACGTCGATCGCCATCAGGACGAACGACCAGACGGGCTGGTAGGGAAGGAAGAGGAACTGGGCGATCAGGCTGAGCGAGACGAGGAACAGTCCGGCGAAGCGGGCCCAGGCCATGTCCATGAGCAGGCCGATGCCGGTCAGCAGGACCAGGGCGCCGATGATGATGTGGACCGTGCCCCAGCCGGTGAGGTTCATCTTGTAGACGTAGGCGCCGATGCGGAAGTACACGTCGTTCCCGGCTATCGCGGCGATTCCCTGGAGGATGGCGAGGATGCCGCTGCACGCCATCAGTACTCCGGCGAAGGTGACACCGCCCGTCACCCAGCCGCCGGTCCGGGCCCCGGGCTGCCGCGGTGGCCGCGAGCCGCCCGGGGAGGCGGGTCCGGTGGGCTGCGCTGCCTGGCTCATGAGCGTGTCCTTTCTGCTTCCCCCGTGCCGTCGGGACCGACCCGCTCGCGCGGAGCGGACGGGCACTCCGAGCGTTGGCCAGGCAGCGGCCGGGCGCATCGGGAACTACGCCGTTCGGGTGAGGCGGCGGCCCCACGCCGACCGTGGCGCGCGTCAGCCGGTGTGCCGGGCGAACGCGTCGTACGCACGGTCGTCGAAGAGGACGAACCGGACCTCTTCGACCGCCGTCGGCGTGTTCCGCACCGTCTCCACCGCGATGCGGGCCGCGTCGTCCATCGGCCACCGGTACACACCGGTGGAGATCGCCGGGAAGGCGACCGTCCGGGCGCCCAGCTCGTCGGCCACGCGGAGCGACTCCCGGTAGCAGGAGGCGAGCAGGGCGGGATCAGCGTCCGGCTCCTGGTGGACGGGGCCCACGGTGTGGATCACCCAGCGGGCGTCCAGCGCGCCCGCCGTGGTGGCGACGGCCTGGCCGGTGGGGAGGCCCTTGCCGTACCGGGAGGCGCGCAGGGCGCGGCACTCCTCCAGGATGGCGGGGCCGCCGCGGCGGTGGATCGCCCCGTCCACGCCTCCGCCGCCGAGGAGGGAGGAGTTGGCCGCGTTGACGATCGCGTCGGCGCGCTGCCGGGTGATGTCGCCGCGGACGAGGGTGATGGTGGTCATGTCTGCCTCAGTCTCCGCCAGACGGCCTTGGCCGCGTTGTGGCCCGACATGCCGTGCACACCGGGGCCGGGCGGGGTGGCCGAGGAGCAGATGAAGACGGCCGGGTGGGGGGTGTGGTACGGGAACAGGGAGAGTCTGGGGCGCAGCAGCAGCTGGAGTCCGGAGGCCGCGCCGCAGGCGATGTCGCCGCCGACGTAGTTGGCGTTGCGGGAGGCCATCTCGGCGGGGCCGGCGGTGGCACGGGCGAGCACCCGGTCGCGGAAGCCGGGGGCGAAACGCTCCAGCTGGCGTTCCATGGCGTCGGTGAGGTCGCCCGACCAGCTGTTGGGGACATGGCCGTAGGCCCAGAAGACGTGCTTGCCCTCGGGGGCGCGTCCGGGGTCGGCCACGCTGGGCTGCACGGTGATCATGAACGGCTTGTCGGGGGCGCGGCCCTCCCGGGAGGCGGCGCGCAGGGCGGTGCCGATCTCGGCCTGGGACGCGCCGATCTGGACGGTGCCGGCGGTGCGGGCCTCGGGCGCGGTCCACGGCACCGGGCCGTCCAGCGCGTAGTCGATCTTGAAGACGCTGGGGCCGTAGCGGTAGTTCGTGTAGTAGTCGCCGAAGCCGGCGATGCGGGCGAGCGCGGCGGGCGAGGTGTCGAAGACGTACGCGCGCGCGGGCGGCAGGTCGTCCAGCCGCTTGACCTCGTAGTCGGTGTGGACGGCGCCGCCGAGGTCGGTCAGGTAGGCGGCGAGGGCGTCGGAGATGGCCTGGGAGCCGCCGCGGGGCACCGGCCAGCCGCGGGCGTGCGCGGAGAGCGCGAAGACCAGTCCGATGGCGCTGGTGGCGAGACCGCCCAGCGGTGCCATCACATGGGCGACCAGACCGGCGAACAGGGCCTTCACCCGCTCGTCGTGGAAGCGGCGCATCAGCCAGGTGGACGGCGGGAGGCCGGCCAGGCCGAAGCGGGCCAGGGTGACGGGGTCGCGCGGGAGCGCGGTCAGCGGCAGGGACATGAAGTCCCGGACCAGGGTGTCCCATCGGGCGAGCAGCGGCTCGACCAGTCTGCGGTACGGGCCCGCGTCGCGCGGTCCGAAGGAGGCGGCGGTCTCGGCCACCGACCGGGACAGCACGGCCGCGCTGCCGTCCGAGAACGGGTGGGCCATCGGCAGCGGGGCGTGCAGCCACTCCAGGCCGTACCGGTCGAGGGGCATCGCGCGGAACGCCGGGGAGTTGACACCGAGGGGGTGCGCGGCCGAGCACGGGTCGTGCCGGAAGCCGGGCAGGGTCAGTTCCTCGGTGCGGGCACCGCCGCCCACGGTGGCCTTCGCCTCGAACAGGGCCACGGAGAAGCCGCGGCGGGCCAGCTCCACGGCTGCGGTCAGTCCGTTCGGCCCCGCACCCACCACGACCGCATCGAGCATCGACGGCACCTTCGGACCCCTTCGTCAGCCGACGGCCATTCGGGATCAGGATATGCCGGGGGACTGACACTCCCCCGGCCCGGGTGGCCCCTGAGGGCTCAGGCGGCCGTACGCAGCAGGCCGGTGATCCGGCGGGCGGTGGCCTCGTCCCGGGCGGCGGTGAACGGCAGGGCGTTGCCTCCGGTGACGCGGAACGGCTCGCCGCTCAGCGTGAGGTGCGTGCCGCCCGCCTCCTCGACCAGGAGCAGGCCGGCCGCGTGGTCCCAGGCGGCCTCCCAGGAGAAGGCCACGGCGTCCAGCTCGCCCCGGGCGACGGCGAGGTACTCCAGGCCCGCGGAGCCGCAGGGGCGTGGGGCGAGGCCGTCGGTCCACAGGGGGCGCAGGGCGCGCTTCTGGTCGTCGGTGGTGTAGTCCGGGTGGGAGGTGGCGACGACGAGGTCCCGGCCGGGGGCCGGCGCGCCCGCGGACAGCCGCCGCCCGTCGAGGAAGGCGCCCTGTCCGCGGACGGCGGTGGCGAACTGGTCGCGCGCCGCCGCGTAGGTCCAGGAGGCGAGCACGACGCCGCGGTGCACGAGCGCCACCAGGGTGCAGAAGCCGTCGTCGCCGTGCACGAACTGGCGGGTGCCGTCCACCGGATCGACGATCCAGACCGGCGTGTCGCCCTGGAGCGCCCCGTAGACCGCCGGGTCGGCGTGCACCGCCTCCTCGCCGACGACCACCGATCCGGGCAGCAGGGAGCCGAGGTCCTCGGTGAGCCGCAGCTCGGCGAGGCGGTCGGCGTCCGTCACCAGGTCGTGCGGGCCGCTCTTCCGGTCGACCTCGTGTGCGGCCAGGCAGCGGAAGCGGGGCAGGATCTCGGCCGCGGCGGCCTTGCGGACCGCCTCCTCCACGTCGGCCGAGCAGCGGGCGAGAAACTCCTCGATGGTTTCCGTTTCTTCGATCATGTGCCCCATGAGAGCACGCCCCACTGACAATCCCCGCCGCCGGCCCGTGGACGCGGGGTGGAATCCGGATGAAGAGCGGGGGCGGCGCCGTCGCCGGACGAGTCTCGTGGGGCCCTCGGGCGCGGAGGGGGCGGGAGCGGGCAGCGGAGCACGGGGAGGCCGCTGCCGGCGAAGGCGGGCGCGGGGCCGGTCCCGTCGGCGTACGGCGGCACGGGACCGGCACGGCCGGCGGCCGGCCCCGGTGCCGTCGTCAGCGGCCCGCTCAGCGGCCCACCGCGTAGCCCTGCATCCCGCGCGGGTTGGCCGCCGCCGACAGGACGCCTGTCTCCGGGTCCCTGGCCACCGCGCACAGCCGCCCCTCGGACCAGGCGGGGCCGAGGGTGACGTCGTGGCCGCGCCGCCGTAGCTCCTCGATCACCGCGGGGTCGGTGCGGGACTCCAGGGTCACACTGCCGGGGCGGCGGCCGCGCGGGTGGAAGGAGCTGGGGAAGCTGTCGTTGTGCCAGTTCGGGGCGTCGATGGCGCCCTGCAGGTCGAGGCCGCCGCGGACGGGGGCGCGCAGGACCGCGGCGAGGAAGAAGTGCAGCTGCCACTGGTCCTGCTGGTCGCCGCCGGGCGTGCCGAACGCCATGACCGGTACGCCGTCGCGCAGCGCGAGGGACGGGGTGAGGGTGGTGCGGGGCCGGCGGCCGGGGGTGAGCGAGCCCGGCAGGCCCTCCTCCAGCCAGGTCATCTGCAGCCGGGTGCCGAGGGGGAAGCCCAGCTCGGGGACGACGGGGTTGGACTGGAGCCAGCCCCCGCTGGGCGTGGCCGCGATCATGTTGCCCCAGCGGTCGACGACGTCCAGGTGGCAGGTGTCGCCGCGGGTCGTTCCGTCGGCGGCGACGGTCGGCTCACCGGCGCCCATCGGGTCGAAGCCGGGCCCGGTGCCGTCCGGCACGCGCGCGTGTGCGAGCGCGGGCAGCCGCGGGATGCGTCCGCCGGGGCTGCCGGGCCGCAGTCCGTGGTCGGCCTTCTCGCCGACGAGGGACCGCCGTACGGCGTTGTAGTCGTCCGACAGCAGGTCCGCGAGGGGGACCTCGGCGGCGTCGCCGTACCAGGCCTCGCGGTCGGCCATGGCGAGTTTGCAGCCCTCGATCAGCAGGTGGACGTAGTCGGCGGAGCCGTGGGCGGGCAGCTCGGGCGGGAGCAGGGCGAGTTGCTGGAGCAGGACGGGGCCCTGGCTCCAGGGGCCGGCCTTGCACACGGTCCAGCCGTTCCAGTCGTACGTCACCGGGGTCTCGTAAGTCGCCGACCAGCCGGCGAGGTCGGCCTCGGTGAGCGTGCCGGTGTGCCGCTCGCCGCTGGTGTCCATGGTGGGCCGCCGGGACTGCCGTACGAGGGCCTCGGCGATGAAGCCGGAGCGCCACACCTCGCGCGCGGCGTCGATCCGGGCCTCCCGCCCGCGCGCGTGGGCGGCCTCGGCCAGCAGTCGCTTCCAGGTGGCGGCGAGGGCGGGGTTGCGCAGCAGGGCGCCGGGGCGGGGTGCCCGGCCGCCGGGCAGGTACACCTCGGCGGAGGAGGTCCACTCGGTCTCGAACAACCGCCGTACGCTGTCGACGGTCAGACCGACGTTCTCCACCGGCGGGTGCCCGTGTTCCGCGTACCCGATGGCGTACTTCAGGACGTCGTCCAGGGGTTTGGTGCCGTGGTCGCGCAGGAGCAGCAGCCAGGCGTCGAAGGCGCCGGGCACGGCGGCGGCGAGCGGTCCGGTACCCGGTACGAGGTCCAGTCCGAGCCCGCGGTAGTGGGCCGCCGTGGCGCCCGCCGGGGCCACGCCCTGCCCGCACAGCACGCGCACCTCGCCGCCGGCCGGGGCGAGCAGGATCGGCACCTCTCCGGCCGGCCCGTTGAGGTGCGGCTCCACGACGTGGAGCACGAACGCGCCGGCGACGGCCGCGTCGAAGGCGTTGCCGCCGTCCTCCAGGACCGCCATCGCCGACTGGGAGGCGAGCCAGTGGGTGGAGGAGACCATGCCGAAAGTCCCTCCGAGAGTGGGGCGGGTCGTGAATTCCATATCTCACCTCGGAGTTCGCGGGTGCCGGGAGAACGCCGGCACGGTCACAGTGGTGGTGCGCGTCGGTGGTGGACCTTGATCCGAGGATGGGCCCCAACAGGCAGGAGAGGAAAGGCGGTGAACGGAAACGATCGCGAGTGGCCCGGCTTCGTGGACGCTACCGGTCCCGCCGAGGAACAGGAGCACGGAACCGAATCCCTCCGGCTGCGCGGGCCGAGCCGGAAGATCGCCGCCGCGCTCCGGACGCTGCTGGGGATCCTGTCGCCGATGGAGGAGTGCGCGCGCATGGCCCACACGCTGAAGGAGGCCTGACCGTCCGGCCACCCGACCGCCTGACCACCTCGCCACCTCGCACCTCCCCACCTCACACTCCCCACCTGGTCACTTCGCCCCCGGCCACCTGGCCGCCTGAGCCCCGTGCCGCCCGGCGCTGCGGACCCGGCCGACGGACTCGACCGGTCCGGAGCGTGCCGGCCGGCCCCCACGCTCCCGGGCGGCCCGGACCGTCCCGACGGCCCGGCCCCTCCGCCCGGCGGCCGGGACGGCGGGGTCCCTGCCGGCCGCGGTGCGGGGCGAGTCGTCCGGTGCGCGGCGAGTCGTCCGGTGCGTCCGGGAACACCCCGGCCGGGCCGGACGTTGATCTCGTGCGGCAGGAACGGAGGCGTGGGAAGTGCACGGTGAGTACAAGGTGCCCGGCGGCAAGCTCGTCGTCGTGGACGTGGACGTCGAGGACGGCGTGCTGCGGCGGGTGCGTGTGGCGGGGGACTTCTTCCTGGAGCCGGACGAGGCGCTGGACGCGGTGAACGGCGCGCTGGAGGGCGCCCCCGCGGACACCGACGCGGCGGGGCTGGCCGCGCGGATCGACGCGGCGCTCCCCGCGGGGACGGTGATGTACGGCCTGACCTCGGAGGGCGTCGGCATCGCGGTGCGCCGGGCGCTCGCGCACGCCACGGACTGGACGGACTACGACTGGCAGCTGATCCACGAGGCCGCGCAGCCGCCGGCCCTGCACATGGCGCTGGACGAGGTGCTGACCGCCGAGGTGGCCGCGGGCCGGCGGCCTCCGACGCTGCGGGTGTGGGAGTGGGGCGCCCCGGCGGTGATCATCGGCAGTTTCCAGTCGCTGCGCAACGAGGTGGACCCGGAGGGCGCCGCCCGGCACGGCGTCGAGGTGGTGCGGCGGATCTCCGGCGGCGGCGCGATGTTCGTGGAGCCGGGCAACACGATCACCTACTCGCTGTCGGTGCCCGAGTCCCTCGTGCAGGGCCTGTCCTTCCAGGACAGCTACGCCTATCTGGACGACTGGGTGCTGGGCGCCCTCGGCGACATGGGGATCCGCGCCTGGTACCAGCCGCTGAACGACATCGCCACGGACCAGGGCAAGATCGCGGGCGCGGCGCAGAAGCGGATCGTCGGACCGGACGGCGGCCCGGGCGCGGTGCTGCACCACGTGACCATGTCGTACGACATCGACGCGGACAAAATGGTAGAGGTGCTGCGGATCGGGCGGGAGAAGCTGTCCGACAAGGGGACGAGGAGCGCAAAGAAGCGGGTCGATCCGCTGCGGCGGCAGACGGGGTTGCCCCGGGAGGCCGTCATCGACCGGATGATCGAGTCCTTCCGCGCGCGCTACGGCCTGGCGCCGGGCAGGGTGACCGACGCCGAACTGGTCCGCGCGGAGGAGCTGGCGCGCACCAAGTTCACCTCCGCACAGTGGACGGCGAGGGTGCCGTAGCCCGCGAACGGCGAGCGGGGGCACGGTAGATAAGGGGCAAAGACGGACAGCGGGCGCGAGCCGTCGTGACCGCCCGGGCACGGAGCGCGTTGGCACTTCCGCCCCACAGGCAGGCATGTGACACTGTCGTCCCCGTCCACCCTGCGGACCTCTCCGCACCCCCTCCCCCACGAGAAGTGCGCCGTGCGTTCCCTTCCTCTGCCGCTCACCCTCACCGCGCGTCTGTCGCCGGTCGCGGTGCTCGCCTGCGCCGGCTGGGCGCTGTCGTCCGGACCGGCCGCACCGCCGGCCGCGGCCGTGCACCAGACGGCCGGGAAGGCGCCTGCCGCGCCCTCCTCCGCTGCCCCGTCGTCGTCCTCCGGGGCGGCGAAGACGTACTCCACCGCGCCCTCCCCCTGCGTCGCGGTGCCCGCGGCCACGGTCAAGTCGCTGGTCCCGGGCGCGAAGACGGCCGGCAAGGAGATCCCGTCCACCGACACCGCGCTGCGCCGCACCTGCTCCTGGAACGCCCTCAAGGGCTACGACTACCGCTGGCTCGACGTGTCGTATGAGATCGCCGAGTCGGCCGACGCGGCCGGGAAGGAGTACGGGCAGCGGGTCGCCGAGAAGAGCGGCGGCGGGACCGTGCCGGGGCTCGGGGACAGCGCCTACTCCGTCGTGAACCTCACCACGGAGGACAAGCAGCAGACCCGTGAGGGCGTGGTCATGGTGCGCGCAGCCAACGCACTCGTCGTCGTCACCTACAACGGCAGCGACTTCGAGACCAGGAAGGCCCCCGACACGGACGAGATCAACAAGGGGGCCATCAAGGCGGCGAAGTCCGCGGTGGCCGCGCTGGGCGGCGGCCAGGGCTGAACCGTACGCCGGCGGGCCGGGACCGGGCGTCGTCGTCAGGGTGAGGCCGGTCGCGGGGGTACGAGCCGGGTCAGGGTCAGGTACAGCACCAGTGAGGTGGCCAGGCCCACCGCCCAGCCGTAGTCGGCGAGGGAGGCCAGCGCGGGGACGGGGCGTCCGTCGATCAGGGGCCGGAAGTCCGCGCCGCCGACCGCCAGGACACCGCCGGCCAGGAAGGCGACGACCGCCCGCCAGTTCCAGCCGCCCGCGTACCAGTAGCGTCCGCCCTGCCGGTACAGGTCGGCGAGGTCCAGCCGGGTGCGGCGCAGCAGCCAGTAGTCCGCGACGAGGATGCCCGCGACCGTGCCGAGGAGCCCGCCGACCAGGCCCAGCCAGGTGAAGATGTAGCCCTGCGGGTCGGAGTACAGCTTCCACGGGCAGATCAGCACGGCGAGGACCGCGGTGATCAGGGCGCCGGTGCGGAAACCGACCTTCCTGGGGGCGACGTTGGAGAAGTCGAAGGCCGGGGAGACGAGGTTCGCCGCGATGTTCACGGACAGGGTGGCCACGAGGACGGTCACGAGCGCGTAGAGCAGCCCGGCCGCGTTGTCCGTCTTCGCCGCCAACTGCACCGGGTCCCAGACCGGTTCGCCGTACACCGCCTGCGAGCCGGAGGTGACCAGCACGGAGAGGAACGCGAAGAGGGTCATCGTGGTCGGCAGGCCGAGGGCCTGGCCCCAGGTCTGCGCCCGCTGGCTCCTGCCGTAGCGGGTGAAGTCGGGGATGTTCAGCGACAACGTGGACCAGAAGCCGATCATGCCCATGAGGGAAGGCCAGAACAGCTTCCAGAAGTCGCCGCCCCAGCCCAGCTTCGACGGCTGGTCGAAGAGCGGGCCGAAGCCGCCGGCCTTGCCGCTCATCCACCCCAACATGACGAACGCGCCGACGAGGACGAAGGGCGCGGCCCAGTTCTCGAAGCGGCGGACGGTCTCCATGCCGCGGTGGATGATCGCGACCTGGACCGCCCAGAAGAGCGCGAAGGACAGCCACATGGTCCAGGCGTGTCCGCCGATGTGCGAGGCGTTCCGCCAGCCCTCGCCGATCAGTTTCCCGGCGAGGAAGTAGATCGCCTCGCCGCCGATCCAGGTCTGGATGCCGAACCAGCCGCACGCCACCAACGCCCGGACCACGGCGGGCAGGTTGGCGCCGCGCACGCCGAAGGAGGCCCGGGCGAAGACCGGGAAGGGGATGCCGTACTTGGGGCCCGCGTGCCCGGTCAGCAGCATCGGCACCAGGACGACCAGGTTGGCGAGGGCGATGGTGAACACCGCCTGCTTCCAGTCCATGCCCACGGCGATCAGCCCGGACGCCAGGGTCCAGGAGGCGGTGTTGTGGGCCATGCCGACCCACAGGGCGGAGAAGTTGTACGTGGTCCAGGTGCGCCCCGCGGCAGGGACCGGGAGGAGGTCCTCGTTGGCGTAGGGGCCGCTGGGCGGCGGTGTGCCGGGGGCGAGTTCCACGCGCCCGTCGGGGAGGGTGACCTGGCCGGATATCGGTACGGCGGTGGGAGCGGTGTCGGTCATGGGCTGGCCAATCGGGGAGGGAGGGATCGGGAATGGCCGTGGGGGCACCAGCCCCCTCCCCGGGACGGCGGGGAGGGGGGACCAGGAGGGGCGCGGGGGGGGGTCGGGGAGCGGGGGTCAGGAGTTGACGGCCGGGATCACCCGTGTTCCGTAGGCGTCGATGGTGGCTTCCTGGGCGTCGTGCATGTCGTACACCGCGAACTGGTCGACGCCCAGGGCGCGCAGCGCGGTGAGTTTCTCGATGTGTTTCGCGACCGGGCCGATGACGCAGAAGCGGTCCACGATCTCGTCGGGCACGAAGGCGGTGTCCGGGTTGCCGCTGCGTCCGTGGTGGGCGTAGTCGTAGCCCTGCCGGGCCCTGATGTAGTCGGTGAGTTCCTCGGGCACCCGGTCGGAGTGCTCACCGTACTTGGCGACCAGGTCGGCGACGTGGTTGCCGACCATGCCGCCGAACCAGCGGCACTGGTCGCGGGCGTGCGCGAGGGCCTCGGGCGAGTCGTCCTCGGTGACGTAGGCCGGGGCGGCGACGCAGATCGTCACCTCGGACGGGTCACGGCCGGCGGCGACGGCGGCGTCCTTGACGGCCTTCACCATGTACTCGGTCAGGTACAGGTCGGCGAGCTGGAGGATGAACCCGTCGGCCTCCTCGCCGGTCATCTTCAGTGCCTTCGGCCCGTACGCGGCCATCCAGACGGGGAGTTCGGCGCCCTCCCTGATCCACGGGAAGCGGATCTTCGTGCCGCCGAGGTCGGCCTCCTCGCCGCGGCCGAGGGCGCGGATGACCTTCATGGCCTCGCTGATCCGGGCGAGGGTGTTGGGTTTGCGGCCCGCGACGCGCATCGCGGAGTCGCCGCGGCCGATGCCGCAGACGGTGCGGTTGCCGAACATGTCGTTGAGGGTGGCGAACGTGGAGGCGGTGACCTCCCAGGTGCGGGTGCCCGGGTTGGTGACCATCGGGCCGACCGTCAGCCTCTGTGTGTTCGCCAGGATCTGGCTGTAGATCACGAACGGTTCCTGCCACAGCACGGCCGAGTCGAAGGTCCAGCCGTAGCGGAAGCCGTTGCGCTCGGCCCGTTTCATCAGGCTGACGACGCGCGAGGCGGGCGGGTCGGTCTGGAGGACGAGTCCGAAGTCCATGGGGCGTCACTCCTGGTTCAGGTACTGACAGGTGGCGCGCGGGGTGAAGACGCCGTGTCCGGCGCGTCCGGCGTACTCCCGCTGGTCGATGACGAGTTCACCGCGCGACAGCACCGTCTCGACACGGCCGGTGACCCGCTTGCCCTCGTACGCGGAGTAGTCGACGTTCATGTGGTGGGTCGCGGCGGACATCACCTGTTCGGCGTGCGGGTCGTAGATGACGACGTCCGCGTCGGCGCCCGGGGTGATGGTGCCCTTCTTCGGGTACAGGCCGAACATCCGGGCCGGGGTGGCGCAGGCGATCTCGATCCAGCGGCGGCGCGAGATGTGTCCGTCCACGACGGCCTGGTGGAGCAGGTCCATGCGGTTCTCGACGCCCGGCAGACCGTTGGGGATCTTCGAGAAGTCGCCGCGGCCGAGTTCCTTCTGGCCGGTGAAGCAGAAGGGGCAGTGGTCGGTGGAGACCACCTGGAGGTCGTTGGTGCGCAGGCCCTGCCACAGCCTGGCCTGGTGCTCGCGGGGCCGCAGCGGGGTGCTGCACACGTACTTGGCGCCCTCGAAGCCGGGTTCGGCGAGGTTGTCGGTGGACAGGAAGAGGTACTGCGGGCAGGTCTCGCCGAAGACGTTCAGCCCCTCGTCGCGGGCCCGCGCCAGCTCGGCGACCGCCTCCGTCGCGGAGACGTGCACGACGTACAGGGGGGCGCCGGCGACCTGGGCGAGGCGGATGGCCCGGTGGGTGGCCTCGGCCTCCAGCAGGGCCTTGCGGACCTCGCCGTGGTGGCGCGGGTCGGTCTCGCCCCGGGCCAGCGCCTGTTCCACGAGCACGTCGATGGCGATGCCGTTCTCGGCGTGCATCATGATCAGCCCGCCGTTCCCGGCGGCGCGCTGCATGGCGCGCAGGATCTGCCCGTCGTCGCTGTAGAAGACCCCGGGATACGCCATGAACTGCTTGAACGAGGTGACGCCCTCCTCGATCAGATGATCCATCTCCTTGAGCGTCTCCTCGTTCACATCGGAGACGATCATGTGGAAGGCGTAGTCGATCGCGCAGTTTCCCTCGGCCTTGGCGTGCCAGGTGTCCAGGCCCTCGCGCAGGGTGTGGCCGACGCTCTGCACCGCGAAGTCGACGATGGTCGTCGTACCGCCCCAGGCGGCGGCCCGGGTGCCGGTCTCGAAGGTGTCGGAGGCGTGGGTGCCGCCGAACGGCAGCTCCATGTGGGTGTGGGCGTCGACGCCGCCCGGGATGACGTACCTGCCGGTGGCGTCGATGGTGCGGTCCGCGCTCCAGCTCTGGGAACCGGGCGTGGCGAGGGCGGCGATGCGGCCGTCCTCGATGAGGACGTCGGCGTGGATCTCGTCGGACGCGGTGATGACGAGACCACCGCGGATGACGGTACGGCTGCTCATGCTGCTCCCTCTGTCGACGGTGCCGTCAGGGCGCGGTCAGCGGTCCGTAGGCCCCCGGCGCCCGGTCGCGGTAGAACTGCCAGCGGTCGCGGACCTCGCGGAGTGCGGCCAGGTCCAGGTCGCGGACGACGAGTTCGGTCTCCTTGTCGCTTGCGACCTCGCCCACGAACCGGGCCTCCGGGTCCACGAAGTAGGTGGTCCCGTAGAAGTCGTTGTCGCCGAGGTCCTCCACGCCGACCCGGTTGATCGCGCCGACGAAGTACTCGTTGGCGACGGCCGCCGCCGGCTGTTCCAGCTGCCACAGGTAGCGGGACAGGCCGCGTGAGGTGGCCGAGGGGTTGAAGACGATCTCGGCGCCGGCGAGGCCGAGCGCCCGCCAGCCCTCCGGGAAGTGGCGGTCGTAGCAGATGTAGACGCCGATCCGGCCGGCGGCGGTGTCGAAGACGGGCCAGCCGCTGTTGCCCGGGCGGAAGTAGAACTTCTCCCAGAATCCCCGGACCTGCGGGATGTGCGTCTTGCGGTACTTGCCGAGGTAGGAGCCGTCCGCGTCGATCACGGCGGCGGTGTTGTAGAGGACGCCCGGCTGCTCCTCCTCGTACATGGGCAGGACCAGGACGATGCCCAGTTCGCGGGCGAGGGACTGGAAGCGCCGCACGGTCGGGCCCTGGGGGATCCGCTCGGCGTACTCGTAGAACGCCTTGTCCTGGACCTGGCAGAAGTAGGGGCCGTAGAACAGCTCCTGGAAGCAGAGGACCTGGGCGCCCTGGGCGGCGGCGTCGCGGGCCGCCTGCTCGTGCACCCGGATCATGGACTCCTTGTCGCCCGTCCAGGCGGTCTGGAAGAGGGCGGCACGGATCACTCGGCTCATCGTGACCTCCGGTAGCTCGGTGTGCGCTGAGCGTAGGTAGCCCGGACGGCCGGTTGGACTGGCAGCGTGTCACGTTCGCGGGTGGTCGGCGTGCCACTGTGTCACGCGTGCCCGGGCCCATGTTTCACCGCCGTTGTCGCAGGTCGTCGCATCTGTCATCCCTGTTGCGCGTCGTGCGCGAGGAGCGCGATGTGCACGGAGGCCGCCTGTTCGAAGTCGTCCAGGTCGACACCGAGGCGGGCCTGTATGGCCTCCAGGCGGCGGTAGAGGGCGGGCCGGGAGACGTGGTGGAGCTGGGCGGTGCGGGACTTGTTGCGGCCCGTGGCCAGATAGGTCCGCAGGACGTTCAGCAGCTCCGGTTCGGCCTCGCACAGCAGCCCGTCCAGCTCGCGCTCGGCGAAGGACTGCACCTGGGGGTCGTCGCGCAGCAGCCGGATCAGGCCGCGCAGGTGGACGTCCTTGAGCCGGACGACGGCCGGCAGGTCGAGGGCGGCCGCGGAGCCGGCGACGGCGTCGGCGACATGCCGGGCCTCACGCAGTCCGGCCGGCACGTCCTCCCAGGCGGTGCGGGGGTCGGCGGCGGCGACCACGGCCTCGGACCCGGCCCGCAGCCGCGTCGCGAAGTGCGTGGTGAGCGTCCCGGCGTCCTGGTCGCGGGCGAGGCTGAGCAGCACGGCGGCGGTCCCGTCGGCGAGTTCGGCGGCGATGCCGGGCAGCCCCAGCAGCCGCAGCACCCGGTCCAGCCGCTCCGGGTCGCGGCCCTGGACGACGAGCGGCACGAACGTCCTCCGGTTCACCGGCAGTCCGGCCGCGCGGGCCCGGGGCAGCAGCTGCCGGGCCGGTACGACGCCGGAGACGAGGTCGGTCAGCAGGCTCTGCGCGGACTGCTCCTCCCAGCTGTGCGCGGCGGTGCCGCCGAGCATCCGGTGCAGCACCAGGGCCTCGGCGGCCCGGTCGGCGAGCAGCCGCCCGGTGGCCGGGTCGCCCCGGTGGCCGCACAGCAGCAGCCGGCCCCAGCGCTCGCCGCGTCCGCCGAGTTCGGCGCGGATCCAGCCGTCGCCCGCGTTGCCGCCGGCCTGCCGGGCGATCCGTTCCCAGTCGCGCAGCACGTCGTCCACCGCGGGACGCTCGCCCGCCGTGCCGAGGACCCGGTGGGCGAGGTTGGTGACGACGACCGGGCACCCGCTGTGCCGGGCGATCTCGTCGAGGAGCCCTTGCAGCGGGGTGCCCGCCGTGATCAGTGCGGTGAGCGCGGTGCGGACGGTCTCCGACAGGCTGATCGCGGCGTACTTCCGCCGGACCAGCCGGGACTGGACCTCCTCGGTCAGTTCGGCGAAGGGGAACGGCCGGTGCAGGACGACCAGGGGCAGTCCGCACCGCTCGGCGGCCCGGCGCATCACCTCGGGCGGCGCGGGGAAGGCCCGGCCGAGGCCGAGGACGACGGCCGCCGCCTCCGCCCGGTGCAGGGACTGGATGTACTCGGTCTGCCGGGCCTCGTCGCCGGCGAGCAGCACACCGGTGGTGAGGACCATCTCGCCGCCGCTGAGCATCACCCCGACGTCGGCGGCCTCGGCGACGTGCACCCAGCGCACCGGCCGGTCCAGCTGGTCCCGGCCCGCCACCACCTCCGGTTCCCCGGCGAGCACCCGCTCCAGGGTGAGCACCTGGCGCACGGACAGGGCGGGTTCCGGGGCGGGCCGGGACTCCGGGGTGATGCTCATGGCCGTACACCTGTTCTCTCGTACGTGCTCCTCGGCCGTTCTCTAGTACGTGCTCCTCAGCGCGTGTTCCAGGATCGCCGCACCCTCCTCGGCCTCGGAGACGGTCAGCGACAGCGGCGGGGTGATCCGCAGGGCGGTGGTGCTGTGGCCGCCGCCCTTGCCGAGGAGCAGCCCGCCCTCCCGTGCCGCCTCCAGCACGGCGGCGACGGCCTGCGGGTCGGCCTCGTCCGTGCCCGGCCGGACCAGTTCGACGCCGATCATCAGCCCGCGTCCGCGCACCTCGCGCACCCCGGGCAGCTGGGCGGCGACCGCCCGCAGCCGCTCGATGAGCAGCCCGCCGACGCGCCGGGCGTTGCCCTGGAGATCGTGTTCCAGGAGGTGGGTGAGGTTGGCGAGGCCGGCGGCCATGGTGACCTGGGTGCCGCCGAAGGTGGAGATGCTCTGGGCGTCCAGGCAGTTCATGATCTCGGCGCGGGCGACGACCCCGCCGACGGACATGCCGTTGCCGATGCCCTTGGCGAAGGTGACGATGTCGGGCGGGCCGCTGCGGGCGTGTGCCTGCCAGCCCCAGAAGTGGTCGCCCGTGCGGCCCCATCCGGTCTGCACCTCGTCGGCGATCCACAGGATCCCGTGGTCCCTCAGGACGTCGCGGAACGCGGCGTAGAGACCGTCGGGCGGTGAGGTGAACCCGCCGACGCCCTGGACGGGTTCGGCGATCAGCGCGGCCGGCGGGCGGGTGTGGCCGAGGACGTCCTTCAGATCGGCGACGCACGCCTCGACGAACGCGCGGTCGTCGAGGTGGGCGAAGGGGCCCCGGGTGCGCACACCGCCGTGGACGTAGTGGGTCTGCAGCGGGGACAGGGAGGTCGGGGACCAGACGCGGTTGCCGGTGATGCCGACCGCGCTGAAGGAGCGGCCGTGGTAGCTGTTGCGCATGGCGAGGACGGTGTTGCTGCGCCGGTGGGTGGTGGCGAGCAGCAGGGCGGTGTCGTTGGCCTCGGTGCCGGAGGTCGTGAAGAACACCCGGGGGTCCGGGATGCCGCTCAACTGGGCGATGCGTTCGGCGAGTTCGACCATCGGCCGGTTGAGGTAGAGAGTCGAGGAGTGGATGATCCGGCCGGCCTGCTCACCGACCGCCTTGGTGACCTCCGGCAGCGCGTGCGCGGTGAGCGTGGTCAGGATGCCGCCGAAGAAGTCCAGGTAGCGGCGTCCGGCGGCGTCCCAGACGTACCGCCCCTCGCCGTGGGTGATCTCGATCGGATCGTCGTAGTAGAGGGCGAGCCAGTCGGGCATGACCCTGCGGTGGCGGGAGTGGAGGTCGGTCACGGCCGTACCAGCCCTTCGTAGGCGTCGGGGCGGCGGTCGCGGTAGAACGCCCACTGCTGCCGGACCTCCTCGATGAGGTCGAAGTCCAGGTCGCGGACGAGGAGTTCCTCGCTCTTGTCGCCGGCCACGTCCCCCACGAACCGCCCCCGCGGGTCCACGAAGTACGAGGTTCCGTAGAAGTCGTTGTCGCCGTACTCCTCCTGCCCCACGCGGTTGATGGCGGCGACGAAGTACTCGTTGGCGACGGCCGCGGCGGGCTGCTCCAGCTGCCACAGGTGGGCGGACAGGCCCCGGTGGGTGGCGGAGGGGTTGTAGACCAGCTGGGCGCCGTTCAGTCCGAGTTGCCGCCAGCCCTCCGGGAAGTGCCGGTCGTAGCAGATGTAGACGCCGACCTTGCCGACCGCGGTGTCGAAGACGGGCCAGCCCAGGTTGCCGGGCTTGAAGTAGTACTTCTCCCAGAAGCCCCTGACCTGGGGAATGTGGTGCTTGCGGTACTTGCCGAGGTAGCTTCCGTCGGCGTCGATCACGGCGGCGGTGTTGTAGTAGAAGCCGGACTGCTCGACCTCGAAGACCGGTACGACGATCACCATGCCGGTCTCGCGGGCCAGCTCCCGCATCCGGCGCACGGTCGGGCCGTCGGGGACCGGCTCGGCCCAGCGGTAGTGCTCCGGCTCCTGGACCTGGCAGAAGTAGGGGGCGTTGAAGACTTCCTGGAACCCGATGACCCGGGCGCCCCGGCGGGCCGCCTCGCGGGCGTGCTCCTCATGTTTCGCCACCATGGACTCGGTGTCGCCGGTCCAGGTGGCCTGGACCAGAGCGGCGCGGACGACGTTGGCCATGAGCTGCTCCTTCGACACGACGTCAGAGCCTCTACGCCCGTAGAGCAGACCGTAGAGGGACGAAAGTAAGCCTCCGCGCGGGTCTTGCCAAGACCATCGTCGTCAACCCGCTGAGTCGATCTCGTTTCACACTCCTGCGGGTGACACGACCGGCCCCTCACCGTGACATACCCACCCACACCGGGACACTACTCTCCCCCGCCCGTCACGTGGCGTGCCCGGCGACGCGCAATGCGTGCACGACGTCCCAGTGCCGCTCGTCGGAGACCCCGAGCGCGGCCTGGAGCAGCAGCGGGACCAGACGCGGGGGGTCGACGGCGGCGCACCGGGCGGCCTCCTCCGGCGTACGGACGCGCACGCAGGCGTCCAGCAGGGCCCGCGCCTCCCGGCCCCGCCCCTCGTCGTCCAGCCGCAGCACGGCCGCGCCGATCTGCTCCGCGGGCCGCGCCACCCCCTGCCGCAGCAGCTGCCGCCCGTCGTCGTCCCGGCCCGCCGACGCGAGGGCGTCGGCGGCGGCGACCAGCTGTCCGGCGGGCAGTGCGGCGGCCTCCCACAGCAGCGTGGCCCAGTCGGCGCCGAGCCCCGCCCGGTGCAGGGCGTCCGCGAGCAGGGGCCACCGCCCCGCGGGCCACCGGACCGCCTCCGTCAGCAGCACGTGCGCCTCCCCGCTCCGCCCCTCGGCCCGCAGCCGCGCCAACCGCGCGACGGTGCGCGCGACGGCCTCCCCGCCCCGTTGGTCCACGGCGACCGGCTCCGCCCGCACCGGCTCCCCCACCTCCTCGACCCCGGCGAACCGGGCCCCCCGCGGCGTACGCCGCCCGGCGCCGACGTCCGCCCCGCCGCCCCCGCCCGCCCGCGGCACGACGACCGGGGCGCCCCCGTCCCCCTCTCCGGCCCCGGCGAACCGGGCACTGCCCCGACGGCGCTTACGGGGTCCACCGGAGGTACCCGTGGCCTGCCGGCCGAGTCCGGGTCCGGGGCCGGACCGGACAGCGGGGCCGACGGGCGGGGCATCGACGACCGGTTCGGCCGGTTCAGCCGGAGTGGGACGGTCGGCGGGGGTCCCGGCGGGGTGCGCCGGGCGAGCGACGGTGACGGCGGCCCGTGTACGTGCGGGGTTGCCGGCGGCTGCTCCGGTCCCCGCCCCTCGGTCCAGGCGCCGCAGGCGCGCGTGGAGTTCGGCGCAGCGGGCTGTGGCGCGGTGGTGGTCGTCCTGGGCCCAGGCGAGGTCGTGGTGGAGGGACTCGGCCTGCTCCGGGGAGAGCGGGGTGGAGAGGAGGCGGGTCAGACCGGCCCGGCGTTCCGCGGCGTAGCGCTGTTCGCGGAGCATGACGTCGAGCCGGTCGGCCAGCGCGTCGCGGGCGCCGGGCCGGGCGTCGTACGCGGTGAGCGCCTCCGCGTGCAGCGCGCGCGCCCGTTCCCGTTCGGTCGCGGCGGCGGCGGTGCCGTACACCACGCCCAGGTCCTCCAGCAGCGCCTCCACCACGTCCCACGGCGGCACCTCACGCCCGTCCAGGCAGGCGCGCATGCCGGCGGGATCCCGCCGCCAGAACACCCCGCTCCAGCCGCCGCGCGGGTCCAGGCGCGCCAGGAGGGCGTCCAGGTGGTGCGCGAACTCCCTTACCGCGTCGGGGAGTCGTTCCACAGCCATCGCCCAGCTCCCGCCCGACCGCCGGCACTCCGACCGATAGGCAACACCAGTGGTGTTACGGATGTGCTACGGAGAGTTTTCGGGCAGTGCGCGGACCGCTCCATCGCGGGCGCCGGGCCGGTGCGCGGACCGTCGCCGCGAGCCACGGACCGGTGCGCGGCGCGACGCTCGGGCGCCTCAGACGGGCACCAGGGCGCACCGGGCGACCAGCTCGTCCATCGACAGGCCGAGAACGCCCGCCAGCGCGGCCACGGTGAAGAACGCCGGTGTCGGCGCCCGTCCCGTCTCGATCTTGCGGAGCGTCTCCGCCGAGACGCCGGCCTCGGCGGAGACCTCGGCCATGCTCCGGCCGCCACGCGCCTCACGCAGCAGCAGCCCGAGCCGCTCGCCGCGTTCGCGCTCTTCCGGGGTGAGGGGGGTGCGCACCATGCACCCATTCTAATACCGCCTCGCGTCGCCGCACCGGACGCGACCCCATTTAAATACCGGTATAGTAATTGGCATGATGGAACTGAAGACCGCCACGTCGATCGACGCGATGCACGAGGCCGGCCGGGTCGTCGGCCGGGCCCTGACCGCCGTACGGAACGCCGCCCGCGTCGGCGTCTCCCTGCTGGAGCTGGACGAGGTCGCCCGGGAGGTGCTGCGCGAGGCGGGCGCGTCCTCGCCGTTCCTCGGCTACCGCCCCTCCTTCGCCCCGACCCCCTTCCCCGCGGTGATCTGCGCCTCCGTGAACGACGCGATCGTGCACGGCATCCCGACCGGCTACCGGCTGCGCGACGGCGACCTGCTCTCCGTCGACTGCGGTGCGGAACTGGACGGCTGGGTCGGCGACTCGGCGATCAGCTTCGTGGTGGGCCGCCCCCGCCCGGCGGACCTCCGGCTGGTCGAGACCGCCGAGCGGGCGCTGGCCGCGGCCATCGAGGCGGCCGTGGCCGGCAACCGCATCGGCGACATCGCCCACGCCGTCGGCCGGGTCTGCCGTACGGCCGGCTTCGGCATCCCGCAGGGCTTCGGCGGCCATGGCGTGGGCCGCCGTATGCACGAGGAGCCGGAGGTCCCGAACGAGGGCCGCCCCGGCCGCGGTGTCCCCCTGCGCCCCGGCATGGTCCTCGCCATCGAGCCCATGCTGATCGCGGGCGGCGGGGACGGCTACCACTCGGCGGCGGACGGCTGGACCCTGCGCACCGACGACGGCTCCCGCGCCGCCCACGTCGAGCACACCGTGGCGATCACGGAGTCCGGTCCGAGGGTCCTGACGGCCCGGGAAACGGCCTGACGGACCCGGGTGGGCGAACATGCCCACCCCCACGGATCGTGTCATCGTGGGCATGAGCAACCCACCCCCGGGTTACCCGGCCGCTCCGCATGTCGTCAGCGAAGGAACCCACGCCATGACCAACGGCTACCCTCCTGACCCGTTCGGCGAATTCCTGGCCCGCTTCTTCGGCGGAGCCTCCGGCGGAGCGCCGCGTCACATCGACATCGGCCGTCTGCTCAGCCAGCCGGCCCGGGAGCTGGTCAGAGGAGCGGCCCTGTACGCCGCCGAGCACGGCAGCCGGGACCTGGACACCCAGCACCTGCTGCGCGCGGCCGTGTCGACCGAGCCCACCCGGAGCCTGCTCAGCCGGGCGGGCGCGGACCCGGACTCGCTCGCCCACGAGATCGACGACCGGGCGGGCCCGGTGCAGCACCCGCCGGGCGAGGCGCCGCCGCCGACCTCGCTGTCGCTGACCCCGGCGGTCAAGCGGGCGCTGCTGGACGCGCACGACATGGCGCGGGCGAGCGGCGCCGGGTACATCGGCCCGGAGCACGTGCTGAGCGCGCTGGCCGCGAACCCGGACTCGGCGGCGGGGCACATCCTGCACGCGGCCCGGTATTCGGCGGGCGGCCTTCCGCCCGAGGCCCCGGAGAGCACGCAGCCCCGCCCGGAGCGCCGGCGGCAGCGGCCCACCGGCACGCCGACGCTGGACAAGTACGGCCGTGATCTGACCGACCTGGCCCGGCAGGGCGGGATCGACCCGGTGATCGGCCGGGACACGGAGATCGAGCAGACCATCGAGGTGCTGTCGCGGCGCGGCAAGAACAACCCGGTGCTGATCGGTGACGCGGGCGTCGGCAAGACGGCCATCGTGGAGGGCCTGGCCCAGCGGATCGCGGACGGGGACGTCCCGGACGTCCTCGCCGGCCGCCGGGTCGTGGCCCTGGACCTCACCGGGGTGGTGGCCGGCACCCGCTACCGCGGCGACTTCGAGGAACGCCTGAACAACATCGTGGAGGAGATCCGCGCCCACTCCGACCGACTGATCGTGTTCATCGACGAGCTGCACACCGTCGTCGGCGCCGGCTCCGGCGGCGAGGGCGGCGCGATGGACGCCGGGAACATCCTCAAGCCCGCCCTCGCCCGGGGGGAGCTGCACATCGTGGGCGCGACCACGCTGGAGGAGTTCCGCCGGATCGAGAAGGACGCGGCGCTGGCCCGCCGGTTCCAGCCGGTCCTGGTGCCCGAGCCGACGGCCGGGGACACGATCGAGATCCTGCGCGGCCTGCGCGACCGGTACGAGGCCCACCACCAGGTCCGCTACACCGACGAGGCGCTGGTCGCCGCCGTCGAGCTGTCGGACCGGTATCTCACCGACCGGCGGCTGCCGGACAAGGCGATCGACCTGATCGACCAGGCGGGCGCCCGGGTCCGGCTCGGCGCCCGGACGAAGGGCACGGACGTGCGCGCGATGGAGCGCGAGACCGAGCAGCTGGCCCGGGACAAGGACCAGGCGGTCGCGGACGAGGACTACGAGCAGGCCAAACAGCTGCGGGACCGGATCGCCGAACTGAAGCAGCGGATCGCCGAGGCGTCCGGCGGTGACAGGGCCGACGAGGGCCAGGACCTCCAGGTGACGGCGGAGGCCATCGCCGAGGTGGTGTCACGGCGGACCGGAATCCCGGTCAGCCGGCTGACCCAGGAGGAGAAGGAGCGGCTGCTCGGCCTGGAGGAGCACCTGCACGAGCGGGTGGTCGGCCAGGAGGAGGCCGTCGCCGTGGTGTCCGAGGCGGTGCTCCGCTCCCGCGCCGGGCTCGCCAGCCCCCGCCGGCCGATCGGCAGCTTCCTGTTCCTCGGCCCGACCGGCGTCGGCAAGACGGAACTGGCCCGGGCACTGGCAGAGGCGCTGTTCGGCAGCGAGGACCGCATGGTCCGGCTCGACATGAGCGAGTACCAGGAACGGCACACCGTCTCGCGGCTGGTCGGCGCGCCGCCCGGGTACGTGGGCCACGAGGAGGCGGGGCAGCTCACCGAGGTGGTGCGCCGGTACCCGTACTCGCTGCTCCTGCTGGACGAGGTGGAGAAGGCGCACCCGGACGTCTTCAACATCCTCCTCCAGGTGCTGGACGACGGCCGGCTGACCGACTCCCAGGGCCGCACGGTGGACTTCACCAACACGGTCATCGTGATGACCAGCAACCTGGGCTCCGAGGCGATCACCCGGCGCGGTGCCGGGATCGGCTTCGGGCCCGGGGGCGCGGACGCCGACGAGGAGGCGCGGCGCGAGCAGATCCTGCGGCCGTTGCGCGAGCACTTCCGGCCGGAGTTCCTCAACCGGATCGACGAGATCGTGGTCTTCCGGCAGCTGACGGGCGAACAGCTGCGGCGGATCACCGAGCTGCTGCTGGAGAGCACCCGGCGGCTGCTGGAGGGGCAGGACGTGTCGGTGGAGTTCACGAGCGCCGCCGTCGACTGGCTGGCCGAGCGCGGCTACGAGCCGGAGTACGGCGCCCGGCCGCTGCGCCGCACCATCCAGCGGGAGGTGGACAACCAGCTGTCCCGGCTGCTGCTGAACGGCACGATCACCGGGGGCAGCCGGGTGACGGTGGACGCGGCGGACGGGCGGCTGGCCTTCCGCACCGGGGAGGCGCAGCCGCCCGCACCGGAGTTGTGAGCGTCTCCGGAGTGGTGAGCCCAGGGGTGAGCGTCCGGCGCGTCAGGGCGCCGGGTCCACCACCATCGCCGAGCCGCCGCCGCGCCGTGTCCGCTCGGCGGCGGCCAGCCACTTACCGCCGGGCAGCCGCTGCACGCCGGTGGCCGCGCCGATCTCGGGGTTCTCCTTGAAGCTGTGCCCGATGGCCTCCAGCTGCTTCCTCAGGCCGCTGTCGTACAGCCCGGGTTCCAGCTCGGTCTGGGCCGCGTTGCGCTGGCTGGCGCGGGGTGCGGCGATCGCGTCGACCAGCGGCAGGTGCCGGTCCAGGAAGCCGGTGAGGGTCTGCAGGACGGTGGTGATGATGGTCGCGCCTCCCGGCGAACCGACCGCCACCACCGGCCTGTCGTGCCGGTCGAGGACGATCGTCGGGGAGATCGAGGAGCGCGGCCGCTTGCCCGGGCCGGGCAGGTTCGGGTCGTGCACCGCCGGGTTGGCCGGGGCGAAGGAGAAGTCGGTCAGCTCGTTGTTGAGCAGGAAGCCCCGGCCCGGCACGGTGATGCCGCTGCCGCCGGTCTGCTCGATGGTGAGCGTGTAGGCGACGACGTTGCCCCATTTGTCGGCGACGGTGAGGTGGGTGGTGTTCTCCCCCTCGTAGGTCGTCGGGGCGGCCGTACCGCCCCGGCCGCAGGGAGCGGGGTGGCGCGGGTCGCCGGGTGCGAGCGGGCTGCCGAGCACGGCGTCGTCCTTGACGAGGCAGGCCCGCGAGTCGGCGTAGCGCTGCGAGAGCAGCTGCCGGGTGGGGACGTCCTCGAAGGCGGGGTCGCCGACCCAGCGCCCGCGGTCGGCGAAGGCGATCCGGCTGGCCTCGATGTAGCGGTGCAGGTACCGCACCTCGCTCGCCTTGGAGAGGTCGGTGCGCTCCAGGATGTTGAGCGCCTCGCCGACGGTGGTGCCGCCGGAGGAGGAGGGCGCGATGGAGTACACGTCGAGGCCGCGGTACGACGTCCTGGTGGGCGCCTGGACCTTGGCGCGGTAGACGGCCAGGTCCTTCTCGGCCAGCTTGCCGGGGCGCGCCTTCCAGCCGGAGGCGGGGTCCACGGGCGGGTGTTCGGCCGTCCGGACGATGTCGTCGCCGATGTCCCCGCGGTAGAGCGCGCCGACGCCCTGCCGGCCGAGCTGCTCGTAGGTGCGGGCCAGTTCGGGGTTCTTGAATCTGGAACCGACGACGGGCAGCCGCCCGCCCGGCAGGAAGAGCTTCGCGGTGTCGGGGAAGTAGCGGAACCGGGTCTCGTTCGCCGCGGTCTGCGCGCGGAAGGTGTCGTCCACCGTGAAGCCGTCGCGGGCGAGCCGCTCGGCGGGCTTCAGCAGGGTGCGCAGCGAGGTGCTGCCCCACTCGTCCAGCGCCTTCTGCCAGGTGGCGGGCGTGCCCGGGGTGCCGACGCTGAGGCCGCTGCTGACGGCGTCGGCGAAGGCGAGCGGCTTGCCGTTCTCGGTGAACAGGTCGGCGTCGGCGCTGAGCGGCGCGGTCTCGCGTCCGTCGATGGTGTGCACCGTGCGGGTTCTCGCGTCGTAGTAGACGAAGTAGCCGCCTCCGCCGATGCCGGCGGAGTAGGGCTCGGAGACGCCGAGCGCGGCGGCGGTGGCGACGGCCGCGTCCACCGCGTTGCCGCCGTGCTTGAGGACCTCGATACCGGCGGCCGAGGCGTCCGCGTCGACGCTGGCCACGGCACCGCCGTAGCCGACGGCCACGGGAACCTTGCCCACCGCCTTGTCCGTTGTCGCGGCGGGTGGCGCCGCCGCCCCCACCGACACCACGGCGGCCGAGACCGCCAGGACCGCCAGTTTCCGCGTACCAGGACGACCCATCCGAACCTCCCGTCGGGACAGTCCGCGCAGCGTAACCGGATTGCCGGTACTACCGACAGTACGCCTGAGGCCCGTGGTCGTCGCCCGGGCCCGCTAGCATGCGCGGCCATGAACGACGACGTGCGCAACATCGTCCTGGGGGTCGTCGCGGCGGGCATATCCGCCGCGCTGGGCTGGCTCGCCCGTACGTTCCTCTGGCGGCGCCGACTCCGCCGCAAACAGGCCTTCTTCGGGCTGCCGGACCACTCCGAGGCACTGCTCGTGGTCAACCGCAAGGCGGGCGGGCCGGAGCTGACGGTGGCGCGGTACGACATGTTCGCGCTGCTGGAACTCTCCGCGCTCATCAAGGACTGCCACGCGCGTGTCGAGATCGTGGCGCACGACGCGACCCGGCAGGGCTTCGGCGGACGGACGGAGTTCTGCGTCGGGGGGCCCTACTCGAACGACCGGATGGCGGCCCATCTCTCCTCGCTGCTGCCGGGTGTGCGGATGAACGTGGAGGCCGAGAGCGGTCCGGAGCTGGGCGCGCTGCGGATCGGCGCGGAGACGTACCGCATGGAACGCGGCCGGAGCGAGTACGTACTGCTCGCCCGGCTCACCGTGGACGGACGGGGAGACGCCCGCCCGGTGTTCCTCTTCTGCGGCCAGCGCGCCGTCACCAACCAGGCCGCGACCCGCTATCTCGCCCGTGAGTACGAGCGGTTGGCCCGCAAGCACGGCGGCGGTTCCTTCGTCCTGCTGCTGAAGGTGGTCAACTCCGAGGCGTACGGCCCCGATGTGGTGGAGCTGGTGGCGGACGTGACGCGGGCGGCGCGCACGCCGCTGCCGGAGCCCGCCGCCGACGCTGAGTGAGACGTCAACAATCTTTACCCGTACGTAACTTACCGACGGGTTACTTGCGGTAAGGGGACGAGGTTACCGTCGGGTCACTTTGCATCGACCCACGTGAAACCTACTCACGTGAAGGAGTGACCCATGGGACACAGTCACACCGGGCTGCGCGCCTCCGCCGCCGCGGCCGTCTCCGCGGCGCTGCTCGCCGGTACCGTCACGGGCCTGGCGCCGGCCGCCGAAGCCGCCCCGTCCATCCGCTTCGTGGACATCACCGGCGACGGCGGCACCGTGCTCAAGGCCAACGTCCTCACGCCCGAGGGCGCCGACGGCACGCACCGCTATCCGCTCATCGTGCTGCCCACGAGCTGGGGCCTGCCCCAGGTGGAGTACCTGGCCCAGGCCCAGAAGCTGGCCGACTCCGGTTACGTGGTGCTCGCCTACAACGTGCGCGGATTCTGGCAGTCCGGCGGCCGGATAGAAGTGGCCGGTCCGCCCGACACAGCGGACGCCTCGAAGGTCATCGACTGGGCCCTCGACCACACCCCGGCCGACCCGGACCGCATCGGCATGGCCGGGGTGTCGTACGGCGCCGGGATCAGCCTGCTCACCGCCGCCCACGACAAGCGGGTCAAGGCCGTGGCCGCGCTCAGCGGCTGGGCCGACCTGATCGACTCGATCTACTCGGGGCGCACCCAGCACCTCCAGGCGGCGGCCGTGCTGGACGGAGCGGGCACCCTCACGGGCCGGGAGAGCCCCGAACTCCGGGAGATCTTCGACAACCTGTACTCCTCGAACCTGTCGAAGGAACAGGACATGATCGACTGGGGGCGGAAACGTTCCGCCGCAACCTATGTCGACCAGCTCAACAAGAACGGCGCCGCCGTCATGCTGGCCAACGCCTGGGGCGACACGGTCTTCCCGGCGAACCAGTACGCCTCCTTCTACGAGAAGCTGACCGTCCCCAAGCGCCTCGAACTGCGGCCCGGCGACCACGCGACACCCGAACTGACCGGCCTGTTCGGGCTGCCCAACGACGTGTGGACGGACACCCGCCGCTGGTTCGACCACTACCTGAGGGGCGCCGACAACGGCGTCGACCGCGAACAGCCGGTCCGGCTGAAGTCCCGTGGCGCGGGGGAGTACGAGGGCTACCCGGACTGGAAGTCGGTCGCCGCGACCCGGAAGAAGATCGCGCTCGCGGGCTCCACCACCATCCACGCGAACGTCGACTCCGGCGCGGACGGCGGGATCGTCTTCCTCTCCAGCATCCTCGACCAGGTCGCCCAGCTCCCGCCCGTCGCGTCGATGCCGCTGCTGCCGCGCCGCTGGGCGGCCGTGTGGCAGTCGGAGCGCCACGACGGCACGCAGCGGGTGCGCGGCACCACCGCCCTGCACACCACGCTCACGCCGACGAAGGAGAGCGGCACCCTCGTCGCCTATCTGTACGACGTCGGTCCCCTGGGCTTCGGCAAGCTGGTCACGCACGCGCCGTACACCTGGCACGGGCGGACGCCCGGCGAACCGTTCGCCGTCGACCTGGAGCTGTTCTCCACGGCCTACGACGTCCCCGCCGGGCACCGCCTCGCACTGGTGGTCGACACGGTCGACCCGCTCTACGCCGAGCACAACCCGTCCGGCGCGCAGCTGACCTTCTCCTCGCCCGAGGACGACCCGTCGTACGTGTCCGTCCCGCTCGGCGAGCAGTGATCTCCGGCTGCCGCCGGACGAGCATGGCCCGCGTGAACTGCCGCCCCCCTCATGCTCTCGGGGCCGTGGGGGGCACCCCACCGGCAGCAGCGCCCCCGGCCCGGGCGTGGCGTCCGCCACCCCCTTGGTCTTGGGGCTGCGCCACTCACGCCGGTACACCCAGTCGGCGAACCACGAGAGCAGCATGCACATCCCGGTGTGGATCGGCGAGATCACCCTCACCACGGGGATGAACGGCAAATCGTAGTCGAGATCCGAGGCGATGGGCTTCCCGGCGTGGAGGAACTCCTCGTGGGCGACGAGAAAGCCGAGGGAGGCGTCCTTCGGCGCGACCGCCAACTGGCCGGTGAGCAGGGACAGCACGGCGCGCGCCGCCCGGGGGGCCGGGACGTGCGCGGTGACCTGCGTCTTGCGTGAGCCGAGCGCGAACGCGGCCTTCCGTCGGCCGCGTTCGACGGCGTTCACCCCCGAGCGCAGGACCTCGGCGAGCACCGAGCCGTGGTACAGGGTGAGTCCGGCGACCGGGGCGGGCAGCGGGCCGGGTCCCGGTCCGGGTGGGTGGTGCGGGAACGTCCCGGCCACCGGGTCGTCGCCGGGCGGCCCGCCCCCGGGCCGCACTCCCCCGTTGCCCGCGCTCCGCGTACTCCACCGCCGACGGACTCACCCCCAAGGCGGCTTTGCCGGGGGCCGCAACCCGTCCGCAGCACAGCGGAGTTGACGGGCCCTTGTGCCTTCCGGGCAACAGCCGTGCGCACAGTAGGCGGAGATGTCCAGGGGGCACGGGGAGTCAGCTCTCGGCGATCTCCGCGTACAGCTGGGAGAGCTCGGGGACCCCGCAGGCCGCCCACTCCTGCCCGGCCGGCACCACCTCCACCGCCCGGCCCGAGGCGAGCCGTACGACGGGCTCACCGTCGGGCCGGATCCGCCAGCCGGCGCCGGGCACGGTGCGCACCACGACGGTGCCCAGGTACAGCCCGGCGTCGTGGCCCAGCCCGGGCAGGGTCTCGGGGTCGTCGCGCCAGCGCGGGGCCATCTGGTCCAGGGCCTCCAGGGAGGCCGGGCTGCCGTCCAGGCGGACTCCCGCCCGCTCCGCCTGGGAACGCAGCAGGTCGCATTCGGACAGCAGCGCGGCGAGCGCCCCGGGGTCGGAGGAGAACGCCTCGGGGCCTGCGGTGAGGGCCGCGTCACCGTTCTTCTTGTGCCGGGGGCCCAGGAACGGAAGGTGCATGGACCCAGCGTGGCATCACACGTCCAGGTCGACCACCACCGGCGCGTGGTCGGAGGCGCCCTTGCCCTTGCGCTCCTCCCGGTCGACGTAGGCGTCCTTGACGGCCTGCGCGAACGGCTGGTTGCCGTAGACCAGGTCGATGCGCATGCCGCGGTTCTTCGGGAAGCAGAGCTGGCGGTAGTCCCAGTACGTGAACGGGTGGTCGTACTTCAGCGGGCGTGGCACGACGTCGCCGAGGCCCGCCTCGCGCAGGGCGGCCAGGGCGGCGCGCTCGGCCGGGGTGACGTGGGTGGAGCCCTCGAAGGCGGCCGGGTCGAAGACGTCGTCGTCGGTCGGCGCCACGTTGTAGTCCCCCAGGACGGCGAAGGGGCGGTCGCCCTGGGCGTCGCCGTACACGGCCGCCTTCAGGGCCTCGAACCACTGGAGCTTGTACGCGTAGTGCGGGTGGCCGACCTCGCGGCCGTTCGGCACGTACACCGACCAGACGCGGACCGGGCCGCAGGTCGCCGAGATGGCGCGCGGCTCGGTGACGCCGTCGAAACCCGGGTCGCCGGGCAGGCCCTTGACCACGTCCTCGATGCCGACGCGGGAGAGCACCGCCACGCCGTTCCACCGGCCGGTCGCGTGGACCGCGGCCTCGTACCCCAGCTCGCGGAGCTGCTCGAACGGGAACTGCTCCTCGGCGATCTTGGCCTCCTGGAGGCAGAGCACGTCGGTGCCGCTGCTCTCCAGCCAGGCCAGCAGCCGGGGAAGGCGGGCGGTGATCGAGTTCACGTTCCAGGTAGCGATGCGCATGCCTCACAACCTACCCGGAGCCACTGACAACGGGCTCAGAGCTCGGTCCACGCCCCCGGGTGGAGCCGCTGGTGTGCCGTGCCGCCCAGGCGGCCGAGGTGGCCCTCGTAGATCGGCAGGGCGAGGTCGGTGAGCAGGGCGTCGTGGACGTCGTACGCGCGCCGCGGGCCCACCTCGCGGACGTAGTCGATCACCTCGGAGATCTTGTTCCAGGGGGCCATCACCGGCACCAGCAGCGTCTCCACCGCCCGGCCGGGCACGGTGAGGGCGTCGCCGGGGTGGAAGACCTTCCCGCCGTCGAGCAGGTAGCCGACGTTGGTGACGCGCGGGAGGTCCGGGTGGATCACCGCGTGGAGTTCGCCGTGGACCTGGACGTCGAAGCCGGCCGCGGTGAAGGTGTCGCCGTGGCCGACGGTGTGCACGCGGCCCGGGAAGGCCGCCGTGATCCGCTCGGCGACGGCCTTCAGCGTCCAGATCTCGGCGGCCGGGTTGTTCTCCATGGCGGCCCGCAGCCGGAACTCGTCGAAGTGGTCCGGGTGCTCGTGGGTGACCAGGATCGCGTCCGCGCCGAGCGCCGCGTCCTCCTCGGAGAAGGCGCCCGGATCGATGACGAGGATCTGCCCGTCCTTGTCGAGGCGGACACAGGCGTGGGATTTCTTCGTCAGCTTCATGTCTCCCCATCCTGCCGCCCGCGGCCGTCTCCCGGGCGCTACCCGGCGGGCGTGGTCTCCTCCCGGATCACCTGCCGGGCCACGCGGAACGCGCTGTTCGCGGCCGGCACCCCGCAGTAGACGGCCGCCTGGAGCAGCACCTCCTTGATCTCCTCCGGGGTGAGCCCGTTGCGCAGGGCCGCCCGCGTGTGGGAGGCCAGCTCCTCCAGGTGGCCGCCCGCGACCAGCGCGGTGAGCGTGATGCAGCTGCGGGTGCGGCGGTCCAGGCCCGGCCGGTCCCAGATCTCGCCCCAGGCGTAGCGGGTGACGAAGTCCTGGAAGTCCCCGGAGAACTCGTCGGCCTGGGCCAGGACCCGGTCCACGTGCGCGTCGCCGAGCACCTCGCGGCGGATCTTCAGCCCGGTCCGGTAGCGGTCCGGCGGTCCGACGGGCTGTGCCGGTGCGGGAGCCGGGGCGATCTCGGCGACCGGCGCGGGCTGCGGTGCCGCGGCCGGGACCGCGACCGGGGCGGCCGGCGTGCCCGGCAGGACGGTCTGCCCGGTGTCGAAGGGCTGCTGCCAGGCGGTGCCGAAGTGGTGCACCAGCAGGTCGGTGACGGCGGCGGGCTGCTCGACCGGCACCAGGTGGGAGGCGCCGGGGACGACCGCGAGCCGGGCGTCCGGGATGCCGGCGACCAGGGTACGGGCCTCGGCGGGGCCGGTGACCTGGTCGTCGGAACCGACCAGCACCAGGGTCGGCACCCCGACCCGGCCCAGCTCGGGCCGTACGTCGAAGGCGGCGAGGGCCTCGCAGGCGGCGATGTAGCAGCCCGGGTCGGTGGTGCGGACCATCTGTACGGCCCACTCGGTGATCGCGGGCTGCGCGGCGGCGAACCCGCCGGTGAACCAGCGGTCGGGCGCGGTCCGGGCGATCGGGTCGAGCCCGTTGGAGCGCACGACCACCCCGCGCTGCCGGAACTCGTCCGCGGTGCCGAACCGGGGCGAGGCCGCGACCAGGGCGAGCGAGGCGAGCCGCTCGGGGTGGCGCAGGGCCAGCTCGATGCCGATCGCCCCGCCCAGCGCACAGCCCGCGTAGCCGAACCGCTGCACGCCGAGCGCGTCCAGCGTGGCCAGCAGCCGGGCGGTCAGCTCGGCGACGGAGCCGGCCGGGTGGGCCGGGGCCCCGCCGTGACCGGGCAGGTCGAAACGGAAGATCCGCCACTGCTCGGCCAGCTCCGGCACCTGACGGTCCCACATGTGCCATGTGGTACCCAGTGAGGGACCCAGGATCAGGACCGGAGCGTCTTCTGGCCCGTCAAAGCGGTATTGCAGGGTGTTCGGGGGTGTCTCACTCACGCCCCAGACCCTCTCACGTCTCACGGACGCCCCTATAACGCAGGGGTGCGGGAACCCGGTCTGACCAGGTTGAAGACCTCGCGGGCTGCGTATCGCTTGAGGCATCGGATGATCTCGCGTCGGGTCTTGCCTTCCTGGGTGCGGCGTTCGTAGTACGCCTGGGTACGCGGGTCATGGCGCAGGCGGGTGAAGACGATGCGGTGCAGGGCGGCGTTGGCCTGCCGGTCGCCGCCGTAGTTGAGTCGGCGCGTGCTCCGCCGGCCGGAGGAGTACTCGATGGGGTTGACTCCGCAAAGGGCTGCAAAGGACGCCTCGGTGTTCAGCCGCTCAGGGTTGTCTCCCATGGTGATCAGGAGAGTGACTGCGCTGTCCGGGCCGATGCCCACCGGTACGAGTAGCTGTGGGGCGTGGTTTTCGACAAGCCGGGTCAGGCGTTGGTTCAGCTCGGTGATCTGCACGGTGAGCTGCTCGATGCGTTCGGCGAGCATGCGCAACGTGAGGTGGGTGGCCTGGGTCACCGTCACCGCGTCCTCATCTCCTCCACCGCCGGGTAGGCCGAGGCGTGCGCAGGTGCGGAACAGCTCGCGGTTACCCAGGCTGGTCAGCCGTTCCCGCAAGGCGGGCTCGGCGATGACCAGGACGGCTTTGAGCTGGTTGATCGCCTGGGTGCGGGCCTTGACTGCGGAGTCCTTGGCGAGCTTGAAGATCCGGGCGCTGTGCACCGGACCGTCGCCGGACTTGGCCCGGGCCCGGGCGCGGCCACTGAGCACGGCTCGCGCGGCGGCCTGAGCGTCGAGCGGGTCCGACTTCCCGAGCAGTCGGCGGACTGACCGGTCGGGCCGGTTCACTTCGAAGACCTGGATCTGCTGGGCGAGCAGGTAGCGGGACAGGCCCGCGCCGAATGTGCCGGTGCCCTCTACCCCCGCTCGACGCACCGTCCCCCGCTTACGGGCCCACACAAGCAGCTGCCGGTAGCCGGCCGCCGTTGCCGGAAAGGACTCGGTTCCCAGAACCTTCCCCAGCGGGGAGATCACGGCCGCGACATGCACCTCGCCGTGCGTGTCCACGCCCAGGACGACCTCGCCCGGCACAGGAGGATCCGTGCTGGTGGAGGAGGTGCTGCGCTGTCTGGTCGTCATGATGGGTCGTCTCCCAAGTGGTGAGGTGATGGCTGGGGTGGATGGCACCGGCCTGCTCGGGCGGTCTGAACCGTGATGGCGCCTGAAACTCGGCAAGGCCCCTATTGGGACACGCCCTGTGGCTCGGTGGCAGGCAGCATCCCGCAACGACAGTCGACAGGTCCGTGACTGGACACTTCGGTCATAGATCTCATGAGTCAGACCCCCGTCCGGGACGGCACTGCACTACCGTCCCATCGATCCTGTGCAACGGCGTGGCTCGATCACTGCCGTATGACTTCGAACGAACCGATGCTCAACTTGGCCTGGACAAGCTCTCGCCGAGTCGACTTCTCGGGTAGTGGCGATCGGCGTTGACGGGCAGTCGCGTGGCCTTACCGGCTGCTCTTCGCCAGCCACGGGGTGGCTTCAGGTACTGGGCCACGGGGCCAAGGCACGTTGCCACCGTGGTCTTCCCGTGCGTTTCCACGTTGGGATTCCACGGGCGATGTGGAGCATGAAGGTTGTGGTCCTCCGGCTGTGAGGTGCGCCGATGAAGCGATCCACGCACGTCCTACGCCTTCCGCGTCCCCGCCTCGCACCGGTCGAACCTCGATGACCGGCTACGCGGCATGGCGTAGGTCGCCCAGTGCGGTGAGGGCGAAGACGGAAGCGTGGGTGGGGTGGTAGTAGGGGATGGGGCGAGGCGCGAGTTGCTCGGGGGGTGAGGTGAAGGCGCCGTCGGGTTGCTGGTGAGCGAGCAGATAGGCGAGGGCTTTGCCGGTCCAGGCTGGGCGATCCAGGGCGGCGGCCACACTGAGGGCGTGAGCGGTGCTGCTGGCGTCGCTGTCATCCCCCGCCTGGTGGCCGAAGCCCCCATCCGGGTTCTGCGTCCGCTCGAGGTAGGCACCGGTCCGACGCAGAGACATCTGGACGCGTTCGCCCAGCGGGACGCTGATCGCGGGTGGCAGGCAGGTCAGGGCAGCGGTGGCGCGGCGCAGGCCGTGGGTTTCGGCCAGACTCCAGCTGCGTTCGAACGTGCCGTCGGAGTGCTGAACGTCCAGCAGGTGGAGCGTGGCGCGATGCAGGAGGGGGGCGTAGCGGTCGGCGTCAGGAGCGAGGGCGAGGATGGCGTTGGCGGTCATAACGGCTTCGGAGGGATCGCCGTGCAGATAGGTGGGGAAGCCTCCGTCGTCGCCGGCCAGGCGGGCCAGGTGGGCGCGCCCGCGGTGAAGAGCATGAGCATGGCGGACGGAGTCGATGGCGTGGAGGGCTTCGAGGACGGCGCCGGTGCTCTCGGCGTCGCACTGGGTGACGCGTTCGGTGTAGGCCCAGCCACCGTCGGGATGCTGGTGGAGGGCGAGGTAGTCTCCGATGTCCAGCACCAGTTCCTGGTGCTGGGGCAGGGCGCAGCGGGCCAGGGCCAGGGCGGCGACGGCGGACAGGAAGAGGGTGTGGCCGGCGACGAAGGGGAGCCCACCGTCGGCGTTGCGTACGTGCAGCAGGGCGTCGATGCCGTCGGTGACGAGCGGGCTGCCCGGGTCGGCGTGGTGCAGGGCGATCAGGGCCAGAGCGTGCGCACCGACGTTACCCTCCCACACCTCGCGTCGGCCCGCCGCCAGTCGGCCCGTGAGGAAGCGGCTGTCCTCCGCGGCCGGTTCCTGACCAAGGCCGTGGGCGGCGAGTATCTTCATGGCGCAGCCGGTGACTTCTCCCCAGGTGGTCTGCCCGCGGTAGTCCAGGCGGGCGGCCTCGGCTGGGTAGGGTCCCTGTCCGAGGACGGCCAGGTAGAGAGCGAACAGCCTCCGCTTGCGGCCCCGAGTGTGAGCAGGCGTGTCGGCCAGCGCGTGGTCGAGGACGTGCGGCTGCTGGGGCAGGCCCAGCGCCGCCCGGGCGAGTACCTGTTCCACAGGATGCAGGTGTGGGTCGGTCCGGCAGGTGGTGATGAAGTGCTCCAGACCTGCCTGGACGCGGGGGTAGAGGCGCCGTCGGCGTAAGAGGGCGAGCGTGAGCGCGGACTCCAGTACGCGGCTCAGCGTCGGCTCCCGGAAGGCGCCGCGGTCGTCGAACGCGGCCGCGACCCGGTCAGCCACCCGCTCCGTGCACTGCCGCAGTGCGTGCTGTTCGTCGTCCCGGCCTTCGGGCTGCATTAAGGTTCCCGTCATCTCATGGCCTTTCCTGATCGGTCGGACATGTCGTCGGCTGGACACCTGCGGCTGCCGCGGCTCGGCGGCCCCACGGCTCGCGGCCGGCCCAGCGGTGGCAGCCGGTGCCAACGTGCCGGGCGGTGCGGTCAGCGGCTCGGCGTGTGCTGTGCGGGGCGGGCAGGTGGCGTGTAGCGGCCGGATTCCTGAAGCCAGGCCAGGTGCGTTGCGGGCATGGTGCAGATCGTGTGCGCGACTTGGGCGACACCGGCCCGGGCGGAAGGGCTCAGCGGCCGGGTGGCGTGGTGCAGCTCCCGGCGTGCGGCGGTCATCTGCCGGGCCCGCTGCTCGATGCGGTCGCTCACCTGCCGTACGGCGACTGCGAGGGGGCAGCCTGTCGCGCGCTGCAGGACGATGACGTAGTTCGTGCTCTCCCCCGCCGCAGCCTCCCTCGGATAGGACAGCAGGTCGTTGGTCCACGCGGTCAGGTCGTTCGACGCGTCGCGCATCTCTTGCCACGCACGCGTTGCTGCGATGCCGGCAGGGACCTCGGCGTGGTGCAGGGCTTCGACCAGGTCGTACATGAACGCGCCGTTGGCGTCCCTGCGCAGCGCGGGATAGTCCTCCGGGCTCGGTGTGGTGCCGTGTCGGCGGTGAGCGATCTGCGTCAGGAAGGCGTCCCGGTGCCGGTGCAGGTGGTCGCGGAAGCGGCGGCGCCAGGCCGACGACATGCCGGCGGCGCTGGCGGGCCACAGCCCGGCCACCGCAGCGACGACCGGGGATTGCGGGGACAGGGTGGAGCGAGGGCGGCCGTCGAGGACTGCGGTGAGCGCCGCGTAGGTATCGACCACCGCCGCCTGGGAGCGGCCCATGGGGCCTTCGTCCTGCTCGTCATCGAGGTGGAAGAGCATCGTGATCCACCTCGCCAGCCGCTCGACGTCCCCCGCTGCGGCGTCGGGGATCATGCGGGCCGCCATCCGGTGAAAGCCCGCCGCACGCAGCCGCGCCCGACCGGAGTCGCCGGTCGCCAGGCCGGTCTTGGCCGCCCACGCGTCAAGCCCGCGCCCGATCCGTTCGGCCTGCGGGTGAATCCGGCGTGGCACGTCGATGTCCGGACCGAACGCAAAGACGTGCCCCATGGCCCTGCCCATCCCCCACACACGCGGTCAGTGAGGACTTACCCGCCCCGCACGCCACCGATACGTCATCACCGGCCTCTCCACCTGTTCACGAGTGCGGAGTGCTTTACTGACGCACCGCTCTCCCTCGGCGGATCGGGCCGGAGAGCTCCGGCCACAGGTATCGGCAGGCCATGGCCGCCGACCACGTCGGCCGCCCACCGGCAGGGTCGGGTCCACATCCCTGCCAGTCAGTAGATCGTGACGTTCGTCGCCTGCGGCCCCTTCGTTCCTTTGCCGACCTCGAACGCGACGCGTTGCCCTTCCTCAAGAGAGCGGAATCCCTTCGCCTGGGTTTCGCTGTAGTGGACGAAGACGTCCTCACCCCCCTCATCAGGCGTGATGAATCCGAAGCCCTTTTCCGCGTTGAACCACTTCACGATGCCCGTAGCCACGGTTGCGCCTTCTGTCGACGTCTGAGTGCCCCGCTGGAGCCGCCGGGAGACGTACCCGTCTCGAGGACCCTGAAGCTGTAAGTCACCCGAACGGGGACAGATAGCGACGCGATTTCAATCGAACAGTATTTTTGGATGATTACTTTGCGTTTTGATCTTTCTTACGCATTCGTCCATGCTGACGCCGTGACCGTCTTGATTACAGGTGCCACCGGGTTCGTAGGTTCGCGTATCGCCCATGCCCTGCTGACGACGCGGGACCAGCGTGTGATCGCGTTGGGCCGGGGTGACCTTGTCGCCCTGCGGCGACGGGTCGTGGCCGCGGTCAGCCTGCACGGCGATATGGGCGCCGATGCGCTGCGGCGGCTGCAATGCGTCACGGGTGACGTGACGCTGCCGTGGTTGGGGTTATCGCCCGGGATGCACACACGGCTGGCGGATCAGGTCGATGCCGTATGGCACTGTGCGGGCGACATCGCGCTGGCGGGTGAGCGGGACCGGCTCTTTCGGGTGAATGCCCACGGTACGGCCCAGGTGCTCGCCTTCGTCGACCGGACCCGGCCAGGCTGCCGCCTGGTGCACGTGAGCACGATGGCGGTTGCCGGGGACAGGCCCGCCGGTGTGGTGCGCGAAGACGACCTCACCGACGCTCATGGATTCGTGACGCATTACGACGCCTCCAAGTACGAGGCGGAGCAACTGGTCCGCGGTTGGAGTGCTGGTCATGGCCGTCCGGCGGTGGTGCTGCGGCCCGGCGTCGTCGCCAGCGACCGACCGCTGCCGGAGACTGCGGCCGGGCACCCTCTGGCGCTGCTGGGGCGCATGATCGAGGCTGTTGCCAGCGGCGGGGCCCCCGGTATCCCGGCCCTTGCCCAACGTTCCTCCGGTGCACAAGTCCGGCTGAGGCTGGAGGCGTCTTCCTCCGCAACGTTCAACATCGTGCCGAGTGACTACGCGACGGCAGCGATGGTCCGCATCGGACACGACACACCTCATGACCGTGCTGCGGTGTACACCTACCACATCGTGCATCACACGCCCACACGGCTGGCAGACCTGCTCAGCGCCTTCGAGGACCACTACCCCGGTCTTCGGCTGGAGTGTGCGGAGCGCTTCGATGACGCCACACCGGCCGAGCAGTTCGTCGCCACGCATCTCACCGGGTTCCTCAGCTATTGCCGTCTTCAGCACACCTTCGACCGCACCCGTACCCTGACCGCCACCCCCGGCCTGCCCGAGCCCGCCCCACTCGGGGCGCCGTTCCTCAAGCGGGCGCTCGGGTTCGGAACCCGCTCGGCCGGCAGCCCGGCCATGAGTGCCTCCTGACCCACCGCACTCCCACCGGCTCGGGAGGCTTGCCCCACGCGTAAGCGCTCCGACTCGCCACCTCTCCGTCTCTGCCTGGAGCACCGTTGTCTCTGCGTACGTCCATGCTGCCCGAGGACGCCATTGCCGTAGTGGGTTCCGCCTGTCGGCTGCCCGGCGGGATTCATCATCTGGACGACCTGTGGGCGGCCCTGGCAACCGGCGCCGACCTGGTGACCGAGGTACCCCCGGACCGCTTCCCGGTCGCGGACTTCGTCGACTCCAGCCGCCGTCCGGGCCAGTCGTACACCGCGGCGGGTGGATTCCTCGACGACGTGTCCGGATTCGACACCTCCTTCTTCACCGGCATCTCGCCGAGGGAAGCGGCCCAGATGGACCCGCAGCAGCGGTTGCTGCTGGAGATGACCGTGGAAGCACTGGACGACGCCGGTGCCGACGCCGCAGCATTGGAAGGCTCGGACACGGCGGTGTTCATCGGCTGCTCAAGCCGTGATTACGGCGAACTACAGTCGGCCTCACCGGAGTCGGGGAACGCCTACACCATGTCGGGGATGGCTGGAGCCATCGTCGCGAACCGGTTGTCGCACTACTTCGACTGGCACGGGCAGAGCGTGACGGTCGACACCGCCTGTTCCTCCGCCCTGACCGCCGTGCACCAGGCATGCGAACACCTGCGGGGCGGGCACGCTCGCGTCGCCGTCGCGGGCGGTGTCACCGTCCTCCTCAACCCTCATATCTTCTCCGGCTTCTGCAACGCCTCCATGCTGTCGCCGACGGGCCGTTGCCGCCCCTTCTCCGCACAGGCCGACGGCTTCACCCGCGCGGAAGGCGGCGGACTGGTCCTGCTCAAGCGGCTGGCCGACGCCCGCGGCGACGGAGACCGCGTCCACGCGGTGATCGTTTCCAGCGGCGTGAATAACGACGGCCGTACTCCCGGCCTGGCGCTCCCCAGCAGCGCCGCGCAGGAGGCGCTGCTGCGCCAGGTGTACGAGAGGGCCGGGCTGGTCCCCGACGACGTCGCTTATCTGGAAGCGCACGGTACCGGCACCCCGGCGGGGGACCCCCTGGAGGTCGAGGCGATCGGCCGGGCTCTGGGCGTCGGCCGCAACCGGGGCCCCCTTCCGATCGGGTCGGTGAAGAGCAACCTCGGTCACTCGGAAGCGGCCGCCGGCATGTCGGGGCTGTTCAAGGCCCTGCTGGTCCTCAAGCACCGCCAAATTCCGCCGACTTTGCACGCCGGACAACTCAACCCCGCCATCCCCTTCGACGAGCTGAACGTGCGGCCGGTCACGCGGCTGGAACAGCTCGACGGACCCGGCGCGGTCGTGGCCGGGGTGAACTCGTTCGGTTTTGGCGGCGCCAACGCCCACCTCGTCGTGGCCGCCTGTCCCTCTGACGACATCGGGCCGAAGCCCAGGCCACGCGCAGTGCCGGTGGTGGTGTCCGCCCGGACACCGGCCGCACTGGCGCAGGCGAGCCAGCGGATGGCGGAGCACCTCCAGTTCGCCGACGACGACCTCTACGACGTCGCCTACACCTCGACGCAGCGCCGCACCCGCCATGAGCACACCGCCTGCGTCTGGGCCGAGAATGCGTCACAGGCGGCCGAGGCCCTGCTGCAACTCGCGGGAGGCGAGCAGCCCGAAGCGGCCGCCCACGCCGTACGAGCCGCCCCCGGCCGGGTGGCGTTCGTCTTCGACGGCAACGGGTCGCAGTGGGCCGGCATGGGTACCGACCTGCTGGACGAGCCGATCTTCGCCTCCGCCATCGACGAGGTCGACGCGTGCCTGCGGCCTCATCTGAGCTGGTCGGTGCGTCAACGGCTCGCGGCCGGTTCACCGGATCTGGAGCACACCGAAATCGCCCAGCCGTTGCTGTTCGCCGTGCAGGTGGGGCTCGCCCGGCTTTTGTCGGCACGGGGCATCGAGCCGGACGCGGTCGTCGGCCACAGCATCGGGGAGATCGCCGCGGCGTACGTCGCCGGCTGTCTCGATCTGGAGCAGGCGTGCCGTGTCGTGGCGGTGCGCAGCCGGGCTCAGGCGGCGACGGCCGGCAGTGGCCGTATGGCCGCGGTCGGCCTGAGCCGCGAGGAAGCAACCAAGGAGCTGGCGGCCTTCCACGGACGCCTCGAGATCGCCGGGGTCAACAGTCCCGGTGACGTCACCATCGCAGGCGACGCCGGCACGCTGGCGGAACTGGGCCGGCAACTCACGGCTCGCGATGTGTTCTTCCGCATCCTGGACCTCGACTACGCCTTCCACTCACGGCACATGGAGCCCGTGCGCGAGGAAGTCGCGGACCCCCTGCGCACTCTGCGCCCGCGCCAGGGCCGCTTGATGTTCGCCTCCACGGTGACGGGCACGCTCCTGACGGGGCAACGGCTCGACGCGGACTACTGGTGGCGGAACGTGCGGGAACCCGTGCTGTTCTCCGACGCCGTACGGGCGCTGGCCGGCGAGAACTGCACCCACTTCGTCGAAGTCGGCCCCCACCCCGTCCTGTCCACCTACCTGAAACGGCTGCTGCCCGGCCACGTCGGTGCGCACACCACACTGCGCCGCGACACCCACGGCCCCACCGCACTGCGCCGCGCCACCGCCGCAATCATCGCCGCCGGAGCCCCCACCAGCGCACAGTGCTTCCCCCGGCCGGGCAAGGTCGTGTCCCTGCCCGGGTACCCGTGGCAGCGCGAGCGGCACTGGAGCGGAACGCCCGACTGGTGGGTCACCGTCCCCCAGGACAAGACCCTGGTGCATCCCCTGCTGGGCCGCCGGGCGGCTGTCGCAGAGCCCACCTGGCACCAGCAGCTCACCCGCACCCGGCTGCCGTGGCTGGCCGACCACCAGGTCGGGACGAACGTCGTCATGCCGGCGACCGCCTACCTGGAGGCCGCGCTGGCGGCGGGCCGCGCCGGACTGGGCACACGGTGTGAGGTCACCGACCTCGATGTGCTCAGGCCCATGACGCTGCCGCGCTCCGACGACCCGGCCTCGATGTCGATCCAGACGTCGCTGTCCGTCGAGGACGGCATCGTGGTCATCGCTTCCCGCACCGATGCCGCCGCGCAGTGGACACCGCACGCCCGAGGCCGCGTCCGCCGTCTCACCGTCCCCGCTCCGGCGCCGCTCGGTCACCGAGGCGACGGCACAGTGGTCGAGGCCGCCGTGCACTACGAGCACGCCGCCCGGGCAGGCTTGTCGTACGGCCCGGCGTTCCAGGTCCTGACCGGCCTGAACGTGTCCGCCACGCAGGTCACCGCAACCTACCGCCTGCCCGAACTGCCCACATCCGACGGCGCCGACTTCGAAGCGCACCCCGTGATCTGCGACGGCGCCCTGCAGGCAGCCGCCCCGCTCCTCGCCCAGGTCGCCGGCGGCCGCATGTTCCTGCCCACCGCGATCGGGTCCGCCCGCGTATGGCGGCATCCCCCGGCAGACGGTCTGATCCACGTGACACTGCGCCACCTCACCGGCGCGGACGCCGTCATCGATGTGACCGTGACCCAAGAGGACGGCACCATCGCCGTCCAACTGTCGGGCTGCCGCCTGCACGCCGTTTCCAGCCGGGACGAGGTGCAGGACCTGGCGACCGTGCTGCGGTACGCGCCCCGCTCGGGCCGGTCCCAGGTCACGGCTCCCGCGCCGTTGCCCGACCCGGCGCACACAGTGGCCGCCACGGCCCCTGCTCGGGCCGCCTTCGAGGAGGAGCAGGCCGACGACTACCGCCGCTTCGCACCCATGGTGAAGACCACGGCCGGGCACTACGCGGCCGCCGCCTTCGCCGCTCTGCTACCGGGCAAGGACCGCTTCCGGCTGCGCGACCTGCTGGAAGCGGGACTGCGACCGCACTACGTCCCCTACGCGCGCCTGCTGGCCGGGCTCGCGACCCGGGCCGGCCTCCTGGAGCACCTGCCCGCCCAGGCCACCGGAGAGGACAGCTGGCACCTCACCGGAGCGGAACCCGCCCCGGAAGCACACCTGCGACAGTGCGCGGAGCGCTTCCCCCAGTGGATCACCGCCATCGCCCTGTACTCCCGCTGCGGCACCCATCTGACCGACATCCTCACCGGCCGCACCGATGCCCGCGACGTGCTGTTCAACGAGGCCGACCGCCACCTGGTGGAAGCCTTCTACGCCGACACCCCGCAGATGCGCGCTCACAGCCATTACGCCCGCCTCGTCCTGGAGGAAGCGCTGCGCGCCTGGCCGGCCGACCGTCCCCTGCGCATCCTGGAGGTCGGCGCCGGCACCGGCGGCCTGACCACAGCGCTGCTCCCCGTGCTCCCCCGGCACCTGACCCGTTACACCTTCACCGACATCACGGCGGCCTTCTTCCCCCGCGCGCAAGCCCGGTTCGCTGACTACGACTTCCTGGACTTCCGCACGCTCGACCTCAACAGCGACTTGGCCGAACAAGGCTTCCAGCCCGGCTCCTTCGACCTGATCGTGGCCGCGAACGTGCTGCACGCCACAACGGACCTGCGCGCCACCTGCACACGCCTCTCCCAGTTGCTCGACACCGGCGGACAGCTGCTGGCAGTGGAGAGCCACGACGAGGAGATCCTCGGCCCCTGCTTCGGACTCCTGCCCGAGTACTGGTCCTTCACCGACGAGCAGCTACGCACCAGTCCCCTGCTGCCCCGAGCCGCGTGGGCACCTCTGCTCTCCGAGTGCGGTTTCGACGACGTCGTCGACACCGGAAGCGGCCACACCGAAACCGCGGAGGACTACTGCCTGCTCCTCGCCCGCAGGCACACCTCACCGGCAGCCCACGCGCACAACGAACCACCGGCCACCGACGCGCCGGCTCTCCGGACCGGCGAGCCCTGGACGATCGTCACCGACGCCGCCGGCAGGCCCCTCGGCACCGCCTTGACCACGGCCCTCGCAGCCGCCGGAGCCGACGCCATCATCACCTCCGTGTCCGGCACAACGGACAGGTGGCCCGAGTCGCTCACCGACCAGGTGTCGCCACGCATCGTGCTGCTCCTCGGGCGCGACCAACAGCAAGAGGACGCTGCTGTCATCACCAAGGCCGCTGGTGCCGTGAAAGCCGCGGCAGCCACGCTCGCCGCAGCGGGCCAGGCCGACCCCGAGCTGTGGCTGGTCACCCCGCCGACCGGTCTGCACCCCGCGCCTGCGGACACCGGCGCCAGCCCATGGGCCGCGGCGGTATGGGGCATCGGCCGGGTTGTCGCCAACGAGCACCCCACCGTGACCGTACGCCGTATCAGCCTCTCCCCTTCCCGCGATCACACATCCGACGCAGCACGACTCCTCGCCGAACTCCTCGAACCAGGTGAGGACGACGAAGTGGTACTGGAAGCCCAAGGGCGCTTCACCCCTCGCGTGCGAGCCCTGCCGACCGCCACCCGTCAGGCAGGTCCCCACGACCCCTACCGGCTGAAGCTGAGCCATCCCGGCCGGGGCCACCAGCTGACCTGGGCGCCGCACACGGTGGAACGCCCCGGCACGGGCGAGGTGGTCGTGGGCGTCAAGGCCGCCGCACTCAACTACCGCGACGTGATGCTCGCCGAAGGCATGCTGCCACCCGGCGCCGAACCGGCCACTCCCACCGGACCGCTCCTCGGCCTGGAGTGCGCCGGCGTCATCACCGCCGTCGGACCGGACGTCACCGACTGGTCGGTGGGCGACCGCGTGTTCGCCTTCGCCCACGGCGCCTTCGCCTCCCACGTACGCGTACGCACCCAACAGGCCGGCCGGATCCCCGACCACATGACCTTCGAGCAGGCGGCGACCCTGCCCGCCGTCCACCTCACCGTCCAGCACAGCCTGGAAACGCTCGCCCGCCTGCAGGCCGGCGACACGGTGCTGGTGCACGGTGGCGCCGGCGGCATCGGTCTGGCCGCCCTGATGTACGCCCGCCACGTCGGCGCCCGCGTGACCGCCACCGCAGGCACCCCGGCCAAGCGCGACCTGCTGCACGCCCTGGGCGCCGACGCGGTCTGCAACTCCCGCGACCTCTCCTTCGGCCACCGGGTCCGCGAACTGACCAACGGAAAGGGCGTCGACGTCGTCCTGAACTCCCTGGCCGGCGAAGCCATCGCGCGCAGCCTCGAATGCCTGAAGCCCGGCGGCCGGTTCATCGAGCTGGGCAAGCGCGACATCTACGCCAACTCCCCGCTGCTCCTGCGCCCCTTCCGGGACAACCTGGCCTACTTCGGCGTCGACATCACCCGGCTCATCGCGGACGCCCCCGCACAGGCCGCGGCCGCCTTTCGCACGCTCACAGACCGCGTCACCGACGGCACCTACCGGCCCCTGCCCCACCAGAGCTACCCGGCATCCCGCATCCGCGACGCCTTCGACGCACTGCGCCACTCCCGCCATCTGGGCAAGGTCGTCGTCTCCTTCACCGACAGCCTGCCCATCGCCGTCGAAGACCCGCGTCCGGTGCCGCACCTCGACGCCGACGCGACCTACCTGGTGACCGGCGGGCTGAGTGGGCTGGGCGCGACGACCGCCCGCCATCTGGTCACCCGGGGCGCCCGCCACCTGGCCCTCGTCTCCCGCCGCGGCGCCGAGGCTCCGGAAGCCGCGGGCCTGCTCGCCGACCTCGAACGCGCCGGCGTGACCACCCAGGTGCACGCGGCGGACATCACCGAGCGCGAGGCCGTCCGGGCGGTCATCACGGAAGCGGACCGGCACGGCCGTCCGGTGCGCGGCATCGTGCACGCCGCCATGCACCTGGACGACGCCCCGCTGACCGACCTCACCGCCGAGCGCTTCGCCGCCGTCCTGGCGCCCAAGGTGCGCGGTTCCGAGGTGCTTCACGCGCTCACCGAGGACCGTGATCTCGACTTCTTCGTCACCTACTCCTCCGTCGCCGCTCTGGTCGGCAACCAGCACCAGGCGCCCTACGCGGCCGCCAACCTGTACATGGAAGCGCTGATGCGCACACGGCGCGACCGGGGACGACCGGGTCTCTCACTGGCCTGGGGCGGCATCTCCGAGACCGGATACGTCGCACGGACGAACATGACCGACACCATCACCCGTTCCGGCATCGGACTGATCACCCCAGCCATGGCCCTGACCGCACTCGACCGGCATCTGAGCCGCTCCGAGGGTCATGCAGCCGTCGGTGTCATGGACTGGGAACGCCTCACGCACCTGCTCCCGGCGCTCACCGTGCCCAGGTTCTCCGCCCAACTGGGCCACCTCGGCAGCCGGGTACAACGTACCCAGGCCCATGACCTGCGCCAGCGCCTCAAGGCCGCCGAAGGCGACCAGGCCCGCCTCGAACTGATCACCGGGACACTCGTCGAAGCCACCGCGCACATCCTGCAGACCACCCCGGACCGCGTGGACCCTTCCGCCAACCTGGTCGACCTCGGACTGGACTCGCTGATGGGCGCCGAGCTGAAAGTAGCCCTGGAGCAGACCTTCGGCTGCGAACTCTCCCTCATGGAACTGATGGCCGCAGCGACCATCGACGGCATCGCTCACCGCATCCATCGCGTCATGCACAAGTAACGGCACCGCCGGCTCAGGCCCCGGACCGCAGCACCCGCGCCCCGCTACGACGTCTGCACGGAGTAGTGCCGGGTCGCGGGTGCTGCACCAGAGGCGGACGGACGCCTCTGCGGGCAGAGGCCGCCGCGCTTGGCAGGGAAGGCGGTCAGCCTGCCCAGGACGGTGTCCGGGTCGTATGTCCTCACCAGATCAACGGGCTCGACGAGTTCGTAGAGAGCGCCCCGGGGCGGGAACATTGACCAGGAGGAACGTCCCAACAGTCACCAGGGGGAGCTGGGGATCCAGTCAGGTCATTGTCGTCAGGATTGCCAGGACGCCGAAGGCGGCCGCCGGGACGTGCACCAGACCGCTCTCCAGCGCCGCGGGGACCTGGCCGGTGTCATGGACGATCCGGGCGGTGAGGTCGCCCGCTCCCCCTGCCTGGACGTCGGCGAGGGGCAGTCGCAGCGTGTGGTGGGCGACCCGCGCCCGCAGGCCCCGTGCGACGCCCTCCCCCGCGCGGGCCAGCATCCAGGCGCAGCCGGCCTGAGCGGCGGACGCCGCCAGCGTCAGACAGGTCAGGGCGGTGAGGGCGCCGGCGACCGGTTCGCGTCGGACGAGTGCGGTCACCACCGCGCTGATCGTCCGCGGCAGGGCGAGGAGGCTGCCCGTCGAAGACCAGGCGAGCGCGGCGGCGACGGCGAACCCGGCGCGGCTGCCGGGCACGAGGCCGACCGTCTTCAGGCCGCTGGTGGGTGGTGTCCGGTGACCGCCCGGAGCGCAAGGCCCCTTGCTACTCAAGGCCACTGTTGACACCGGTCGGCGTCTCGCCGCCCCGAACCGTTCGGCACGTCACGACGCGGTTCACTCGAGTGCCCGCCTCCTCACCCGTTCGTGTGGCCGTCCCGAATCCTCACTGTCCGGTGCCCTGTCACCGTCGCGGTGGGACAACGGGCTGGCCGGAGCGCGCCGGCGGGTTGCGGGGGTCCACCAGTTCGCCCGGCCGGCCAGCTGCATCACCGCCGGGACGAGGACACCCCGGACGACGGTGGCGTCGAGGATGACGATGGCGGCCATGGTCGCGCCGAGAACCACCAGCAGACGCACCTGGGACACCATCAGCGCGCCCATGCTGACGGCCACCACCAGCGCGGCGGCGGTGAACAGCCGACCGGTGTGTTCGATACCGAACACGATGGAAGCCGTGTTCCGGCGCGTACGCCGCCACTCCTCCACCATGCGGGAGACGAGGAACACCTCATAGTCCACGCAGAGTCCGAACGCGAGGGCAGCGGCCAGCAACGGCATGGTGATCTCCAAGGCGCCCTCACCACCGCCCGCGGGCGGCCCCAGGAGCTGCCACCGCTGGAACAGCAGCACCATCAGCCCGAGCGCCGCGCCGATGCTCAGTCCCCCCAGGGCGGCGGCCTTCAGCGCGATCAGCAGACTCCTGGTGAAGGCGAGCAGCATGATGAACACCCCGCCGAGTGTCAGGGCCGCCCACCAGCCGCACGCGGACGTCACCGCCCGCCTGGTGTCGGCGAGATGGGCGGCCGTTCCGGCGACCTGTGCCGGGCCCGGCGCCGGCGTGCCGCGGACGGCGTCGACCAGCCTCGCGGTCGCACGGGACTGCACGGGCTCCGCCGCGAACGCCACCACCAGTGTTCCGCGCTTCGCGGACGCCGTGGTGTGCCGGGCTTCGGCGGGCCTCCCGCCGGTGTAGTCCCCCGCGGCGGTGCTCACCCGCGTCGTGCCGGGGAGCGTCGACAGGTGCCGTGCGTAGGCGTCCAGACCGGCCGCCTCGGCCACCGGGTCCGTGCGGGGCAGCACCACTGTCAGTTGTCGATCGGGCGGGTAGGGGAAGTCGCGGCGGACAGCTTCCGCGGCGGCTCGCGCCTCGGCTCGGGGCGGCAGGATGGTCTCGTCCATCAGAGCGGGACGAAGTCCGAGGACCGGCGTCGCCAGTCCCAGGAGCAGCGCGGAACCGGCCAGGGCCCACAGCACGGGCCGCCTGGTGACGGTGACGGCGACCTGCCGCCAGGCAGGGCTGACCGATGCGCCGGTGACGGACCGGCGCCGGGGCATGATGAGCCCGTCGATGCGCTCGCCCAGTACGGCCACCAGTGCGGGCAGCAGGAACACGGTGCCTACCGCGCAGAACGCGACGACGATCAGCGAAGCGATCGCGAGCGACCGGATGAGCCCCAACGGGAACACCATCAGCGCCGCCATGCACCACGCCATGGTGAGGGCGCAGCAGACCACCGCCCGTCCGGTGGTAGACATCGCTCGCCCGACCGCTTCCTCCGCGGCCAGTCCACGCGCGCGCTCCTCTCGGTAGCGGGAGAGCGTGAACAGGGCGTAGTCGACGGCCAGACCGAAGCCGAGGGCGCAACTGAGGTTGACCGCGAAGACCGTCACCGGCGTCAGCCGGGTCACGACCGACAGCACGGCCAGGGCTCCGGACGCCGCAGCCGCCCCGATCGCCACGGGCACGAGCGTGGCACCGAGAGAGCCGAAGGCCAGCACCAGAACCAGGAGAACCACGGGCAGGTTGAACATCTCCGAGTGCAACAGATCGCGTTGCGCCTGCTCGGTGGCGGTGACGTTCACCCAGGCCGGGCCGCTCACGGACAGTCTCAACCCCGGAGCGGCGGCCCGCAGGACCGGCACCAGGCTGCGGGCCGTGCGGGCGGCATCGGAGTCGCTGCCCTTGAGGTCGATGCGCAGCAACGCGCCACGCCCGTCCGCGGTGCGCAACGGGCCCAACCCGGTGCTCCAGTACGACAGCGCGACCTCGACTCCCGGTGTGCGTGCGGCCAGTTCGGTCACCCGGCGGCCCTGCTCCGCCACGCCTGGCGAGTCGACCGGCTGGCCGGGCCGGGCGTACAGGACGAGATCGGGAGTGCTCGCGGCGAACGGTCGCGCGGCGGCCTCGGCCCGCCAGGCGGCCGTACCTTCCGCGTTGTAGCCTCCGTTGGACCACCGGCCGCCCATGCTCACGCCCAGCACGGCGCACAGCGCGAGCAGGCAGGCCGCGGAACCGAGCACCCACCAGCAACGGCGGAACGACCACCGTGCCACTGCGTCGAGCAGGCCGGCCGCTCGCCCGACGGCGGCACGAGCCCTCGGGACCACGGTCTCCTGGGGAACGGCAACTTCCGCCGATTCGTCAGGCATCAGGCACGCTGTCCCTTCGGGTGGCCGGTACATGACGGGGTCTGTCTCCTGCACCCCGGGGCTTCTGCCCAACGCCCGGCCGAGGTGACGGACACGGTTCCTCACCCGTGCGTGTGCCGGTGACGGGACACTCTGCGCCGCTCCCTGAAGGCGGGTCGGTTGGAGAGAAGGATGGGAGCCGAAAGGCGTGAAGCCCCACAGCACTTCCCGCGAAGCGCCCCCAGCACTTCCAGAGAGGGCACACCATGCCGACTGCGCTCGTCTCCGGAGCCAGCACCGGAATCGGCCGGGCGCTGGCCCGCGCTCTGGCCGGCGCGGCCCGTCCACCGGCGCATCTTCACGCCCCGGCCGGATGCCTACCGACGTCCGGCTCCGTTCCTGACGGGCGCTGTGGGGGCGGCGCGGCCGGCTGAGGGGCAGGCGTCCGCACGCGCTTGGCGTAGGGCGGCGGGTGGGGGTCAGAACTCCGAGTAGCCCGAGGAGGCTGTGGCGTAGCCGGAGAAAAGATCCCTGTAGTGGATGTTGCTGGCAAGCAGTTCTTCGTGGCTGCCGTTGACAACTGTTCCGTCCTCTCCGATCAGAACGACGTGCCGCGCGTTGTGGACGATGGACGGTCGGTGGCTGGCGACGATGACGCAGCGAGTTGCCGATAAGTCGACGAGGGCTTGGAGGATGCGGCGTTCGCTGATGCCGTCCAGGTGGGAGTTCGGTTCGTCGAGGAGGACGATGTCGCTGTCAGCGAGGAGAGCACGGGCCACGGCCAGGCGCTGGCGTTGACCGCCGGAAAGGTCGTGTGCGCGGCCGAGGGGGGTGCCGAGGGTTCTGGGGAGGCGCAGGACGGCCTCGCGCAGACCGACCTTCTCCAGCGCGTCCAGCAGCGTCTCGTCGCTGACCGGTCCCTCAAGGCCGAGATGGAGGTTCTCACGAAGGGTGCCCTCTATCAGCGTGGCGTGCTGGTCGACGTAGGTGGTGCGCCGACGTAGCTCGCTGAGAGGCCAGCTGTCCACGGGGCGTCCCAGCACACGGATCTCACCTTGATCGGTCGACGCGAGGCGGTTGATCAAAGTGAGCACTGTGGACTTCCCGGTGCCTGAGGGGCCGACGAGGGCGGTCAGGCCGGTTGCGGGAGCGTGAAAGCTCGCACGGTCCAGGACCGGGCTGCCTCCGGGATGGCGGAAGGTCACGTGGTCGAACGTCACGGCTTCAGCTTCGCTGCAGGTCGATTGCAGGCTGGACGGTGTGGCGTTGTCCGTTTCCGCGGTGATCGTGAAGAGGTCACGGAAACGGCCTTGCGCAGCCAGCCCGGCCTGCATGTGGCCGATGCCCAGGGCGATGATGGCCAGGGGGGAGGTGAGGTGCAGCAGGTAGAGGAAGAAGCCGCTGAAGGAGGCGAGAGAGAGCGCCCCTCGCGTGATCTGCTGTCCTGCTACTAGGGCTACGGCCAGCACCGCGATCTGCTGACCGAGGCTCACCACCGGGCCGGTGAGGCACTGGAGTCGGGAGACAGGCAGACATGCGGAGCGCACGTCTGCCGCGGCGTGTCTGAGTTTTCGTGCGGCTGCGGCTTCGTAGCGGCACGCCTTGACGGTGACGAGCGCGGTGAGGTGGGCGGTGAGACCTTGGGCGAGTTGTCCGAGGGCGCGCTGCTGGGCGCCCGCGAGGTGTTTCATGCGAGCCGTCATCAGGGCGATACAGGCGCCGGCCAGACTGAAGGCGCCGACGGCGACCAAGGTGAGGACTGGGTCGATGACAGCCATGGCGGTGAGCGTGGCTGCGGTGGCGATCATCGCCACCGGGAGATGAACGAGACCGGTTTCGATGAGTATGCGCAGCACCACGGCGTCAGAGGTGACCCTGGCGGTGAGAGCGCCGGTGCCCTCGTCGCGGACGGCATGCAATGGCAGCCGCAGCAGGTGGTCCATGGCCTGGCAGCGCAGTCGTAGTACGGCGAGTTCGCCGATTCCGGCCAGCAGCCATCCGGCGAGGGCTTGGAATCCGGCTGCGCACAGGACAGCAGTGCTCATGCACAGGGCGGCACGGGTGATCGGCTGATGGTGGGTGAGGGCGTCCGTCACGACCATGGCCAGCCATGGCACGGTCAGGCCGGCAGCGGACGCGAAGAGAGACAAGACGGCGGCCAAGGCGAGCAGCACCCGATTGCCACGCAAGAGATCACGACCGAGGCGCACTCCGGGCACCGCAGTGCCCAGGCCGCACCACCGGGTGGGACTGAGGGGCGCATCGACGTGGGTGTGAGCCGTCCCAACTGTCATGCCGCGGGGTCCGCGGTGCATGGGGCATCGGGCGGGGCAAGGGCCGACCGAGCGCGGCCGAGGTCCCAGCTGCATGCGGACGTCAGCGTGCGGGGCAGGTGCCGCAATCCCCAGGCGCAGGCCCTGTAGCGGCGGGTGGGGATGCTGACCAGGCGGCCTCTGGCGAGGTCGCGCATGGCGGCGGTGACGACCTGCTCGCTGTTCAGCCACATCCACGAGGGCAGGTGGCCGACCTCCAGCCCCGCCCGCTGGTGGAATGCCGTGCGGATGTAGCCGGGCAGCAGGGCCATGATGCGTACCCCGCTGTCTCGGACCGGCGCGGAGCGGGCGATGGACTCGGTGAAGGCGAGCACCCACGACTTGCTGGCGGGGTAGGTGCTGGCCAGCCAGGTCGGACCGTAGGCGGCGACGGACGCGACGTTGACGACGGCGCCATAGCCGCGCTGCATCATGGCGGGCAGGACGGCCTGTGTCGTGCGCAGCACACACCCGATGTTCAGCTGCAAGAGAGCCTCTTCGGCACCGGAGTCACTGGCGGGAAAGGCCGCGGCGACCGCCATGCCGGCGTTGTTGACCAGCAGGTCCGGGACGGTCCGGGCCAGACTTTCCGTGAGCCTGCTGCTGCCGGGGGCGGTTGCCAGGTCGGCGGCCATGACAGTGACCCGCCGACCGGGGCTTCGCAGCAGGTCGGCCGTACTCTCCAGATCGCGCTCGGTGCGGGCGACCAGCGTCAGGTCGTAACCGGCCCCGGCCAGGTGTACGGCGAAGGCCAGTCCGAGGCCCGAGGTGGCTCCGGTAATCACCGCGCTCGGCATGACGGCCCTCCGCTGCGCGGGGAGGGAGGACGTCCGCTCACCGCGGCTGCGGGACGTCGTCGGGCGTGAACTGCACCGCCGTGCCGTACTGGTCGAGCAGACCCTGGAAAGGCTGGGAGGGCAGGCCGGGCTTCCACAGTTCCACGGCCATCTCCCCGTGGTACAGCAAGGGCCAGCGCACGTAGACCCGCGGGTCCGTGGGGTCGTTGATGGCGTGTGACCGGCGGACGGTGTTGCGTGCGATCTCTACGGTCAGGTCAGTGCCGCAGCCGAACCCGTAAGGAAACTGCTCACGGTCGGCTTCCACGGTCTCGATCACTGTGTCATCGCTGGAGGTGACGCCGACGTGGGCGTGAATACCGGCGCGGACCAGGGGAACCTCGCGTTCACCGTTCGGGTCCGGGCCCCATGTGCCGGCCATGTCTTTGGTGACACGGACGGTGGGGCAAGCCTCCATCAGAGCACAGATCTCCCATGTCTCCACCGACGGCTGCATCGGCAGCGTGCCGCTCGGCGCCAGGACGCGCAGACGCCGTCCACCGGCCAGACGCGGCTCGACGGCCACGACCTGCTCACGGGTCAATGCCCGCTTGTCGACGTCCCAGGAGCCCGAGGCACTGACCACCAAGCAGCCGAGGTCGGGGTCGAAGGCGAAGAGCATGCCCTCACTGAAGCCGCGCACCCCCATGTAGATCTCGTACATGTCGGCCAGTTGGTCGGAAACGAAGTCGGACACCTTCAACGGCGGCGACAGCAGACCCAGTTCACCCATCCGACGGCCCGCAGCGGCCAGTTGCTCGGGGGCGGTGGCGGCCTGCCACGCCTCGGCCGTGATGGCGTCGCGGACGGTGTCATAGTCGTCGGCGACCTGCTGGGCGCAGGCTGCGGTGACGAGCCGGTCCCGCATGCGGTCGGCGGTGTCGTCCATCTCGGTGGGGTGGCCGCCCTCCATGGTGCACAGAGTCACCTCCGCCACCCGGCCGGGAGCGTCCCCGCGGGACACGAACAAAACCTTGGCCGCGCCCAGTCGGCCCATGGCGGTGCGAGCGGTGGCGACGACTTCGGCGTGGGGCAGGGTGCTCAGCCGCTCAGGCACCTCGACCACGGCGACGACGTGGCGCGGGTTGCGGCGCAGACCGTGACGCTGGCGCAGCATCGCGCTCAGTGGCGGGTAGTTCTCGGGGATCCGATCCCTCAGTGGCTGCGGCCCTTCTGGGATCTGCCCGCACATGAGCATCAGGTCGACGTCACCGTGGGAACGGTCGAAGACGGAGTGGCCCTGGAGCTCGAAAGCGGCGACCAGACGGTCGAGGAAGGCTCGTAGCGCCTGGTGTTCGGCCGGCACCTCTCCGATGACCTGCACCGTGCACGGGCGCCACCAGCCGCATGCGGTCAGGTCGGTGCTGACGGTCGGTGGGGCAACCGGTGAACTACTCATGGCCTGCCTTCCAGATACGTCGTCGAGGCCGCGTCGAGGTGGGCTGTCGTGGGCCGGGTTGTGGCCGGCGGCGCGGGAGTGCGACGGCGACAGAGATCCGGCTGCCCGTGTCGTGCAGGTGGCGGATCCTGCGGGGGGGACCAGCACGGCGGTGACCCTACCGGCGCTTCGGAGAACGGTGGCTCACCGTCACCCTTCCGGTAAAGGACGCTCCGCGGGCTGACGCCACCTCCTCACCCGATCGCGCAAACCTGCAGGTGGAGCCGACAGAGGCGCTCCTCAGTTCACCCGCAGTGGTGAACGCATCGAGGCAGTCGCCGCAAACCCCGAATGGTACGAATGCCTTCGAAACACCCGGACATCGCTCGTCGTGTTCCCACGTATGCAGTAACGCGTGAAGGGGACCGTCCCCTCACTCCTTAAGATCGCGGAGGTTCGGCGACGAAACACACCGCCGGCCCCGATCGCATGCAGCTCGCCGCTGCTTCCCACTCATTCGTGCAGGAGAACTCCGTGGCTGTGGCCCCCGCATACCCCGACAGCCAGGCCGTGGCGATCGTGGGCGTCTCGTGCCGAATGCCAGGCGGCATCTCGGGTCTGGACGACCTTTGGGAGGCGTTGCGCGCGGGACGCGACCTGGTCGGCGAGGTACCGCCCGACCGTTTCGACGCCGAAAGGTTCGTCGACGCTGAACGGCGCAGGAACAACAAGAGCTACACGGCCGCGGGCGGTTTTCTCCAGGACGTGACCGGTTTCGACAACACCTACTTCCAGCGGGTGTCACCGCGCGAGGCCGCGCGCATGGACCCGCAGCACCGGCTGCTGCTGGAGATGGCGGTCGAGGCACTGGACGATGCCGGCATCGACCAGGCCGCCACCGCGGGCTCTGACACGGCGGTGTTCGTCGGTATGTCGAGTCACGACTACGCCGACCTGCAGTCCACCGGCGGCGACGCACCCAACGCGTACACGATGGCCGGCCTTGCGGCCACCAACGCGGCCAACCGTATCTCGCACCTGCTCGATTGGCACGGGCCGAGCATGACGGTGGACACCGCTTGCTCATCGGCCCTGACCGCCTTGCACCAGGCGTGCGAGACGCTGCTGACGGGCCGGGCCCGTATGGCGCTGGCAGGAGGAGTAAGCGTCCTGCTCAGCCCGTTCGGCTTCACCGGCTTCTCGGCCGCCTCCATGCTGTCGCCGACCGGCCGCTGCCGCGTCTTCTCGGCGGAAGCCGACGGCTACGTACGCGCGGAAGGCGGAGGCGTCGTGGCGCTCAAGCTCCTGTCCGACGCGCTCAAGGATCGCGACCGCGTCCACGGGGTGATCCTGGCGAGTGGCGTCAACAGTGACGGCAGCACCACCGGGCTGGCACTTCCCAGCGCGCAGGCGCAGGCGGCACTGCTCGAACAGGTCTACGCCCGAGCCGGTGTGAGCGCCGACGACCTCTCCTACCTGGAGGCCCACGGCACCGGTACACCGGTGGGCGACCCGATCGAGTGCGACGCCATCGGCCGCGCTCTTGGCGCCCACCGCACCGTCGGGCCGCTGCCGATCGGATCGGTCAAGAGCAACACCGGTCACCTGGAGGCCGCCTCCGGTATGGCCGGACTGATGAAAGCACTGCTCGTCCTGCGGCACCGTCGCATCCCGCCGACCCTGCACGCGCAGCCGCTGAGCCCGCATATCGACTTCGGGGGCTGGCGACTCGACCCGTGCACCGAGGCCAGGTCGCTGCCCGGGCAGCGACCGGTGGTCGGTGTCAACTCCTTCGGCTTCGGCGGTTCCAACGCGCACGTCGTGCTCACCGGTGCGCCGACGGCTCCCGTCACCACCGACCACAGTGAGCAACCCCCAGGACTGCTGCCGGTGGTGGTCTCGGCGTGCACCCCCGAGGCACTGGAGGCAGCGGCCACCCGCATGGGCCGGCGGCTGCTCGGGGAAACCCCTGAGGGCTTCTACGACGCGGCGTGGACGGCCGTACGCCGTCGTACCCTGCACCCCCATCGGGCGGTGGTCCTGGCGCGCGACGCCCGGCAGGCAGCCGAAGCGCTGGAGGCCGTCGGTCAAGGGGCACTGCCCCTGCCCGCCGGCACCGCCACCGGGCATGCGGTGGCGGACGGCCGTGTGGTGTTCGCCTTCGGCGGCAACGGCTCCCAGTGGGCCGGCATGGGCGCGGACCTGCTGAGCGAGGAACAGGTCTTCAGGGACGCAGTCGACCGGGTCGACGACGCACTTCGTCCTCACTTGGGCTGGTCGGTACGCGAGGAGATGGCGGCGGCGGACCCGGTGCGTGTCGAGGCCACCGAGATCGCCCAGCCGCTGCTGTTCGCCTTCCAGATCGGTCTGGTGGAACTGCTCAAGTCCCGGGGCATCCGACCGGCCGCCGTCCTGGGCCACAGCGTCGGTGAGATCGCCGCCGCCCACGTCGCCGGTGCTCTCGACCTGCCTGCTGCCGCCCGGGTGGTCGCCGAGCGCAGCCGAGCCCAGGCGGTCACACGTGGCCGGGGCCGGATGGCCGCCGTCGGCCTGTCCGCAGAGGAAGCGGCAAAGGAACTCGCTCCCTACGCCGGCACGCTGGAGATCGCCGCCGTTAACGGCGAACAGGACGTCACCATCTGCGGTCCCGAGGAACAACTCCGAGCCCTGGGCGCCGACCTGGAAGTGCGCGCGGTCTTCTTCCGCATGCTGGACCTGGACTACGCCTTCCACAGCCAAGCCATGGACCCCGTACGGGACGGCCTGCTCCAGTCGTTGGACGGGCTGCGTCCCGACAGCGCCGCTCTGCCGTTTGTCTCGACGGTCACCGGCGCGGTCTGCCCAGGTGAGGAGCTGGAAGCCGACTACTGGTGGCGCAACGTCCGCGAGCCCGTTCTGTTCGGGCCGGCCCTGCGTACGTTGCTCGATGACGGCTACGACATCTTCGTCGACATCGGCCCCCACCCCGTCCTTCGGCCCTACCTGCGCAAGGCGACCAAGGAGCTGGAACGCCCAGTGCTCGTGACAGCCACCTGTGCCCGAGCCGTGCCGGGGCCGGCCGCCGTCGACACCGCGGCGGCACAGGTACTGGCCGCCGGGGCCCTGACCCATGAAGACGCCTTCTTCCCACGGCCCGGACGCATGAGCGACTTGCCGGCGTACCCCTGGCAGCGAGAGCGGCGCTGGCACGGTGACCCGCAGTGGTGGCTGCGCGTCGCCGGCGAGACCTCCCCCGTTCAGCATCCCTTGCTGGGGGCACGCGTCTCCGTCGAGCAGCCGGCCTGGTCCAACCTGGTGGAACCCTCCCGATTGCCGTGGCTGGCCGACCACCAGGTCGCAGGCGCCGTGGTCATGCCCGCCGCCGCCTATCTGGAGATGGCCCTTGCCGCGGGAGGACTCGTCCACGACGCCCCGGTCGAGGTGAACCATCTCCTCATCACCCGTGCCCTGGACCTGCCGTGGGACGACGACGCCTCCGACGTCCGCGTACAGGTCTCCCTCAGCGAAGGCGACCAGGCCCTGACGATCGCCGCGCGTACCGGCGACGACCGTCCTTGGCAGCAGTACGCTCGCGCCCGCGTCCGACGCCTGCTGGCTGCCGCGCCGCCCTCCGTCGACCTCGCCGACCTGCGCTCGCGTCTGCACACCCACCTGGAGGTCGCTGAGCACTACGCCCGTGCCCGGCGCGCCGGCCTCGTGTACGGTCCGGCCTTCCAGGTCCTCACCGAGCTGCGCCGGGGTGAGGACGAAGCCGTTGCTTCCTACACTCTGGGCGAAGCTGCGGACGGCTACCACGTCCACCCGGCCCTGCTGGACGGTGCTCTCCAAGCGGGCGGGTGCCTGACCAGCGTCGACGGCGAGTACCTGCCGTTCCTGCCGGTCGCCGTCGAAGCCCTGCGCCTGTGGCGCACCCCGCCGCGAGCCGGCGTGATCCACGTACGCCTGCGAGACAGCAACCCCCAGGAGACCTGCTGGGACATCACCTTGTCCGACACCGACGGCCAGGTCTGCCTCCAGCTCACCGGCTGCCGGCTGCGCCGCATGGGCAACACCCCCACCGAGCCCGTCCAGCACCTCGTCAACGTGCTCCGTGCCGCCCCGGGGGCCGCCGACCCGGCAGGCCCCACCCCCCTGCCCTCACCCACCGACCTGGTGCAGACGTGTCTGCCCTACCGCGACCGTCTGGAGCGGACCTGGCGCGAGGAAGGGCACGACATCGGGCTGCAGCGTCTTCGCGAGTGCTGCGCGCGCCTCACCGCCGACGCGTTCGCCCAACTGCTGCCCGCAAACCAAACCGAGTTCGACGTCAGTGACCTGGTCGCCGGCGGAATGCTCCCCCGGCACACCCGTCTGGCCGAACTGCTCGCCCACGCCACCCGGGGCCTGCTGCGTCAGACCCGGCAAGCCGCGGAAGGCCGCCCCGCACGCTGGCGTCTGCCCGACTCCGACGGCCCCCCGCCACTGGAGCGGTTCCAGCAACTCGTGGACGACTTCCCCCAGCATGCGGTGGAGACGTCCCTGTTCGGCCGGTGCTGCCTTCACCTGGCCGATGTACTGCGCGGCAAGCGCGATCCGTTGACTCTGCTCTTCGACGAACCCGACCGCCATCTGATCGAGTACTTCTACAGCGACGCCGTCCAGCCCCGCTTCCACAACCAGCTGCTGCTCGCCCTGGTGCGCGAGCAGGTCCGCGCCTGGCCCGAGGACCGGCCGCTGCGCGTTCTTGAGGTCGGGGCGGGCACCGGCAGCAGCACGGCTCTGCTCCTGCCCCACCTGCCGCCGGAGCGCACGGCGTACACCTTCACCGATCTGTCCGCCGGTTTCTTCCCCTCTGCCAAGGCCCGCTTCGCGGACTTCGACTTCGTCGACTACCAGTGCCTGGACCTGAACCAGGACCCGGCCGAGCAGGGCTTCGCCGCGGCCTCCTTCGATGTGGTGATCGCCACCAATGTCCTGCACGCCACGCGGGACCTGCGCGCGACCCTGACTCGCATCACCCACCTCCTCGCCGACGGTGGGCAGCTCCTCGCCCACGAGACCCACGAGCCCGGTCTCCTGGCCCCCTGCTTCGGCACGCTCGAAGGTTTCTGGGACTTCACCGACGCCCCGCTGCGATCGGACTCTCCTCTGCTGCCGGGTGACGCCTGGCAGCCGCTGCTGCGCGAATGCGGCTTCGACGAGGTCGCCCAACTCGGACACGACCGGTCCCGACCGGAACTCGAGTACTCGGTGCTCTGCGCCCGCCGCGCGGCACGCACCACCGTCGCCGCCCCTGCCACGCCGTCGGCCGCCCCGGAAACGCGATGGCTGCTGGCCGGAGAAGCCCCCGACAGCCGCCTGGTCCGGGACCTCGCCGACATCCTCATCCACGCGGGCGCCGACGTCCAGGTCACCGGTCTCGCCCAGACGCCTCGGCACTGGGCGCAGATTTCGGCTGAGCAGCAACTCCCGACCACGGTACTGGTCTTCGACGCTGACGACGACGGCGGCAGTCCAGCCGAAGTCTGTGACCGAGCGGCCGCCCGGCTCGGTGTGTTGCGGGAGCTCGCCGGAACCGGCTCGCACCTGTCGGCCGGGAGCACGGCCAGCCTGTGGATCGTCACCCGGCCCAGTGGCATCCACCCCGCCCCCGAGCGGCCTGGCGCTCCTCAGGACGCGGCGCTGTGGGGTGCGACGCGTTCCCTGGCCAACGAGATCCCCTACTTGACCGTCCGGCGCATCTCCCTGGACGCCGGGCCACAGTCCGTCGACGACGCCCGGCGCCTGGCAGCCGAACTACTCGACCCCACCGACGAGGACGAGGTTGTCCTCACCCGCGGTGGCCGCTTCGTCCCGCGCACCATCCCCCAGGCCGCGTCCGCCACAGCTCCCGACACCCCCGACGCGACACCCTTCACCCTGCGCCTGCACGACGCCGGTCTGCGCCCCCGGCTCACCTGGGTTCCCGACCGACCACAGCGGCCCGCGGACAACGAGGTCACCATCGCCGTCGCAGCGGCCGCGCTCAACTACCGTGACGTCATGCTCGCCGTGGGCCTCCTGCCCCCGGGCGCGGAAGCGCCACTGCCGGACGGACCGGCCCTGGGCCTGGAATGCGCCGGCACGGTCACTGCCGTCGGCGGCGACGTCACCCACCTGTCACCCGGCGACCGCGTCTACGCGCTCGCCCCCCGCAGCCTCAGTTCCCACGTGACCGTCGACGCCCGCCTCGTCGGGACCGTCCCCGACGGCATGGCGTTCACCGAAGCCGCCACCCTGCCGGTCGTCTACTTCACCGTCCACCATGCCCTCGAACGACTCGCGCGTCTTCAGAGGGGAGAAACCGTCCTCATCCACGGTGCCGCCGGCGGCATCGGCCTCGCCGCGCTCCAACTTGCCCGAGCCTCGGGCGCCATCGTCATCGCCACCGCCGGCACGCCGGCCAAACGCGACCTGCTGCGCATGCTCGGGGTGGATCACGTCCTGGACTCCCGCACCCTGGACTTCGCCGAGCACGTCCGCGACCTTACCGGCGGACAGGGGGTCGACATCGTCCTCAACTCCCTGGCGGGAGAAGCGATCAGCCGCAGTCTGGAACTCCTGCGCCCAGGCGGGCGTTTCCTGGAACTCGGCAAGCGCGACATCTACACCTCCACGCCGCTGGCGTTGCGACCCTTCAGCAACAACATCGCCTTCTTCGGCATCGACGCCTACCAGCTCATCGCCGGCCGCCAGCCCCAGGCCGCGACCTGCTTCGACGAAACAGCACGGTTGATCACGGACGGGACGTACCGCCCCCTGTTGCACTTGACCTACCCGGCCACCCGAATCGCCGAGGCACTGCGTGTTCTGCAACGCTCGCGCCACCTAGGCAAGGTCGTTATCTCCTTCGAGGAACCTCCGCCCCTGGAGCACCCGTCCTCGCCAATGCGGCTCTCCTCGCAAGCCACCTATCTGATCACCGGCGGACTCAGCGGACTCGGCGCAGCCCTCGCCCACCGTCTCGTCGACCACGGCGCACGCCACCTCGCACTCGTGGGCCGCCGGGGCGCCGACACTCCCGGCGCCTCCCAGCTCATCCAGTCCCTCGCCGAGCGCGGCGCCACCGCCACCGGCTATACCGCGGACGTCACCCGCGAAGAAGACCTGCGCCGGACACTCGCCGCCATCGACACCGGTGGTCAACCGCTGGGCGGAGTGATTCACGCCGCGATGGTCCTGGACGATGCCCCGCTCGCCGAACTCACCGACGAACGTCTGCGCACCGCTCTGGAGCCCAAAATGCTCGGCGCGGCCACCCTGCACGCACTCACCCGCGACCGCGACCTCCACCTCTTCGCGACCTGCTCGTCGGTCACCGCCTGGTTCGGCAACGCCTACCAGGCCAACTACACCGCCGCCAACGCCTACCTCGAAGCGCTCACCCGCAACAGGCGCGCCACCGGCCTGCCCGGTACCACCGTGGCCTGGGGCGCCGTCGGGGACACCGGCTACGCCGCCCGACACGGCATTACCGAGATGCTCGCCCGTCTCGGCCTGGACAACCTCACCCCCGCAGAAGCCTGCGCGGCACTCACACACGCCATCGCACAGGACATCGACGTCAGCGCGGCAGCGAGAATCGACTGGGCCCGCATCCGCAGCATGATGCCAGCCGTGCAGACCCCACGCCTCGCCGGCCTCATTCCCCTGCACACCCCCCAGGACGACGGCCCCGACCAACTGCGCCACCGCCTCGCCACCGCGACCCCCGCGGAAGCGCTCGCACTGGCCGCGGACGCCATCACGCAGGTGCTGGCCGACATCCTGCAGACCGACCCCGCCCGACTCGACCGCGACCGTCGCCTGGACCAGCTCGGCCTCGACTCCCTCATGGCCGTCGAAGCCGTCATCGCGGCCCGCCGCCGGCTGGGCTGCGAACTGCCCACTCTGGAATTCCTCAACGCCCAGGGCATCACCGACCTCGCGCGCCGTGCGCTGATCCGCCTCGGCCACCAGGCTCCGACCGTGCCGGGGCCCACCGCGCCGAGTCCGACCGTGCCGTCGCCTACCGTGCCGGCGCCCGCCGCGCCCGTTTCGAGCGCTCCCACCCACTGAATGCTTGGCAGATGCTCTGAGCAACCGTTTGGCGACGACCTGGGGATCATGCACTGGGTTCTCCTTCGAAGCGCACAGTCACGACGATCGGAATGCGAATCGTGCAACCGACCGGACTACAGGCCCCGCCGCTGCGAGCCGCTTCGTTCAACGATCACCGCGGGATCGCGGTCACGCCCAAACGGCGCCCCGCACGGCAGCGGCAGTCATGCGCTGGCGGGCAGCGTCTCGATGACGCCCCGCGCAAGACACGTCAGCGCGACGGCGGCAGGCCGTCGCATGGGCAGCATGACCGTGCCCTATGAGGTGAGGCGGTCGTTGTACAAGGAGTGGAACCGCTGTTGTCGGCGCCTGGGCTCCTTGTAGCTGGCAGCACCCGCAGAACACTTCGAGCACCACGCGTCTACCTGCCCATTGCTGCACGCGCGCATCACAGCTGTTGTCCGTCCCGGTCTGAGTAGCCAGGACGGGACGCCACGCGGCTGCGACAGCTCGGTGCAGCCCGCGCTGGTCGCGCGTCATCGTCTGTTGAATACGGAGGATCATGATCCGAGCAGAATGCTCAGGGGTCGCCCAGCAGGTCGCCGCCTTTCTTGAGACCGCGTTGGGGGTCGCGCCCGACTTCGGGATCCGGGCTTGGGACGGCACTGTAGTGGGCGCCGGGCTGGGGTCGACTCTGGTGCTGAAGGACCCTCGCGCGGTACGGCGGGTGCTGTGGCGCCCCGGGCAACTCGGAGCCGCCCGCGCGTTCGTGGCCGGAGAGGCCGTCGTCGAGGGGGATCTGGTCGCCGTCATGCGGCAATTGGGGTCGATCTTGGGCTCGTCCCGGCCGGATCTCGTGCGTGCAGCCCTGGCGTCACTACGTTTCGGCTTGGACCGGCGAATTCTGGGGCGACCGGCTGGGGCCCCCTCCGTGGAGGTCCGACCTTCCCGTGGCGCCCGCGCCGTCCGCCACCACTACGACATCGGTGACGACTTCTACCGGCTTGTCCTGGGACCGTCCATGGTCTACTCCTGCGCCTACTGGCCGCATGGGGCGGACCTGGCCGGCTATGGGCTGGACGAAGCACAGCACTCCAAGCTCGACTTGATCTGCCGCAAGCTCGACCTGCGACCCGGGATGCGGCTGCTGGACCTCGGCTGCGGCTGGGGCAGCTTGCTCCTGCACGCCGCCCGGCACTATGGCGTGGACGGCGTGGGCGTCACCCTCTCACCCAACCAGGCGCGACTGGCCGACCGGAGAATCCAAGAAGCCGGCCTGGCGGATCGGTTGCAGGTGAGACTCCAGGACTACCGGGAAGTTCAAGACGGCCCCTTCGACGCCGTGGCCAGCGTCGAGATGACCCACCACCTGTCGCGGCGCGGTCAGAACGAACACGCTGCCGCTCTGGCGCGGCTGGTCGCACCGGGCGGACGGGTGCTCAGTCACGAAATGTGCATCCTGCGGCCCGGCCGACGCCTGATGCGCAGTCCATTCATGCTCCGTTACGTCCATCCGGATCTCAACCCGGGCGAGATCGGCCGCAGCGCGCTGAAGGCGGAGCGGTCCGGCCTGGAAGTGCTGGACATGGAGAATCTCCGGACGGATTTCGCCCTGACGCTTCGGGCATGGCTGGACCGGCTGGAAACGCAGCGCGAGCGAGCCATCGAGCTCGTCGGCTCCGAGACAGTTGCCGTATGGCGGCTGAACTTCGCCATCGGTCTGCTGTCCTGCGAGGCGGGCCTGGTCAACCTGCAGCACCTCGTCTGCGTTCGTCCCCACCCCGTCGGCCGACGGATCTTCACATCCCAACCGTGCACCTATCGACGTCCGGCTCCATCCGGTACAGGCGCGGCGGAGACGGCGCCGGTCGGCTGAGGTGCAGGCAGCCACACGCACGTGCGGAGTGGCCCCGCCGCGCCTCCCCAGTACGGCGCAGCGCGGGCTGTCCCGTCGACGGGCTGGTCACTACAAGACCCAAGATCCTTTGGTGGGTGGCCCTCGCCGTCCTGGTCGTGTGGCTGCTCGGTTTCGTCATGCGATCCACCAGCGCCCGGGGGGCGCGGCCGCTGGTATCGATGGTGACCTGACCACCCATCACGCCCGCAGGGACCGTACCGGGCGGTACGGTCCCTGCGGGCGTGATGGGTGAGCGTCGGGCGGGGGCCGGTTTGCAATATCGGACCGAAGGTGCCCCAAAAAAGGGAAATCTGTCCAAGAATTTTTTCCAATGCCTTGCTATGCCGAATGGCCGCCGGCCGAGGACCGCGCACCTTCACGTTCCAACAGGCGTCTGCAGAGGCCCTTCGCGGACTCGCACACTCCCCCCTCTGGGGCTTGGCGCCCCGTACACGACGTCCGTCGAGGAGGACATCGGCGCCATTCGGCTTCCTCTCTTCGCCGACGAACTGGTCGGCGGATCGAGTCCAGGGCGACCGCTACAACGAGCACCACATGCCCCTGGTCGACAAGTTGCCAGACACGTGAGGCAGGAGGCGGGCGGCAGCGATGTCGGCGGCTGACGCGCCCTCATGGCAGGGAGGTACACCTTGCAGATGCTTTGCGCGGGCGAAGGCTACGCCCCGTCAATCACGAAGGGTCGCCGACGGCATCCACCAAGATGTGTGTCATCACAGCACCGTCGCATCGAGTGCTCAGTCGAGGAGAACCCGAGGGGTACGGTGCCGCGGCTGGAGCTGCAGCGCACCCACTCTGGATCCCCCGCCGGCCGCTTTTGCAGGGGCTTGCCGTCGAGCGCCCCTCTCACGCGTCTGTCACGAACTACGCCGACTCCCCCGGACCGCGATGCCCTGACCTGCTATTACGCACCCGCCCTGGACTGACGTGGACGCCCATAGACGGTCTCTACAACCTGTGCCATGTGGTACCCAGTGAGGGACCCAAGATCAGGACCGGAGCGTCTTCTGGCCCGTCAAAGCGGTATTGCAGGGTGTTCGGGGGTGTCTCACTCACGCCCCAGACCCTCTCACGTCTCACGGACGCCCCTATAACGCGGGGGCGCGGGAAACCGGTCTGACCAGGTTGAAGACCTCGCGGGCTGCGTATCGCTTGAGGCATCGGATGATCTCGCGTCGGGTCTTGCCTTCCTGAGTGCGGCGTTCGTAATACGCCTGGGTGCGCGGGTCGTGGCGCAGACGGGTGAAGACGATGCGGTGCAGGGCGGCGTTGGCCTGCCGGTCGCCGCCGTGGTTGAGGCGGCGCGTGCGCCGCCGGCCGGAGGAGTACTCGATGGGGCTGACTCCGCAAAGGGCAGCAAAAGACGCCTCGGTGTTCAGCCGCTCGGGATTGTCTCCCATGGTGATCAGGAGAGTGACTGCGCTGTCCGGGCCGATGCCCACCGGTACGAGTAGCTGTGGGGCGTGGTGTTCGACAAGCCGGGTCAGGCGCTGGTTCAGCTCGGTGATCTGCACGGTGAGCTGCTCGATGCGCTCGGCGAGCATGCGTAACGTCAGGTGGGTGGCCTGGGCCACCGCGTCCTCGTCTCCCCCACCGCCGGGTAGGCCGAGACGTGCGCAGGTGCGGAACAGCTCGCGGTTGCCCAGGCTGGACAGCCGTTCCCGCAGGGCGGGATAGGCGATGACCAGGACGGCTTTGAGCTGGTTGATCGCCTGGGTGCGGGCCTTGACCGCGGAGTCCTTGGCGAGCTTGAAGATCCGGGCGCTGTGCACCGGACCGTCGCCGGATTTCGCCCGGGCCCGGGCGCGGCCACTGAGCACGGCTCGCGCTGAGGCCTGGGCATCGAGCGGGTCCGACTTGCCGAGCAGACGGCGGACTGACCGGTCGGGCCGGTTCACTTCGAAGACCTGAATCTGCTGGGCGAGCAGGTAGCGGGACAGGCCCGCGCCGAATGTGCCGGTGCCCTCTACCCCCGCTCGACGCACCGTCCCCCGCTTACGGGCCCACACAAGCAGCTGCCGGTAGCCGGCCGCCGTTGCCGGGAAGGACTCGGTTCCCAGAACCTTCCCCAGCGGGGAGATCACGGCCGCGACATGCACCTCGCCGTGCGTGTCCACGCCCAGGACGACCTCGCCCGGCACAGGAGGATCCGTGCAGGTGGGGGAGGTGCTGCGCTGTCTGGTCGTCATGGTGATTCGCCTCTCCCGCGGGTGACGTGCTGGGTGGATGGCACCGGCCCGCTCGGACGGTCTGAACCGTGATGGCGCGTGAACTCGGCAAGGCCCCTATTGGGACACGCCCTGTGGCTCGGTGGCAGGCGGCATCCCGGAACGGCAGTCGACAGGTCCGTGACTGGACACTTCGGTCATAGATCTCACGAGTCAGACCCCCGTCCGGGACGGCACTGCGCAACCGTCCCATCGATTCCGGGACAACGGCCTGACCCGACCACAGCCGGACGACCTCATCGGAACAGGTACTCAACCTGCCCTGGAAGGGCCGACAATGAGTCAATTCTTCGTCAGTTCCTGATCGGTATCGACGGACGGCCTGTGACCCGTCGTACGTGCGGACACGGACGGAATCTCCCCTGTTCGATGTGCGGCGGCATCGCGCCGAGGGGTCTGGTCGGCAGGTAACTGGAGGCGCCAAGGATCGGCGCCACGAGCACGGCCCGTAAGCTGGCCCGTGCAGCTGGTTCGCCCCGTCCGCCAGGCGGGATGCGTCGCAAGAGGGAACCCGGTGAAAATCCGGGACTGCCCCGCAGCGGTGAGCGGGAACGACCGCCGTCATACGCACTGGGCCCGAGGGCCTGGGAAGCGACGGCCAGTAGGAGTCCTCCTCGTTGAACGACGAGGACGTGCTCGCGAGTCCGAAGACCTGCCACCTGCCCGCGCCGCTATGTGTGCGCGGTTACGCCCCTGCCGCGACTCGCGAAGGAGAGTTGACGTGGCCGACCGGAACGCCACTCTGTCCACCCCCACGAAGCGCCCGGCCGACTCCCGGGTGACGCTCGCGCACATCATGAGCGAGCACGACACCAACCTGTACGGCACCATTCACGGTGGCGTGGTGATGAAGCTGATCGACGACGCGGCGGCGGCCGCCGCCGGGCGGCATGCCGAGGGGCCGGCGGTGACCGTTTCCGTCGACCGGATGACCTTCTTGGCCCCAGTGCGCGCCGGCGACCTACTCACGGTGCACGCTGAGCTGGAACGTGCGGGGAGGACGTCCATGACGGTCGGGGTCAGGGTGACCGCCGAGCGGTGGAACGCCGCCGGTCCCGGCAGCGAGGTCGCCACCGGGCGGCTCACGTTCGTCGCCATCGATGCCGACGGCAGGCCCCGTCGCGTGTCGGCCCTGGCAGAGGCTGGAGCCGGGTGAGGGCCCTCACCCGCCGTTTCCGCGCACAGCGGCTGCGGGGATGACACCGGGGAAGCAGGTCCGTTGTGCCCTGCGGGTCCGTGCCGCTGCGCGTCACGTCGCGTCCACGAAGGTTCAGCTCGGCAGGTGTCGCCACGCCGTTCGGGCTGACGTCTCCCCCACCATGCCTTCGGCTTGGAACGGGACCGAAATGCCGGGATCTGCCGGTAGCGCTCGGCCCCTCGACGGCGTGCATCGTGTGGTCGTTCTCCGACGCCGGCCCTACGCCCGGGCCGCCCCGCGATCCGATGGGGCGTCGGGGCCGATCACCGGGTAAGGGACGAAGGTGCTGCTGTCGGGGTCGATCCGCAGGGCGCGGCCGAGCGGCGGTGCGGCGCGTTGGGGGCAGGCGAGGCGTTCGCAGACCCGGCAGCCCATGCCGATGGGCGTGGCGGCCGGGGCGTTGTCGAGGTCGAGGCCGTCGGAGTAGACGAGGCGATGGGCGTGGCGGATCTCGCATCCCAGGCCGATGGCGTACGTCTTGCCGGGCTCGCCCCACGCACCGCGGTGCCGGGTGATCGCTCGGGCCGTCCAGAGGTACCGCTGGCCGTCGGGCATCTCGGCGATCTGGACGTGGATGCGGCCGGGGGCGGCGAACGACTCGTAGACGTTCCACAGCGGGCAGGTGCCGCCGGCCCGTGAGAAGTGGAACGCGGTCGCGGACTGGCGTTTGGACATGTTGCCGGCCCGGTCGACCCGGACGAAGGAGAAGGGCACGCCGCGCTGGCGGGGGCGTTGAAGGGTGCTCAGGCGGTGGCAGACGGTCTCGTAGCCTACGCCGTAGCGGTCGGTGAGGCGCTCGATGTCGTAGCGGAACTCCTCGGCCGCCGTGTGGAAGGCGGTGTACGGCAGGATGAGCGCGGCGGCGAAGTAGTTGGCGATGCCGATGCGGGCGAGCGCGTGGGCGGGTGAACCGGGTTCGAAGTCCTCCTCGGCCAGCCTGCCCAGGCCCTCGTCGTACTCCAGCAGGGCGAGCTGCGTCGCCATGCGGAAGGCACGCTGGCCGGGCCGCAGGCGCGGGGACAGGTGGAGGGTGCGAGTCCGCCGGTCGTAGCGGTGCAGCCGTTCGCCCGGCTCCGCGGCCAGGTGAACGCCATGAGATCGGGCGAGCCTGGCCGTGAGGGCCCCGATCACCTCGCCGGGCCGTACTCCGATCTCGTCGGCCAGGTGCTCGGCGGCGAGGTCGGTCTCGTGGAGGTAGTTCTGGCGACGGTAGAAAAAGTCCCGGATCTCCTCGTGCGGCGACGGCGCGGTGCCCCGGTCTCCGTCCCGGCCGTCCGTCACTCCGGCCAGCCGCTCGGACAGGAGCTGGTTGCGGCGGCCCAGTTCGACCAGTACCTGGGCGACCGCGGGCATCCGGGACGCCAGGTCGGCCAGATCGGACTGGGTGACCCTGGCGGCGGTGATCTCTCCCGTCAGCGCCTCGCGCAGGTCGGCCACGAGGCGGGTCGTGTCGCGTGCCGAGAAGAACCCGGGGTCGACGCCGTAGGTCTCGGTCAGCCTGAGCAGGACCGGCACGGTGAGCGGACGGGAGTCGTGCTCCATCTGGTTCAGATAGCTGGGGGAAAGGCCCAGAGAACGAGCGAACTCCGCTTGGCTCATTCCGCGTTCCTCACGCAGTCTCCGCAACCGCGCCCCCGCGTAGGTCTTGCTCACCGCCCGTTCCTCCCTGCCGGGGATTTGGTCTGGTGATGGTACGGGATCAACTGGTGGTAGGAGCATTCGCAGACTTGGCAGAACGCTGCCCGAAGATTCGCAGAAGTTGGCTACTGTCCAAGCTTGATGGCACTGAGTGCCAGTGTCAGAGTCATAGTGCGGCCCGCCGGACCCGGCAGACGCCTCTCGGGACCGGGGCACGATTCACTGCCCTGACGTCGGAGCCCCGGGCATCCGCGACGTCTGCGCCCGGCAGCATTGCTCACCTTCGTCTCCCGGGATGACGGCGGGCCGCATCACAGCGATTCGACACGCAGTGCCACACCCGTCGCAGGACAGGCGGAATTGGCAATCTGCACAAACCGAGAGACGGTGACCGTCATGGCACAAGCGAGGACGCAGACAGCCGAGGAACTGGCCCGACGCTGGGCCACCGACCCCCGGTGGCAGGGCATCGAGCGCACCTACAGCGCCGAGGACGTCGTCCGGCTCTCCGGCAGCGTCCGCGAGGAGCACACCCTGGCCCGGCGCGGCGCCGAACGGCTGTGGCGCCAGTTGCACGAGCAGGACTACATCCATGCCCTCGGCGCGCTCACCGGCGGACAGGCCGTCCAGCAGGTGAAGGCCGGTCTGCAGGCCATCTACCTGTCCGGCTGGCAGGTCGCGGCCGACGCCAACCAGGCCGGCCACACCTACCCCGACCAGAGCCTCTACCCCGCCAACTCCGTGCCGCAGGTGGTGCGTCGGATCAACAACGCGCTGCTGCGCGCCGACCAGATCGCCACCGCCGAGGACGCCGGCGACACCACGGACTGGCTGGCGCCGATCGTCGCCGACGCGGAGGCCGGCTTCGGCGGTCCGCTGAACGCCTTCGAGCTGACCAAGGCGATGATCGCGGCCGGTGCGGCCGGCATCCACTACGAGGACCAGCTCGCCTCGGAGAAGAAGTGCGGCCACCTCGGCGGCAAGGTCCTGGTGCCGACCTCCCAGCACATCCGCACCCTGAACGCGGCCCGCCTCGCCGCCGACACCGCCGACGTGCCCACGGTCATCATCGCCCGCACCGACGCGCTCGCCGCCAACCTGCTCACGACCGACGTCGACGAGCGCGACGCCGAGTTCGTCACCGGCGAGCGCACCGCCGAGGGCTTCTACCGCGTCCGCAACGGCATGGCGCCCGTGATCGCCCGCGGCCTGGCCTACGCCCCGTACGCCGACCTGATCTGGGTCGAGACCGGCACCCCTGACCTGGGCCAGGCCCGCGAGTTCGCCGAGGCGATCCACGCGCAGTACCCGGACCAGATGCTCGCCTACAACTGCTCGCCCTCCTTCAACTGGAAGGCCGCGCTGGACGATGACCAGATCGCCAAGTTCCAGCGGGAGCTGGGCGCGATGGGCTATCGCTTCCAGTTCATCACCCTGGCCGGCTTCCACTCCCTCAACCACGGCATGTTCGACCTCGCCCGTGGCTACGCCGAGCACGGCATGACCGCCTATGTCGACTTGCAGGAGCGGGAGTTCGCCGCGCAGGCGCAGGGCTTCACGGCCGTCAAGCACCAGCGGGAGGTCGGCACCGGCTACTTCGACCTGGTCTCCACCGCCGTCAACCCCGCTTCCTCGACGACCGCGTTGGCCGGTTCCACGGAGGAGGAGCAGTTCCACTAGGCCGGCCCTTCGGGACCTGTCCGGTCTGCCCCGGGTGTCCGGGGGTCGTACGACCGTCCCGGTCCGACCCCCGCATCCCGCACCCGCCCGCCCCGCCCTGCCCGCAGGAGAAGCGATGTCCACCAGCGCCCTGACCCACCACGTCCGCGTTCTCGCACCCGTGGGCGATCGTCACGACGAGATCCTCACGCCCGCCGCCCTGGACTTCCTGGGCCGCCTGGCCGCAGCCTTCGGCACACGCCGGAGCGACCTGATGAGGGAGCGCCGCCGGCAGGTCCTGCGGCTGGCATCGGGCTCCCCGCTCGACTTCCCGATGGTTACCTCCGCCATCCGTGCCGACCGGACCTGGCGCGTCGCGCCACCCGCACCAGGGCTGACCGACCGCCGCGTCGAGATCACCGGCCCGCCGGACCGCCGGATGACGGTCAACGCCCTCAACTCCGGGGCCAAGGTCTGGATGGCCGACTTCGAAGACGCCACCGCACCCACCTGGAACAACGTCATCGACGGCCAGCTCAACCTGCTCGACGCCATCGAGCGCCGCATCGACTTCACCACACCCGGCGGCAAGGAGTACCGGCTCGGCCAACAGCTCGCCACTATCATGGTTCGGCCGCGCGGCTGGCACCTGGACGAGGAACACCTGGAGTACGAAGGCCGCCCCGTGCCCGCCGCACTCGTCGACTTCGGCCTGTACTTCTTCCACTGCGCCCAGCGGCAGATCGACGCCGGGCACGGCCCGTACTTCTACCTGCCCAAGCTGGAGAACCGCTACGAGGCCCGCCTGTGGAACGACATCTTCGTCACCGCCCAGGACCTGCTCGGCATCCCCCGCGGCACCGTCCGCGCCACCGTCCTCATCGAGACGATCACCGCCGCGTTCGAGATGGAGGAGATCCTCTACGAGCTGCGCGAGCACAGCGCCGGCCTCAACGCGGGGCGTTGGGACTACCTGTTCAGCGTGATCAAGACCTTCGGCCACCGCACCGACTTCCTCCTGCCCGACCGCGCCAAGGTCACGATGACCGCCCCCTTCATGCGCGCCTACACCGAACTCCTCGTGCGCACCTGCCACCAGCGCGGCGCCCACGCCATCGGCGGCATGGCAGCACAGGTGCCGGACAAGGACCCGGCCGCCCACGAGGCGGCACTCGCCAAGGTCCGGCTGGACAAGGAACGTGAGGCGGAAGACGGTTTCGACGGCTCCTGGGTCGCCCACCCCGGCCTCGTCCCCGTCTGCCGCGAGGTCTTCGACGACGTCCTCGGCGAACGCCCCCACCAGATCGACCGGACGCGGGACGACGTGGAGGTGACGGCGGCCGACCTGCTGTCCGTGCGGCGCATCAGCGGCCCCCCGACCGCCGAGGGCGTCCGCACGAACATCGCCGTCGCGCTGCGCTACTTCGCCGCCTGGCTGCGCGGCCAGGGCGCCGTCGCCCTGTACGGGCTCATGGAGGACGCGGCCACCGCCGAGATCGCCCGGGTGCAGGTCTGGCAGTGGCTGCGACACCGGGTGATCGACCGGGAGACGGTCCTCGCGCTGCTCGACGACGAGGTCGCCGTGCTCGGGGCCGAGTATCCCTGGGCAGATGTCCAGGAGGTCCGCGCGCTCTTCGAACGGACGGCTCTGGCGGGCGAACTTCCTCTCTTCTTCACCCCTGACGCCTACAGCCGGCACCTTGTGCGCCGGACGGGGGCCGGAGCATGAGCGGGGTCATTCGGCGCGTCGGTGTCGTGGGCGGTGGTCAGATGGGCGCCGGTATCGCCGAGGTGTGCGCACGGGCCGGGCTTGACACCGTGGTGTGCGAGGTGGACGCGGTCGCGGCCCGAGCCGCACGGGACCGGGTGGCGGCCTCGCTGGACCGCGCCGTACGGCGGGGCAAGCTGGAGCAGGCTGCCGCGCAGGACGCCCTCATCCGGCTCGTCTTCACCGGCGATCTGGAGGACCTGGCCGACCGGCAGCTCGTCGTCGAAGCCGTCGTGGAGAACGCGGACGCCAAGACGGAGGTGTTCGCCGCTCTCGACAAGATCATCGAGGACCCTGCCGCCGTTCTCGCCACCAACACGTCCTCCCTCCCGATCATGCGGCTCGGCATGGCCACGAGCCGCGCGGACCGGGTCGTGGGACTGCACTTCTTCAACCCTGTCCCCGTGCTGCCACTGGTGGAGGTGGTGACATCGCTGCATACATCGGCCGACACGACCGCCATCGTCGAGGAGTTCGCGGCCCGCGTCCTCGGAAAGTCCGTCATCCGGTCCCGGGACCGGGCCGGGTTCGTCGTCAACGCGCTGCTCATCCCCTACCTTCTGTCGGCGATCCGCATGGCGGAGTCCGGCTTCGCCACGGCCACCGACATCGACACCGGCATGGAGCTGGGCTGCGCTCACCCGATGGGCCCGCTGAGGCTGGCGGACCTGATCGGCCTGGACACCGTCGCCTCGATCGCCGAGTCGCTGTACGCCGAGTTCCGGGAGCCGCTCTACGCGCCTCCGCCGCTGCTCCAGCGGATGGTGGAGGCGGGACTGCTCGGCAGGAAGACCGGCCGGGGGTTCCACACCTACGACCGGGTCTGAGGGCCTGGTACGACGCGGGGGCTGAGGGGCTCGCGCCGCCGCAGGGGTGAGGGTCCCCGCGCGGCGTGACAGGGGAAGGGCGGGAAGCGCGTGTGCGGCGGGCTTCCCGCCCTGTGGCCTGCCCGGCGCGATGTGGTCCGCCTCACCATCCAGATGATGGACGTCCCGCTCTCTTCCCTGACGGTGACACCGTAGGCTGGCCGGTGCAGCTGGTTCGCCCCGTCCGCCAGGCGGGATGCGTCGTAAGAGGGAACCCGGTGGGAATCCGGGACTGCCCCGCAGCGGTGAGCGGGAACGACCGCCGTCATACGCACTGGGTCCGAGGAGGGCCTGGGAAGCGACGGCCAGTAGGTGTCTCGTACGACTTCGTACGACGAGACGTGCCCGCGAGTCCGAAGACCTGCCAACTGCCCGCGTCCGGACCACCCGTGCGCGGACATCCCGGTGACCTCGAGGGCGGGTCGGCGAACACACCAGGCGGAGGACCGCGCCTTGCCGGCGCCGGCTCGCGTCCGTCCGGTTCCGTCACCCCTTCGCGCTCTCGTCCCGTCCCCGGGATCTCAGGGATTCATCTCGCGAAGGAGATCTCCGTGAACACCAAGCCCGCAGCCGCGGCAGCACGGGCCACCGTGTACGGCTACCCCCGCCAGGGACAGAGCCGGGAACTGAAGAAGGCGATCGAGGGCTACTGGAAGGGCCGCGTCACCGCCGACGCCCTTCGTGCCACCGCCGCCGACCTGCGCCGTACGAACTGGCAGCAGCTCGGCGAGGCCGGCATCGACGAGGTGCCCGCCGGCGACTTCTCGTACTACGACCACGTCCTGGACACCACCGTCATGGTCGGCGCGATCCCCGCACGCCACCGTGAGGCCGTGGACGCCGATCCGCTCGACGGCTACTTCGCCATGGCCCGCGGCACACAGGACGTCGCACCGCTGGAGATGACCAAGTGGTTCGACACCAACTACCACTACCTGGTCCCCGAACTCGGCCCGGACACCGTCTTCGCCGCCGACGCGACCAAGCAGGTCGCCGAGCTGAAGGAGGCCCTGGCCCTGGGCCTCACCGCCCGGCCCGTGCTGGTCGGTCCGGTCACCTACCTCCTGCTGGCCAAGCCCGCACCCGGCGCCCCGAGCGACTTCGAGCCGCTCACCCTGCTGGACCGCCTGCTGCCGGTGTACGCCGAAGTCCTCGCCGACCTGCGGGCCGCGGGCGCTGAGTGGGTCCAGCTGGACGAGCCCGCCCTCGTCCAGGACCGCAACCCGGCCGAACTCAACGCAGTCACCCGTGCCTACCGTGACCTCGGTGCCCTCCCCGACCGGCCCGAGCTTCTCGTAGCGTCCTACTTCGACCGGCTCGGCGAGGCCCTCCCGGTACTCGCCAAAGCCCCGGTCGAGGGCCTGGCCCTGGACTTCACCGGGGCCGCCGCCGCCAACCTGGACGACCTCGCCGCCGTCGGCGGTCTGCCCGGAAAGCGCCTGGTGGCCGGAGTCGTCAACGGCCGCAACATCTGGGTCAACGACCTGGCCAAGTCCCTCTCCACCCTGGGCACCCTGCTCGGACTGGCGGACCGCGTCGACGTGGCCGCCTCCTGCTCCCTGCTGCACGTCCCGCTCGACGCCACCGCGGAACGGGACATCGAGCCGCAGATCCTGCGCTGGCTCGCCTTCGCCCGGCAGAAGACGCGCGAGGTCGTCACCCTCGCCAAGGGCCTCGCCCAGGGCACCGGCACGATCACCGCCGAACTGGCCGCCAACCGTGCCGATCTCGTCTCCCGGGCAGGCTCGCCCATCACCCACGACCCGGCCGTGCGCTCCCGCGCCGCCGCGGTCACCGACGCCGACGCCCGCCGCTCCCAGCCCTACGCCGAACGCTGCGCGGCCCAGCGCGCCCACCTCCGTCTGCCCCTCCTCCCGACCACGACCATCGGGTCCTTCCCGCAGACCGGTGAACTGCGCGTGGCACGCGCCGGCCTGCGCGCCGGCAGCATCGACACGGTCGGCTACGAGGAACGGATCAAGGCGGAGATCGAGGAGGTGATCACCTTCCAGGAGAAGACCGGCCTGGACGTCCTGGTGCACGGCGAGGCCGAGCGCAACGACATGGTCCAGTACTTCGCCGAGCAGTTCACCGGCTACCTCGCCACACAGCACGGCTGGGTCCAGTCCTACGGCACCCGCTACGTCCGCCCGCCGATCCTGGCCGGTGACATCTCCCGCCCCGAGCCGATGACCGTCCGCTGGACGACGTACGCACAGTCGCTCACAGACCGGCCGGTCAAGGGCATGCTCACCGGCCCGGTCACCATGCTCGCCTGGTCCTTCGTCCGTGACGACCAGCCCCTCGCCGACACCGCCCGACAGGTCGCCCTGGCCCTGCGCGACGAAGTCAATGACCTGGAGGCGGGCGGGACGTCGGTGATCCAGGTGGATGAACCCGCACTGCGCGAGACTCTTCCCCTGCGCGCCGCCGACCGGGCTGAGTACCTGGCCTGGGCGACCGAAGCCTTCCGCCTCACCACCAGTGGGGTTCGCCCGGACACTCAGATCCACACTCACATGTGCTACGCCGAGTTCGGCGACATCGTCCAAGCGATCGACGACCTCGACGCCGACGTCATCAGCCTGGAGGCCGCCCGCTCCCACATGCAGGTCGCCCGCGAACTCGCCGCCCACAACTACCCGCGCGAGGCCGGCCCCGGTGTGTACGACATCCACTCGCCTCGCGTGCCGAGCGCCGAGGAGGTGGCGGACCTGCTGCGCACCGGTCTCCAGGCCATCCCCGCCGAACGGCTCTGGGTCAACCCCGACTGCGGTCTGAAGACCCGCGGCTGGCCCGAGACACGCGGCTCCCTGGAGAACCTGGTCGCCGCCGCGCGCACCGTCCGCGCCGAACTGTCTGCCTCGTAACCTGACCGGACACGGAACGGGGCCGGGGCGCCACGAGCGCCTCGGCCCTGCGCTCTCCGCCGGACAGCGCGCCGGCAGCCATGTGTCCCTACTCGGCCGTCGGCACCGCCCGCTGGCCCGGCCCTGCGTACGAGACGAGAGAGCGGATCAAAGCGTTGCGGGCGAGTTGTTCGGTGATGTGGGCGGTCCAGCCGGTGACGCGGCTCATCACGAAGATCAGGGCATCCCGCATGATGGGCACGCGGGAGTCGCCGTGCTTGTAGACGCGGTGGTACCGAGAGGGCCTATTCAGGCCGTCCAGCAGGCCGTGCACACTACGACCGCGACCCGGCAGTCCCGCAAGGCGGTGGGCACCCACGCCCCATGACACCGACAGCAGGAGCAGCCCCGTGACCAGTCGCGTCACCTTCGTCTCACCGGCCACGAGCCCATCACTGCGAACGGCCCGGTTCTACGACGGCGACTCGATCGATGACACCGGCACGGCTCGCGCCCGTGCGGGCGCCGGGTCACTGTCCGTGCCCGCGCGCGTGGTCGTGTCCCCGAGTGCGCGCTGTCGGCAGACGGCGAGCGCCCTCGGCCTCGACGGCGGAGAGACGCCGGAGCTGGCCGGGCTGGACGTGGGCCGCTGGCGAGGCCGCACGCTGGAGGCGGTGGCGGCTGCCGAACCGGAAGCCGTGGCCCACTGGCTCACGGACCCGTGCAGCGCACCGCACGGGGGTGAGTCCGTACAGGTCCTGTGCGAGAGGCTCTCACGGTGGCTGGAGGGAGCGGGGACTTTCGAGGGTCGTGTGCTCGCTGTGGTCGAGCCGGAGGTGGTGCGGGCGGCGATCACACAAGCGTTGGACCTACCCGCCACTGTTTTCTGGCGCCTCGATGTGCCACCGCTCACGGTGACCGAACTCAGCGGCCGAGCCGGGCGCTGGAATCTGCGGCTCGGACGCCCCCTGGCCGTGCCGGACGTCGACTGGGACTCACCTACCGGCGCTCAGGGCTCTGGGGCCCGGTGACGGCGCAGCAGCGCCGCCAACTCGCACCGCAGGCAGGCGCCAGCAGCGTTCGTCCGGGTGGCCGGGCTTTCGGGGCAGGTCGTCGACGATGTGCGGACCTGCCCGCTGCATCCCTCCCCCTGTGCGGCAATCAGTGCCTCCAGGTCGCGGAGCAGTTGTTCGGTGCGTTTGGCCTGCTGGGCGAGGACCCGCACCCGGGCGCTCTGGCCGCCGATCTGCCGTCGGCTGGCTATCAGTTGGTCGTATTCCTCCCGGGTGAGGGCGACCGCCTCGCGGCCACCGAGGGTGATATGGCGCGGCTGGGGGGTTTTGGCCACTCGGTTCCTCCGCTCATCGGCCGGGTGGTCCGCGTAGGGTCGGGCTGCACTACCGAGCCGTACTCACTCTTCCGTCGGACTCGGTGTCCGGAGAACGCCAGAAGGCCCCCGGTTGGTTCCGTAGGGCCCTCTGTTGTCCGGAAGGAATCAGTGCGCGGCCGGAACCGCGCGGCCGCTCGCGGCTGCCGCCGGCTTCGGGTTCAGCAGGCGTTCCGCCAGTTCGCCGAAGAGCAGGCCGAAGCCGGCCCACATCGCGGTCTGGATGGCCAGTGCGGACAGCCGGAACCGCCACAGCAGGGCGGCCGGAAAGTCCTTCGGCACCTCGTTGATGACGGGCAGGAACTCGTAAGCCAGACCGATCACGACGGCGAACGCGGTCACCGCGACCACTGTCGCCCACCAGGTGCCGAGTCTGGGCGCCAAGCGCTTGCCCAGGAGGGTGGCAGCGACCGCGAGGAGGACGCTGAGCAGCATCATCAGGAAGTACAGCGTGGTCCGCTTGCCGATGGTGTCGGGATCGCCGACCGACGGCGGATTCGCCGGGTACTTCAGGAAAGGCACGACATAGACGGCGAGCAGAGCGCAGCCGGACAGCAGCAGCGCGGTCGCCCGCGGGCTGAAGCGGCCCACGCGGCCCAGGGCGAAGCAGTACGCGAGGGCGGCGATGCCGCCGAAGGCGACCCCGTAGACGAGGACGCCGGTGGCCAGGCCTGCGGTGGACTGCAGGGAGCGGGAGACGACTTCCATCTCGTGCTCGTGGGAGTGGGCGTCCTCGAAGGCGATCGCCTTGTCGACGCTCGGCTCACCGAGGAGGTAGGCGACGACGAGGGCGAGCACGCCGGCGGCAAGGCCGGCGAGCATGCCCCGCACGAGGAGGTTTCTTACCGTTACGGATCTCATGGGAGTCGGGCGTCCCTCGCGTCAGTGGCAGGGGAAGCCGAGCAGGTGGCGGGCGTCGTGCACCCACTCGTGGACGTCCGTGCCGTTGAGGACGGAGGTGGCGCCCTGCTCGGCGCCGACGAAGTAGAGCAGGACGAGCATCAGGATGCCGAAGAAGACCGCCCACGGCGCTATCGCCTTCAGCGGCAGCTTGGCGGGGATGGCGGGAGTGGTGGCTGTCGGCCGGGCGACGGTCTGCGCCATGGCAGGACCTCCTCTGGGAGTTCGCGTCCCATCTCGGTGGTGCACAGGACGACGGCCACGGGTCTGACTCACGCGACACCTGAGAGGTGTCCCGCATACAGTGGCGCGACCGTGCCGGATTCCCACCGGCTTCCGTCTCGCCGTCGTCGATATCGGACAGACGGTATCGCGTGGTGCGGGCACGGGCCAAGACCGCCTTCCTCCCGAGTGATCTTCCTCTCCCACCGCCCGGGACGGTGCGGGTTCGGGCTTCGGGCTCAGCGATGACCGAACACCGGTGGTCGTTCGTCGACGAAGGCGCCCATGCCCTTCCTCCGAGCGGCGATCGCCAACAACGCGTGAGGGGACCGTTGTCCGAAGCGGACGCCGCGGGTTCCAGGCACCCCACTCGGACTGCGCCTCGGTGGCGACTGTGATCGCAGCCTCGGTCCCGGCCCGGTTCGCCAGGGGCATCTCCGAGTCAGCGAGGTTCGGATTCAGCCCTCCGCGGGCCCGCGAAGCGCACGGGCGCGCTGAAGCGGGCCTTGCGGGCGGCCCGTCGGAAGGTGGTCAGTACGGCGGGGCCGGCCAGCAGCACGCACACGAAGTTGGTGACCGCCCGGCCGGTGTCCCAGCCCAGCGAGGTGGCCAGATCGAAGGCGACATAGCGGTGCCACTGCTCCGTGAAGGGCAGGCCCGGCAGGTACGCGATCGAACTGTTGGGGTCCAGGGAGAAGGGCCAGAAGGAGAGGTTGAGGAGGAAGCCGAAGAGGTAGCCGGAGAGCGAGCCGTAGACGGCCAGCATCAGCACCTCACGCCGGCCGCTCGCCCGGGGGAGGAATCCGGCGAGCATCCCCACGAAGGCGCAGCCGAACATCTGGTACGGCATCCACGGCCCCACTCCCCCGGTGATCAGTGCGGAGGCGAACAGCGAGGTGCAGCCGAGCACGAAGCCGAAACCGGGGCCGTACACCCTTCCCGCCAGGACCAGGACGAAGAAGACGGTCTCGATGCCCGCCGTTCCGGCGCCGAGCGGACGCAGGGCTGCGTTGACGGCGGAGAGCACGCCCAGCATGGCGAGCGCCTTGGAGTCGATGCCGCCCTCGGCGATCTCCGAGAGGACCACGCACAGGACCAGCACCAGCAGGACGCCGAAGATCAGCGGGGGCGCGTAGTTGGAGCCGAACGTGCCCGGCGCGACCACGAACGGCCAGAAGAAGGCGACGAGCCCGAGGAAGGCGGCCAGAGCCATGATGACGCCGACGCGCGGGGTCAACCGGATGGCAGTGCCGATGCGCGTACTCATGGGCGTGCCGCCTCGTCTCGTTCGGTGCCGAGCGCCTTTGCCACTTGGTGGACCGTGAGGAACGGCAGCGGGGAGAGGATCTTCGCCGTCTGCGGGGCGAAGGTCGGCGAGGACACGATGACCTCCGTGGTCGGGCCGTCGGCGACGACATCGCCTTCGGCCATGACCACGACGCGGTCGGCGGCCCGGGCGACGAATTCGACGTCGTGCGTGGAGATGACGACCGTCCGGCCCTCCTCCGCGAGAGCGTCCACAATGCCGATCAGTGCCGTCTTGGCCCGGTAGTCCAGTCCCCGGGTCGGTTCGTCCAGCAGGATGACCCGGGGGGCGGCCGAGAGCTGGATGGCGAGGACCAGAGCGAGTTTCTGCCCCTCGGAGAGATCTCGGGGATGGGTGGCATCGTCGATGCCGGGCGCGAGCCGGTCGAGGAGGGCACGCGCCTTGACCTCGGTGCCCGATTCGGTCTCGGCCTGGGCGAGTTCCTGCTCGACGCTCTCCAGGTAGAGCAGGTCGGCCGGGGTCTGCGGGACCAGCCCGACGAGCTGCCGGGCTTGAGCCGGCGGTACGCAGTGAGGGTCCGTCCCGCCGGTGCCGTCGGTCACCCGTACGCTTCCCGCCCGGCGGGGTCCGGAGCCCTGCAGGGCCCACAGGAGCGAGGACTTGCCGGAGCCGTTGCGGCCCATCAGCGCGGTGACTTCGCCCGCGTGCAGGTCGAGGTCGACTTCGCGTACGGCGGTGACGCCCCGGTAGGCGACCGTGATGCCGCGCGCGGTCAGGAGCCGCGTCCGTTTGTCGTGCGGCAGCGGTGGCCGGACGGGTACGGGCGGGCGTGCGGCGAGCGTGGCTCGCAGGGGTGCGGCGGCGCGGCGGGCGTCGCGGATGGACAGCGGCAGCGGTGACCACTTCGCGGTCCGGCCGAGTTCCACGATCGGTGGTGCGATCGTGGACGTCCGGAGGATCTCGGCGGGTGTGCCGATGCGGGCGTGGCCGTCACCGGGCAGATGGATGACGCGGTCCGCGTACTGGACGACGCGTTCGAGGCGGTGCTCGGCCATCAGGACGGTGACGCCGAGGTCGTGGACGAGGCGGGTGACGGCGGCGAGGACCTCCTCGGCCGCGGTGGGGTCGAGGGCGGAGGTGGGTTCGTCCAGGACCAGGACACGCGGGTGGGCGGTCAGGACCGAGCCGATGGCGACGCGCTGTTGCTGGCCGCCGGACAGTTCGTGCAGGGCGCGGTGGCGCAGATCGGCGAGGCCGAGCAGGTCGAGGGTCTCCTCCACACGCTTGCGCATGGTCGCGGCAGGGATGGCCAACTGTTCCATGGCGTAAGCCAGTTCCTCTTCGACCGTATCGGTGACGAATCCGTCGATCGGGTCCTGGCCGACCACGCCGACGACGTCGGCGAGTTCACGCGGGGGATGCTCGGCGGTGTCGCGGCCGTCGACGGTGACGCGGCCGTACAGGGTGCCGCCGGTGAAGTGCGGCACCAGTCCGTTGACGGCTCCGAGGAGGGTGGACTTGCCGACGCCGGTGTGCCCGACGACGAGGCAGAGTTCGCCCTCCTCCACCGTGAGGTCGACGTCGCGCAGGGCGGGCCCGGCCGCGTCCTCGTACTGGACGGTGACCTGGTCGAAGGTGATCACGGTGTGGTGGCTCTCTGGGCGGGGCCGGGCGGAGGGGCGAGGAAACCGGCCGCTCCGGCGAGGAGGATCGCGGCGGTCGGGACGAGAGGGAGGTCCGGCCAGGTCAGCGGGTAGTAGGTGGGGTTGAGCTGAGCGGGGTCGTAGCCGAGGTTGCTGAAGAGCAGGACGGCGGACAGCACTCCGCTGCCGGCGACGGCCCACTCGGGCAGGGTCCAGGGGTCGGGCCGGTAGACTGTGCGGGTGACCCGCCGCCCGCCCAGTCGCAGGCCCGCGACGCACAGGACGGCTCCGGCGGTCATGGCCGGCAGCCCCAGGAGTGCCGGCGCGGTGGCGTCGAGGAGCCCGTACGCCCCCGCGCACAGACCGCACATGCCCAGCAGCATCAGCGCGCCGGTGACGCGGCGGGAGCGTCGGGTCGCGGTGCCCGCCCGGCCGTATCCGCGCGAGTCCATGGCGGCGGCCAGCCGCAGGGAGCGTTCGAGGGCGTCCTCCAGGACGGGCACCACGATGCCGCGCAGCGCCCTCATTCCTCGCGTGCGCGTCGCCCGCAGCTTCTTGGCGCGGGCGACGCGTTGCACGCTCTGCACCAGCTGCGGCGCCACGCTGATCGCGACGGTGACCGCCACTCCGAGTTCGTACAGCGCCCCGGGCAGAACACGCAGGGCGCGCTTGGGGTTGGCGAGGGTGTTGGCGGCACCGATGCAGCACATCATGCAGGCCAGCCGCAGCCCGTCGGTGGCCGAGGACAGCAGTGCCTCCAGCGACACCGGACCGCCGATCCTGATGCCGGCGTACCAGCCGGGGGTGGAGATGTGCGGCAGGGAGAAGACGAAGTGGTCGCGTGGGGTGATGCCGGTGGCGAAGACCGCGCGGAAGAGGACGCGGATCGCCACGACCGTCAGGGCGAGGCAGAGGTAGTACTTGAAGCCCCGCGCCCACGGGGCTTCGGTGCGCCGGGCCGTGACGACGTAGCCGAGGACGGCGAGCACGAGGAACAGCAGCAGCGGGTTGTCGGTGCGGCTGACGGCGGTGGCCAGGGCGAGGGCCCACACCCACCAGGCCACGGGGTGCAGCGTGCGCGGGAGGCGCCGGCCGCCGCTGCCGGACACCGCGGCGGCCGGTGACGCCTCCATGGTCGTACGGGCCACCGGCGTCACTCGGTACGCCGGCGCCGGTGTGCCACGTATCCGGCGGCGCCGCCGATCAGGACAACGAGCCCGGCGCCGGTGGCGACGGGGACGAGCGAACCCGAGTCGTGCTGGGCATCGGCGGCCGGCTCGGCGTCGACCACTCGGGTGCCCATGCTGGTGCTGGACGCGGTGGGTGACGGGCTGGTTGTGGTGGCGCTGGGGGACGGCGTCGGGCTCGGGGACTTGCTGGGATTCGGCTTACCCGGCTTGCTCGGCTTGTGCGACGGCGGCTCGGAGGGCGCCGTCGTCGGCTGCCCGGGAGCCGGGCCGGTGTCCACGTCGGGCGGCAGGGAGGGTGCCTTGTGCGTGGACGCGGGCTTGCCCGCGTCCCCCTGCGGCCTGGTGTTGTGGGCGCGGAGCTGGTCCGGGGTGATGGTCGGGCGACCTTCGGTGCCCTGAATGTTCGTACCGCCGAAGATCCACAGGTCGACGCTGCCGGGCTTGGGCTTGTAGAGCATCGCGCCCAACTGGCTGTAGCTCCACGTCTTCGCTCCCGGGTCGGCGTGCCAGTACGACCAGTAGGCGGAGGCCGGTGGGGTGAGCACACAGTCGTCCTCGGCGGGCGTCGGGTACTGCTTGCCGCCCTGGAAGCCGCTGTATCCGATCCGGCAGACGAACGCCGGGCCGTCGTGCCCGGTGCCGGTGGTCCTCCAGCCGGCCTGATTGAGCAGGTCGTAGCCCGTCGTCGGGGTCGTGCCGCAGGAGCGCAGGACCGGGCCGCCCCAGTGGCTGAAGTCGACGGCGAGGACGACGCCGGAGGTGGTGGTGCAGCGGCCCATGGGCTGCGGGTCGGCGGCGGCCGGAGTGCCGGTCGCCACGACCGCCGCGGTCGTCAGGCCGAGCGCGGCGAGCACGCGCCGGAGACGTGCCTTCATCGTCCGCTCCCCGGGTCCGTGCGACGGCGGGTGATGATGACCGTGCGCCAGCCTGCGAGCACCAGCAGGGCGGCGATCGCGGCGAGGGTACCGATCTGGGCGCCGGTGGAAGCGAGAACGCCGCCGCCGCCGTCACCGCCGCTCGCGGATGTCCCGCCGTCGCGGCCGGCGGAGTCGCCACCGGTGGTGATGATCTCCGGGGCGCTGCTGCTGGGGCTCGGCGTGGGCTGCGGTGACGTGCCGGTCAGGCTGCGTTCCAGCGTGCCGAAGGAGATGCCGGTGGCGCCGCCGACGGCCTGGGTGGAGGCACGCAGGTCTGAGCCGCGCTGACCGCCCTTGGCGACGTTGAAGCCGCCGTCGGTGTTCTGCTGGGAGGCGAGGAACTTGCGCGCCTTGGCGATCTTCGACGTGTATGCGCCGGCGTCCAGGGACAGCGCCTGCACGGCGAGAGCGGCGGAGTTCACCGAGTCACCCGCGGCGCCCGGGAAACCGCCGTCGGCCAGCTGCTTGGACGCGATCCAGGCCAGCGCCTTGTCCACGGCCTTGTCGGCCTTGGTGCCGCCCGCCAGGTCGAGCGTCATGGCGGCGATGGCGGTGGAGTCCACGTCGGAGTCGTTCGTGGACGGGATCAGGCTCGGCCAGGCGCCGCCGGGCTGCTGGAGGCTCTCGAGGTACGCGATCGGCCGTTCGGCTGCCGCCTTCTCCCCCGCACGCAGCTGCGCCATCACGGCCAGGGACTGGGCGAAGACGGAAGGTGCGTACCGGTAGGCACCCTTGGCGGCGCAGGAGCGGTCGGGGGCGGAACTCGGTTTGGCGCAGGCGGCCCTCGCGAGCGCGGCAATGAGGTCGTGCCCGGCGAAGTGGCGCGGGTCGCGGCCGACGGCCTCGGCGAGCAGCGCGGTCTTGCCGAGGGAACCGCCCGCCACATACGGCGTGCCGATGCCGGTCCAGTCGTCGACAGTGCGGCCCTCGCCGTCCTTGCCACCATGGTCGAGGAAGTCGACGATGCCGCGCAGCTTGGCGTTGTTCAGGCCGGTGGCGGCAAGGGCGTAGGCGCCGTCGATGGTGAGGCCGAAGTCGGCCCGGGCCGAGCCGGTACCGGCGGTGTAGTACTGGCCCTGCTTGAGGTTGGACGCCTTGGTGAGGTAGGCGACGCCCTTCTTCAGATCCGGGCCCGTGACCGGAGTGGGCGCGCTCGGTGAGCCGGTGGGCTCGGTCGGCGGCGTGGACGGGGGTGCCGGCTTCTTCGTCGTGAGGGTGACCAGGCTCGTGCCCGCACCGGCGAGGACGGCCGGCGCAGTCGCGTAGAGCGCGGGGTCGGTGTCGGTCTCCTCGAAGCCGAAGCCGCCGTTCTTGAGCTGGTGCCGGGACAGCCATCCGACGGCCGCGTCCGCGCGCTTGGTGTCACCGAGGGCGCGCAGGGCCTGTGCGGCGTACGCGGTCGCTGTGACGCTGCCGGTGGTGGAGCCGGTGTAGCCGGGGAAGGAACCGTCCGCCCGCTGGGCCTTGGTCAGGTAGCTGCGGGCGTTGGTCACGGCGTCGTCGTGGCCGCCTGCCTTGTGCAGCACCAGGGCGACGAGGCCGGTGGTGGCGGGGTCGCCGTCGCAGTACTCGCCGGGGTGGATGAGGATGCTGGTGATTCCGCCGTCCTTGCACTGGAGCTGTGTGAGACGGTCGGTGGTCGTGGCCGGGGGCGTCGCTCCGGCGCGCAGCAGGGCCAGAACGGACAGGGCCTGGCCCTCGGTGTACGACGCGGACCGGAAGTCTCCCTTGGCGGTGCAGCCCGGGGTCGCGTCGCCGGCTTCGGGGCCCGTCGCACACACGTTCTTCGTGAGGGCGTCGATGAGGTCACGCCCGCCGAAGGCACGCGGGTCACGTTCGGTGACTTCGGCGATGAGCGCGAGGCGGGCGACGGCGGTGGCGTCCGGCGCCTGATCGGCGCCGCTCGGGTAGCCGAAGTCGCCGACGTGGGCTGCGAGGAAGTCGGTGACCTTGTCGAGCGTGGCGCTTTGGCCGTCAACCGCGGCGAGTGCGTAGGCAGTGTCGGCGGTCAGCGAGTAGTTCGGTGCGGTGGCGCCGTCGTCGACGATGCGTTCACCGTCGGTCAGGCGGCCCTTGAGCCAGGTAGCGGCGGCGGTCAGATCGACCTTGCCCGGCGCGCCGGTGGGTGTGCCGCCCGGGTCGGGCGTGTGGGTGCCGCCGGCGCGCACGTCGTCGGGAGTGAAGGCGGGCTTGCCCGTCGCACCTCCGACGTCGGTGCCGCCGTAGACCCAGGCGTCGACGTCACCGTCCTTGAGCTTGCGGTCCATGGCGCCGTACTGGCTGTAGGTCCACTCGTCCTGGCCGGGTGATGCGGTCCAGTACGACCAGTACGCCGTCGCCTGCGGAGTCAGGACGCAGGACTCCTTGTCCGGGGTCGGGTACTGCGTGCCGGAGTTGAAGTCGCTGTAGCCGATGCGGCAGATGAAGGCGGGGCCGTCGTGCTGGGTGCCGGTGGTGGTGAATCCGGCGTCGTGCAGCAGGTCGTAGCCGGTGGTGGGCGTGGTGTCGCAGCCGCGCTCCACCGTGCCGCCGAACGGCCCGAAGTCGACGGCGACGACAGCGCCCTTGGACGCGGTGCAGTCACCCACACCGTCGGCCGCGGCAGATGTCGTCGTGAGGAACGTCACGCAGGCCGCCAGCAGGATGAACAGGGCGGATACGAGTGCCGTGCCTCGTGCGCCCGCGACTCTCCCGTTTCTTCGCTTCCCCGTCCGCACCCCGGCCCCCTCGCGCCTGCCCGACGCGGGCGCAGACGTGGCAGAGGGCTTCCGTCGGACGAGGAGTTCCCTGCAGCCGGAAGCTGGTCGCACCACGCCGTAGTCCACGACGGCGTCTGTTGCTGATGAACACGCTCCAGGCATTCCGGCTCGCCCGGCGGTGCCGGGCCTACGGTTGCGGGTCAGCGCCGGATTTCGACCGGCTTTCCCTGGAACTCATTGCGTATCAGCGGGATTTGAGCACGCTTCGCGGGAACGGTCAAGGCCGCCCCCGGGCGGCCCCGGGCGAGTGGTGGCGGCAGGCATGCGCGTCCGGTACCGTCCCGGACTGCCGAGTGGGGGAACCCGGTGGGAATCCGGGGCTGACGCGCAGCGGTGTGGGACGGCAGGGGGCCGACCCGAGCCCGAATGCCCAAGCGGCGAAGCACCTTTGGAAGCCGGTCCACGCGTTCCGGACGGCGGCCACGCCCGCTGCTCCGCAGGCCACCGCCGGCCCGGCACCGGGTCCGGCCGGCGTCCTCCATCCAAGGAGCAGGCCATGCCCCGTTCGCTGTCCTACCGTCGTACCGCCCTCACCGCGGCGGCCGCATTCGGCGCGTTCGCGCTCACGACGCTGCCCGCGGCGGCCACGTCCACGCCGGCGCAGATCGCCACGTCGAAGGCGAACGGCGTCGCCTACCTCAAGTCGCTTCAAGCTGCGGACGGTTCGTACGCCGGCTCCGGGTTGTCCAACGAGTGGGCGTTCAGCGCGCTCGCCTCGGCCGGGACCGCCGCCGTGGACGTGACACCCGGCGGTGACACGAGCAAGAACGCGAGAACCGTCTACCGCAATCTGCTCTCCACCGCCGGCTGGCCCTCAGCCTCCCCCGTCGTCACGGATTACGAGCGCGCTACGCTGAACGCCTACGCCGCGGGCATCGACCCCTCCCGCGTCTCCGCGTCCCGCAACCTGATCGCCGACATCTACGGCTACTGGCAGACCGCCGAACCCGGCTACATCGGCCCGTCCGCCAACTTCAACGGCACCGTCTTCGCGGCGCTCGCCCTGAATGGCGCCAAGACACAGTCCGGGCAGGCCCGCATACCGCAGACTCTGCGCGACGCGGTCGTCACGCGCCTGCGGGCCAATCAGCACAACGACGGCGGCTGGAACTACAGCAAGGCGGAGGGCAATCCCAGCCAGCTCTCGGCCGCGAGCGACATCGACATGACCGGAGCGGCGATGGCGGCCCTGTGTGTGTCGGGCGTGTCGAACACTGACACGGACATCGTGCAGGCCAAGGCGTTCCTGAAGAGCAAGCTCGTGCCGAACAGTGGCGCCTTCAACGCCATGTTCGGTGTCAACACCGATTCCAACGGCTGGGCGGTGTCCGGTCTGAACGCCTGCGGCATCAATCCGCAGACCGGTGATTTCCTCACCTCCATGGGCAAGACACCGGTGGACTTCCTGATCGCGCAGCAGTTCAACCCGGGCGGCGGGTTCAAGTATCTGCCCTCCGACACCTCACCGACGGCGTACGCGTCCATCGACGGGCTGCGGGCCGTGGCAGGCGGCGGCTTCACGGCCACCCCGCCGGCCCCTACGACGCCGGGCGCGCCCCAGTGGGTGAGCCAGTCCTCCCTCACCTCCGGAACAGCCACGAAGCTGGGGCTCACCGTGGACGACGGCGCGGGCAACCTGAAGGTGTGCTCCGTCGCGCTCACGCCGACCGGCTCGACGACCACGCTGGGCGCCGTCCTCGACGCGGCAACCGGCGCCGCCACGCCGTCCGGCTGCGTCACGAGCGTCACCCCGTCCTCCGGCACCGGAACCGTCACCGCAGTCAACGGCAAGGCCAACAGCGGATCCAACACGTGGAAGGTCAGCATCGACGGCTCGGCTTTCACCTCCGCCACGCGCAGCACGGTCGTCGGCGTCGGCGACACGATCGCCGTGCGCTGGGGCGCCTGACGCAGCCCTGTCGGTCACGGCGGAGACCTAGAGTCGGAGTATGCGCATCGTCTCCCTGCTGCCCGCCGCGACCGACATGGTCGCCGGGCTCGGACTGTCACACCGGCTGGTCGGCCGTACCCACGAGTGCGACTGGCCTCCGCACGAGGTGGCATCCGTACCGGTCGTGACGGGAGCGGACCTGGATCAGGATGCGCTCACCAGCAGGGAGATCTCCGACGCCGTCGGTGGCTCGGCGCACTCGGGCTCGTCGCTGTACACGCTCGACACCGAGGCTCTCGCGGCTCTGCGCCCCGACGTGATCCTCACCCAGGACCTGTGCGACGTGTGCGCCGTGTCCTACGAAAAGGTCAGCCGGACGGTGCGGCTGCTCGACGCCGACACCCGGGTCCTCAGCATGGAGCCGCGTACCCTCGACGACGTCCTGGACTGCCTGGTCACCGTGGGCGAACTGCTGGGCGTCCGGGAGCGTGCCGAGCAGCAGCGGACGGCCTTGCTGGACCGTCTGGACCGGGGCCGCCGGGCGGTCGCAGGACGCGCCCGGCCCCGGGTGGCGGCGATCGAGTGGCTCGACCCGCTGTGGCCCGCCGGACATTGGGTGCCCGAGCAGATCACCACCGCCGGCGGCGAACCTCTCCTCGCCGCGCCCGGCGAGCACACCAAGCCGATGATCTGGGAGGCGGTGCGCGCCGCACGGCCGGACGTGGTCCTGGTCCTGCCGTGCGGCTTTCCTCCTGAACGCACGCTCCGGGAAGCAGAGTTGCTGACAAGTCTGCCAGGCTGGTCCGAACTGCCTGCGGTTCGATCCGGCCGTGTGTGGGTGCTGGACGGCCCCGCCTACTTCAACCGCCCCGGACCACGCGTGGTGCGCGGGGCCGAGGTACTCGCCCACGTCCTGCACGGCGTGCGGGCCGGAGAGCCGGTCACACCTGCCGAGGCACGTCCGTTCCCCGGCAGGTGATAACGGGCAGGGGTCAGAACGCCGTCCAGGTGAACGCGACCTTGTCGCCGGCGTTCAGCTTGAACTGGCAGCCGCCCACCGGGGTGGGCGTGCCGTTGACGGAGATGTTCCAGTAGGCGGCGCCGCCCCCACTGACGTTCTTGATGGTGTCGACGGAGAAGTCGTCGAACGAGGCGTACCAGGTGCCGTCCCAGGTGAAGTGCCGCTTGCGGGCCGCGTCGTCGAGCGCGGCCGTGGGCGTCGGCACGGCGGAGGGGTTGGCGCCGCCGTTGGTGCCGTCACATCTGTGCGTGCCGCCTGTGGTTGTCGTGACCTCGTGGCCACGGGTTCTGATCTTCCCCTTGAACAGCAGCCCGTCCGGCCCCTGCACAGTGAGGGTCACCTTGACGGGAGCGTTCGTGCCGGGCGTGCTCTGGGCGTGTGCGACCGCCGGAGGGGAGGCGAGGGCGAGTCCGAGAGCGGCCCCGGCGATCACGGTGCGGCGTGCGGATGTACGGTGCAAGGCTCGAGCCTTTCCTGTGGGTGGCCCGCAGCCCATCGCCGTACGAGCGGGACCCGCAGCTGAGAAGGCGGGTCCATCGCCGTGGTGCACGCCGGCTGGACGCACCGGATGGGGCGACCCGAACGAGGCTCTCGGCTCCGCGCTGCAGACCATGACAGTGGGAAGCGATTCGCGGCACGCGCCGGGTATCCCGACTCGCGGCCTCACGGCCGCACACGGTTGCAGGTCAGCGCCGGACTCCCACCGGCTTCCCCCGGTCACGCGCCTATGCGGTTGTCCTGCTGACAGCTCGCGCGCACACCGATCACCGTCCTGTGTGCGGTCGAACTGTGCTTATTCTAGGTGGATTTGAGGGTCCTCAGTCAGACTTCGCGACATGAGGTCTCCGGTGCTACGGGGTCGGACCCCACCTGCGGGCAAGCCTCTGGAAGTAACAGTGCGGCGCGGAGGGGTGAAGGCATACAGGTCGAGGATGTCCGGCAACGGAGTGAGTCCCGGGCCGCCGGCGCGCACCCAGGCAATGATGTCCTCCGTCGCGTCCGTGTCGTTGACGAGCCCCAGCCAGACCGGCCGGGCACCGGCGGCACGGCCCGCGGCGGACGGCTGTACGACGATGACGTTGGCCTGATCGCACACGTCGAGGCACTCCGAGATGCGCACCGGCACCTCCGCCCGCAGTCGCGCGGTCTGTGCGGCGTGATCCACTCCGGTCACCTTGGGACTCCCGCAGCAGCAGTCCCGGCACACGACAACCCGGCACGGAACCGGTTCACCCACCACAGCCCGGCCTGATGTCTCTTCTGACTGCGTCTCTGGCATGGCACAGCACTCCCCTCCCGGGGAGACCCGCCCCGGTGTTCGTCGAGGAGGCGACCGCGTGAGTCTCCTGGCTCCCGGGTCGTCGCTCGCCTCGCCTTCCCACCCTCTCCGGGCGGTGGCCTGCCGGAACTCGCTCACCGGTCACAGTGGCGGGACCGCGCCGGATCCTCACCGGCTTCCTCGATCCGCCGTCGTCTGTCGTCACGGTCATGATCTCATCCAGCGAGATCGGCCCGACATCCGGTCACTACACGGAAGGGCTCCCGCGAGCGATGTGCTCGCGGGAGCCCTTCGTTGTGCGCCTGCCCGGTGAAAGGTGAGAAGACGATCACGAGCAGGACATCTGTGTGGCTATGGCGTCACGGCTTGAGCAGCAGGCTGTCGCCGCGCTCCTTGGCGGCGGCGTACCGCTTCGCCACGTCCTGCCAGTTGACGACGGCCCACATGGCCTCGATGAAGTCCACCTTCTGGTTCTTGTACTGCAGGTAGAAGGCGTGCTCCCAGGCGTCGAAGACCAGAATCGGGGTGGAGCCCTGGCCAACGTTGCCCTGGTGGTCGTAGACCTGCTCGACGATGAGCCGGCCGCTGAGCGGCTCGTAGGCGAGCACGCCCCAGCCCGAACCCTGGGTGGTGGCAGCGGCCTTGGACAGCTGGGCCTTGAAACCGGCGAAGGAGCCGAAGGACTCGGTGATCGCGTCGGCCAGGTCACCGACGCCGTCCTGGGCGAGCGGCTCGCCGCCGCCGTCCTTCGGGCCGGTCATGTTCTGCCAGTAGATGCTGTGCAGGATGTGGCCGGAGAGGTGGAAGGCCAGGTTCTTCTCCAGGCCGTTGATCGAGCCCCACGACTCCTTGTCCCGTGCCTCGGCCAGCTGCTCCAGGGTGTCGTTCGCACCCTTCACGTACGCCGCGTGGTGCTTGTCGTGGTGCAGCTCGATGATCTCCGGGCTGATGACCGGGGCGAGCGCCGAGTAGTCGTACGGAAGTTCCGGGAGCGTGTAAAGCGCCATGTCCAACGTCCTCCGACGTTATTGCGAGTCGTATGCAGATGCACGCTAGCAGTAAGAACGGTACCTTGCGATCAGGCGCTGGACCTAGGACCCCTCTCCCATGTCGCGCCGGCCAGGTGACAGCAGTCCGTGACCCGGACTCCTCAACGGCGGCAGGAAAGGCAGGCACATGACGATGACTCCGCCGTCGGCACACGAGGGCGCGGCAACGGCTCCGGAACACTCGTTGCTGCTGCGGCGCTACGGCCTTCGCTGCACTCCCAGCCGACTGTGCACACTGAGGTTGCTGTCAGCCTCCGGGGAGCACCTCTCCTCTACGGAAGTCTGTGCCGAGCTGCGGAACCTGGGGCTGCCGTTCGATCAGGCGACCGTCTACCGGACCCTGGAGACCCTGGCGGACGTGGGCCTGGCACACGCCGTGCACGGCCCCGGCCCGAAGCGCTACGGCGTCAGTTCCGAACCGCACCACCACACGGTGTGCGAGGAATGCGGTCGTGTACGGGACCTGGCGATCGATCACATAAGGGAGACCATGGAGCGGATCACCGAGCTGACCGGCCTGCGTGCCGGCGCGGCGGGCTCGCTGCTCCTCTACGGCCGGTGCGCCCGCTGCAGCGAGAAGTGAGTTCTCGTAACGGGCGCGGGACGCCGTCATTGGGACGGACGCTGTCAAAGGCGTGACGGCGCCCCGCAGGCCAACCGGCGGCGGGGTGCCGCTTCAGCAGCGCAGCCGACTGACACTCGTCGTATCTAATCCTTATTGCGAGGCATTCGCGCAGCCGGCTGTCGGGCCGCACCTGGCAGGTGGGCAGGGCGCAGGAGCTGCTGCTGGAGTACCGGATGCCTGAGACGCCGGTGGTGGTCGCCCGCGATGTCGGTGGCCCGGGTGAGCGGGTGCGAAACGTGCGGCTGAGCGAGCTGGATCCGACCGAGGTCGACATGCGCACGATCCTGCTGGTCCGGAGGCGTGAGGTGAGCGGTGGCGCCCCGCCGCGCGGCGGGGCGGAACCGGCCCCTGCTCTACTCGCCGCGTTCCTGAGCCGCAGCCGGCTGAGCCAGCCCCGCCGTCCACTTCTCCTCGATGCGACCGACCTTCCACACCAGCAGGGCGACGGCCCAGGTGGCGAAGAACAGGCCGACGATGCCGTAACCGATGATGTTGAGGTCGAGTCCGGAGATCCAGTCCCAGAACGCGCCGTGCAGGTCCGCCTTCTCGGCGACCAGACCAAGGAGTTCGACGGTGCCGATGATCAGGGCGACGGCCACGGACAGGCCGGTGATGGTGAGGTTGTAGTACACCTTGCGGACCGGCTTGGAGAACGCCCAGCCGTAGGCGAAGTTCATGAACGAGCCGTCGATGGTGTCCAGCAGCGACATGCCGGCCGCGAACAGGACCGGCAGGCACAAGATCGCGTACCAGGGCAGACCCGAGGCGGCGCCCGAGCCGGCGAGGACGAGGAGGGCGATCTCGGTGGCGGTGTCGAAGCCGAGTCCGAACAGGACGCCCAGCGGGTACATCTGCCAGGGCTTGGTGATCGACTTCATGAGACGGCCGAGAAGGCGGTTCATGAAGCCGCGGTTGTTGAGCTGCTCCTCCAGGGCCGCCTCGTCGAAGTGGCCGGTGCGCATCTGCCGGAACACCTTCCAAATGCCCACCATGATCAGGAGGTTGATGATCGCGATGACGTAGAGGAAGGTCCCGGAGACGGTTGTGCCGATCCAGCCGGTGATGCTGTGCAGCTCGGAGTTGTCGTTCTCGACGGGTCCGGCCAGCGCCTTCACACCCAGGGAAAGCAGGAAGGCGAGGGCGAAGACGATCGTGGAGTGGCCGAGGGAGAACCAGAAGCCGACGGACAGGGGGCGACGCCCCTCGTTCATCAGCTTCCGGGTGGTGTTGTCGATGGCGGCGATGTGGTCGGCATCGAAGGCGTGACGCATGCCGAGGGTGTACGCGGTCACTCCAATGCCTATGCCGAATGTCTTGGTGCCGAGGCTGTAGTGCTGGGGAGCGACGATCGCGACCAGCGTGAACCAGCCGATGACGTGCAGGGCCAGGATGAAGGCCGCCATGCCACCGGCGCTGGCCCATTCCTTCCTGGTCATCGAGGTGCGGATGCGGTGCCAGGAGATGCCGCGGCCGGCGGCCGGAGCGGTCGGCCTGGCGGAAGCGGAATCAGGAGCGGTGGTCATGGGGCGTGACCCTTACTTTCGGCGATCGGCTGTTTTCAGCCGCGCTTTCCAGGTTTCTGCGAAGAGGTTGCAGCTACAAGGTGCCCGCAGCAAAGCCCGCACCAGGTTTCAGTCAATGGCCGGAAAAGAGTCGTGTTCAAGGTGCTCGCGGACCCACTGGGCCGCTTCCTCGGCATCCGGGAGGACAGGCACTCCTTCAGGAACGGGTGGCCTGCGGACCACCACGACGGGCAGCCGCGGCTCGCGGGCAGCTGTCAGTTTCGGCGCCGTGGCTTCCCCACCGCTGTCCTTCGTGACCACGACGTCGATGCGATGGCGCTGCAGCAGCTCAGGCTCCCCGTTGAGGGTGAAGGGGCCGCGGTCGAGCAGGACCTCCATGCGGGACGTGTGCGATGGCTCGGGCGCCTCGTTCCAGGACCCGCATCCGGCTGGGTCCGAAGCCACAGCCACAGAGCAGCGCGGCGACTTCCCCAGGGGTCGTGGCGTCGGCGCTCAGGACGAGAAGACGCCGGCCGTCATGGAGAGCGGCGGCCAGGCGGGCGGTGGGGTGGCCCACGAGGGTGACGACCTCCACGTTCTCCAGCGGCCAACCCAGCCGGGCAGCGGCGTCAGGACACGGAGGACGGGTGAGGAAGGACGCGCGACGCTTCAATCTCCTCGGCGAGCACCCGTCCGATGTCGAAGAACATCGGGTCGCCGCTGGCCAAAACGGCGATACGGCTTCCTGCATGAGCGGCGAGGAGGCAGGGGATGGCCGGGCTCGACGCAGTTCCGCACGGGAGGGCTCGACCAGGCTCCTCCAGCCGGCGGCTCCGATCCCGACGACGGTGACGACGGCGAGTGAGCCTGGTCGGGCGGGGGTCACTGCGGGCTATCTCGGAGTTCAGGGGGCGACAGGGGCGCACTCTGCTAAGCGATCACCCGTGCGACCGAGCCCGGGTTCACATCCAAGAGGATCTTATTGCACACTATTTGCAATAACGTACACGTCGCAGGAAGGGGAGGGCATGGGCTCTCCGATCGTGCTCGGGATCGAGTCGTCGTGTGACGAGACCGGTGCCGGGCTCGTCCGGGACGGTCGCCTGCTCGGGCACGCCGTGGCGTCGAGCATGGACGAGCACGCCCGCTTCGGCGGAGTGGTGCCCGAGATCGCGTCCCGCGCCCACCTGCATGCCCTGCGTCCTGTGGTCCGTCAGGCACTGGATGAGGCGGGGCTGCGGCTCTCCGACATCGAGGCGGTCGCCGTGACGACCGGTCCGGGCCTGTCCGGCGCCCTCCAGGTGGGCCTCGCCGGGGCGAAGGGCATCGCCTACGCGCTGGGTATCCCGCTCTACGGCGTGCACCACCTGGCCGGTCATGTCGCCGCCGACACCCTGGAGCACGGCCCCCTGCCCGACCCGTGCATGGTGCTGATCGTCTCCGGCGGCCACACCTCGCTGCTTTTGGTGCGCGACCTCGCGCGCGACCCGATCACCCACCTCGGCGACACCCTCGACGACGCCGCCGGGGAGTGCTTCGACAAGGTCGCGCGGGTCTTCGGACTGCCGTATCCCGGCGGTCCGGCCATCGACCGTGCCGCCCGTGAGGGCGACCCATGCGCCGTCGCTTTCCCGCGTCCGCTCCCGGGGTCCTACGACTTCTCCTTCTCCGGGCTGAAGACGGCGGCGGCCCGCTGGGCGGAATCCCACGCCGAGGGAGAACTGCCTGTGCACGACGGGGCCGCCTCGCTGCAGGAGGCGGTCGCCGACGTCCTGACCCGCAAGGCGGTCGCCGCCTGCACGCAGCACGGCGTCGGCACGCTGGTCGTCGTCGGCGGGGTCGCCGCGAACTCGCGGGTGCGGTCACTGGCCGAGGCGCGCTGCCGCGCGGCCGGCATCGAACTGCGGGTACCGCCGCTGAGGCTGTGCACGGACAACGGCGCGATGATCGCCGCCGTCGGCGACCTCCTCGTACGGGCCGGAGCCGCGCCGGCGCCGCTGAACGTGTCGATCGACCCGTCGGCACCGCTGGAGTACGCGGCCCTGCACCCGGTCGCGGCCGCAGCGGTGGCGGCGTGATGGACATCCGGGTCTTCACGAACGACGTGCTGCTAGCGCATAGCGCGGCCCTGGGCTCTGTCTACGCCGACGCGTTCTGCGCACCGCCCTGGAACGAGGACGAGGAGAGGGCGGACGCCTTCGTCGCGCGACTCGACGCGGACGTGCGGCGTCCGGGATTCACCGCCGCACTCGCCTTCGACGGGGATGACGTCGTGGGTTTCGCCACCGCGTGGGCCACACCCACACCCTTCCCGGCCGGCCGCTGCTATCCGCAGGTGGCCGCCGGTCTCGGCCCGAGCCGTACCGGGGAATGGCTGTGCGGCGCCCGCGAGGTCGACGAGCTCGCCGTCCGTCCCACCGCCCGCGGCACCGGTATCGCCGCCGGCCTCCTGCAAGCAGTGACCGAGGACGCCCCCGGCGGCCGCGCCTGGCTGCTCACCTCACTCCGGTCACCCCGGGCCATGGCCTTCTACCGCCACCAGGGCTGGACCCAGGCCACCCACCCCTCCCCCGACGGCCACGGCATCGCGGTCTTCCTCGGCCCCCACCACCCCGCCCGAACGCTGGCCGCCCAGCCCCTGTAACCCCCCGGAGCCCCCCGTGCGCACCGCCGAGATCCGCCGCCGATTCCTCGACTTCTTCGCCGAGCGCGGCCACACCGTCGTCCCCAGCTCCCCGCTGCCCACACCGGACCCGACACTGCTCTTCGTCAACGCGGGCATGGTCCCCTTCAAGCCCTACCTCACCGGCGAGGCGGCGGCGCCGTGGCCGCGGGCGACGAGCGTGCAGAAGTGCGTGCGCACCCTGGACATCGAGGAGGTCGGCCGCACCACCCGGCACGGCTCCTTCTTCCAGATGAACGGCAACTTCTCCCTCGGCGACTACTTCAAGGAGGAGGCCATCGCCTTCGCCTGGGAGCTGTCCACCTCGCCGGTGGCAGATGGTGGTTACGGCCTGGACCCGGACCGGATCTGGGTGACCGTGCACCACACCGACGACGAATCACGCGCCCTGTGGCGGCGGATCGCCGGCCTGCCCGACGAGCGGATCGTGGCCCGCGGAGACGAGGACAACTTCTGGTCCATGGGCGTACCCGGCCCGTGCGGCCCTTGCTCGGAGCTGTACTACGACCGTGGGCCGGCGCTCGGCCGCGCGGGCGGCCCGGCGGTCGACGAGGACCGGTACATGGAGTTCTGGAACCTCGTCTTCATGCAGTACGAGCGCGGCGAAGGCCCCGGCAAGTCCGGCTACCCCATTCTCGGCGAGCTCCCGCGCCGCAACATCGACACCGGCATGGGCCTGGAACGCATGGCCACCCTGCTCCAGGGCGTCGACAACCTCTACGAGACCGACGAGACCCGGCCGGTCCTCGACCGGGCCGCCGAGCTGGCCGGTGTCCGTTACGGCGCGGACGCGGAAGCCGACGTACGCCTGCGGGTGGTCGCCGACCACGTCCGCACCGCCCTGATGCTGCTCTCCGACGACACCTCTCCGAGCAACGAGGGCCGCGGCTACGTTCTGCGCCGCATCCTGCGCCGGGCCGTACGTTCGATGCGCCAACTCGGCTACCAGGACCCCGCGCTCCCCGAACTGCTGGCCGTGGCCCGCGACTGCATGGCGGCCGGTTACCCGGAGGTCGCCGACACCTACGACCGGATCGTCGACCGGGCGGCCGACGAGGAGGACGCCTTCCGCGCGACCCTGCGCCAGGGAACGACCGTCCTGGACACGGCCGTGGCCGGGGTCAAGGCGAACGGCGGTCGCCGGCTGCCCGGCTCGCAGGCGTTCCTGTTGCACGACACCTACGGCTTCCCCATCGACCTCACCCTGGAGATGGCGGCCGAACAGGGCGTGGAGGTCGACCGCGAAGGTTTCACCGCGCTGATGCGCGAGCAACGCGAACGCGCCCGAGCCGACGCCCGCGCGCGTAAGTCAGGCGGCACGGACACGGCCGTCCTGCGTGGCGTCCTGGGCGAGCACGGTCCGACCGACTGGCGCGCATGGGACGCCCTGACCACCCAGTCCCGCGTGCTCGCCCTGCTGGCCGCCCCCGGGCCGGCCCCGGCGGCGGGCGAGGGCGAGATCGTGACCGCGGTCCTAAACCGTACCCCGTTCTACGCCGAGTCCGGTGGCCAGGACAGCGACGCCGGCCATCTCTCCGGCGCGTCAGTGGAGGCCGAAGTTTTGGACGTACAGCGGCCACTGCCCGGGCTCGTGGTCCACCAGGTGCGCGTCACCGCAGGTGAACTCGCGGTCGGTGACGAGGTCACGGCGGCCGTGGATCCCGAGTGGCGGCTCGGCGCCCGCCAGGCTCATTCCGGTACCCACGTCCTGCACGCGGCCCTGCGTCAGATACTCGGCCCCACCGCGCTGCAGTCCGGCTCATACAACCGCCCCGGCTACCTCCGTCTCGACTTCCCCTGGCGAGGCGCCCTGTCCCCGTCTGTCCGGAGCGAGATCGAGGAGGCCGCCAACCAGGCGCTGCGTCGTGACCTACCGGTCGGCGTCCGGTGGATGACCCTGCCGGAGTCGAAGGAGCTGGGCGCTCTCGCCCTCTTCGACGAGACGTACGGCGAGAAGGTCCGCGTCGTCGAGATCGGCGGCGCCTGGTCAAGGGAGCTGTGCGGCGGCACACACGTCGAGCACGCCTCGCAGATCGGCGTCGTCGCGTTGACATCGGAGTCCTCGGTCGGTGCGGGCATGCGCCGTCTGGAGGCCGCAGTCGGCGTCGAAGGGTTCGGCTACCTGGCCCGCGAGCGCGACCTGGTCGCCCGCATCGCCGAGCAGGTGCAAGCGCCGCGCGCCGAACTCACCGACCGCATCGCAGGGCTGCTGGAGCGGCTGAAGTCGGCCGACCGGGAGAACCAGCGACTGAGGCAGGCCGCCACGCACACCCGTGCCGTCGAACTGGCCGACAAGGCACAGGACACGGACGGAGTCCTGGTGGTCACCGCCACAGCAGACGGCGACACGGACGACGCCAGGACTCTGGCGACCACCGTCCGCGACCTGCTCCCCGCCGAGCGCCCCGGAGTCGTGGTGATCGGGACAGTCTCCGGCAGCAAGGCGAGCCTGGTGGCCGCCATCAACGCGGCCGCCGACGCATCGGGACTGCACGCCGCGCGACTGGTCAAGCGACTCCTGAACGGCAAGGGCGGTGGATCGGCGCAACTGGCGCAGGGCGGCGGCCTGTCCGCGGACCGTCTGCGGCACACCCTGGAATCCGTACCGGCAACTCTCCGCCAACACTGAGGTCTTGTGACTCGCCTCCGTTCGGGCGAATGCGCGACCGAAAGCGACAACTCCACCGCAGTAAGGGGAGAAATAACTGCATGACTGTTACCGTTCAGGTCGACACGACCCGCCCTGTGGCCACCCTCATCAACGTGTTCACGGTGTCCCCCGACCGCCAGGACGAGCTGATCGAACTGCTCGCCCGCGCGACAGAGGAGACGATGAAGCACCAGCCCGGCTTCGTCTGCGCCAACTTCCACGCCTCACTCGACGGCGAACGCGTGATCAACTACGCCCAGTGGGAGACCGAGGAGCACTACAAGACGATGCTCGCCAACCCCGAGGCCCGCGTCCACATGGACCAGGCGGCCAAGATCGCGACGGATGTGCAGCCACGGCTCTTCTCGGTGGTGTCGGTCCACCCGCGATAGCAACCCGTCCCACGGTCTTTACAGAGCACCGCGTTCAGGACCGCCCCGCGAAGACTCACGTCAGCCCTGCGTTCAGCAGCTTTACCCGACCGGCAGGTGGGGATGCGGCTGCATGAGCGCATCAGGATGGCGCTTCCGTACGACCTCCTGAGGGCATCGCACCTGACGGTCCACTTACGGGAAGCGGCAGGTTGGTCACCACGAACTGGTTCAGGATGTCGTCGCGACCCATGAACACGATCTGGCTCCGCTTCGCCGCGTCCAACGCGTTGCCCAGCCAGTTACGTGCAGCCTTGGTGATCTCCCCGTCGGCCACGATGACCGCATGGTCGACGAGGACACGCCGGTTGGTCTCGGGATCGAGGATCTCGTGCGCCAGCATCATCAGAGCCTGATTGTGAATCTCGGCGATGTTGGCGTTGCCCGCCCTGGACTTTCCGGTGGCGTCCAGTTTCCCGTGCTTCACCTGGATTCCGAAGTACAGGAAGTGCTGGGTCGGCAGGGTGTACCGCATCCAGATGTCCTTGCCGTACTCCAGCGCCTTGTCCCGGTGCCCGGCCGCCGTGATCCGATGAAAGCCCGGCTGCCGGAACAGCGGCAGCAGCACTTCCTCGATGAGCACATCCTCGCTGCACATGTCCAGAAACGCGGCAAGTGCCGTTCGCCGCTGCATCTGAACTTCACGATGCCCCTCCCCAGAGCCGCTCCCCCAGCCACCGCGTGCGAACTGTTGTGCCCTGTCACCGCAGAACGTCCGGCACCTACGGCCGAGTCCGCTTTCGTCACGGGTGCAGCGTCAACGGTGGCCACGGCGCCGCACATCCACCCACCCGGTTCCACAGCGGGGACGCGCCGCCTCACGGTCCCCCGTCTTGATGACTGCGATCGCAACACCAGCGCCCCCGAGCGCATCGCAGGAACACGAACTGCATGAGGAGCCGAGCGCGTCATGCACGCAAGACAGTCGAGCTCGAGACGAAGCCCCACCGGAGTGCTCCGGTGGGGCTTCGTGTCACGGCTCCGGCGGAGGATCCGCCGACGTGCTCCCCGGCGCGGTACAGATATTCGGCGTCACCGCGATCAAGGCGACAAGGGCTGCGCGGTCCTCGCCAACAACCAGGGCACCCGATGCTCTGTCGTCATCGTGGAGATGGGGAAAAGCTCCAGCAGCCTGTACCTTGCCGGCGGTGCGGTCCTGGCCTCGCTTGCCGGACACATGCTGCTGGCCCCATCGGCCCGGGCAGCTACCTCACCCATGGCCGGCGGTCCGGCCCGGGACCGGGTGACGACGGGCGCGCCGTCGCTGAACGGCTGGGAGATGGAGAAGGCCGCCGACAGCGGCGGCAGCGTCTGGACCCGCCTCGTACTAGGCACACCTCTCGACGGCGTCCAGGTCCGGATGGGGGACGTCGAATCCGTATTCGTCCACGTCATCCAGCGGTTCCACTACGAGATCGACACGCTCCGTCCCGGCGATGTCGTCGGCCGGCGCCACCCCGGAAAGATCCGCGGGGGGCTGGCGGAGTTCAACCTTGCCTCCGGGACGGCCAGCCAGATCCGCCCCGGCTTCCATCCGTCCGGACAGCAGGGCGGATACTTCCCGAACCAACTCGTGATCGTCCGTGACGTCCTCGCCGACCTGGAAGGCGTCGTGCGGTGGGGCGGTGGCGACAAGGAAACCGACGAAGCCCTGTCTTCATCGACGTCAAGCCGGGGAACGGCCACCAGGTCGCGGACAAGCTCCGCGGATGGGCCGCGACTCCCGGCGAAGGCGCTGGGGCGTTCACCGACCCCGTTCGCGCCAAAGAGGCGCCGGGCCGCAGAGCGGCTGGCACGTCACCAGGCCTGACCCCGTTCGTGCTCCACGGGCGGACCATCCGTGCTGTCGGCCTTCGTCCCGCCTTTCTCCTCCCAGGACGCTCCATGGGCCAGGCCCCGGCTTCCTCATCTCCGCAACCGGCAAGACCTCCTCCGCCACCATGGGCCTACCTGGCCCAACTTTGCGTGGCGAATGGTCTCTTGACACGCTGAGCTCATGAAGCGAACCCTCCCTGCATTCCTGTTAACCGCCGCCGTCCTGCTGTCGGGGTGCAGTACAGAGACCTCGCCGAAGGGCGGCCCGACCACTGCCGGTGGCCAGCCGGCAACCGGCGCATCCCCAGGCAGTGACGACAGTGACCTGGCGGCACGCTACCGCCGGGCCGGCGGAGACCCAGACGTGTACGGCATCAAGCACACGAAGAACCGGCACGGCGTTCTGACCCTGACCGTCTGGACCCGCAGGAAATCCGGCTACGGGAGCGGCTTCGACACATTCGACAAGACGTTGACGTCCTTCCTGGCCAAGACGGGCGTCAGCCACGATCAGGGCTATCTGCTGAACGTGTACGGCCCTGACGGAACCACATTGCACACCTACGACACCACAACGGAGGAAAGCTCTTGATACGCAGACCCCCTTGCCTCCATCCTCATGGCCGCCGCCGCGAGTGCCTTTTTCTCAGGCACCGGCCCGTCGGCCTACGCGGTGGACCACACCGCGGAACCGCCGGTCACGGCCACCACGGACCCAGCCGAAGAGTCGACGGACCCGACGGCAGACCCGGTGAAGCCGGTGATCGCCGACTACGACGGGCGCAAGATCAAGCTCGCCGAGTCGTGGGAGGGCGTGAACATCTGCACCGAGCTCCCCAACCGGGGAGTCCACTGCTACGACACGGATGAGGAGGCTCTGGCAGACCCCGATCTTCCTGCAGAGGTCCGCGAGCAGTCCCTCAAGGCACCAGTTTGCGCCGCAGCTGGGCCACGTAGACGCGCAGGTGGTTGGTCTTGTCGCCCGGGACAGCGCCCCAGACCTCCCGGAGCAGCTGCCTCTGGGTGATCAGGCGGAAGGGGCGGGCGACCGGCATCTCCAGCAGGTGCCATTCGGTCGGGGTGAGGCGGACGTTCCGGCAGTCGCGCACCGCCTTCTTCGCCGGCAGGTCGAGGGTGAAGTCCTCCGTCTCCACCAGCGTCGTCTCGGGGACCAGCGGGGCGTCCTCCGTCCTGCGGACGGCGGCCCGCAGCCGGGCCGGCAACTCGTTCATGCTGAACGGCTTGGTGATGTAGTCGTCGGCGCCGGCGTCGAGGGCGGCGACCTTCTCGTCGGACGCCTGGCGGGCGGAGAGGACCAGGATGGGCACCCGGGTCCAGCCCCCTGAGGCCCCTGACGACGTCGGCGCCGTCCATGTCGGGCAGGCCGAGGTCGAGCGGCACCACGTCCGGTTGGCGGGCGGACGCCAGCCGGAGCCCCGTGGCACCGTCGGGCGCCCCGTCGACGCCGTAGGCCGGGCCTGCAGGTTGATCACGAGGGCCCGTACGAGCTGCGGGCCGTCCTCCACCACGAGCACCCTGGTTATGAGTCTGGGCCTTTTCCCTCGTACGTCGGGCCGCGGGTGCCGGGCGGCGCGGCACCCGACGTCATGCCCGCGGGAGCCGGCGGTGCCAGGATGCCTCCCGGTCTACGGCTCCCGCGGATGCCGCTGTCATCCCATCAGTGCTTCGCCAGGAGGTCCTTGAGCGCGATGTTCAGCTCCAGGACGTTCACTCGGGGCTCCCCCATGAAGCCCAGGGTCCGGCCCTCGGTGTGGTTCTTCACCAGTTTCTCCACCTGCGCGAGCGGCAGGTTGTTCTTCGCCGCGACCCGGTGGACCTGGAGTTCGGCGTAGGCCGGGGAGATGTGCGGGTCCAGGCCGGAGCCGGAGGAGGTCACCGCGTCCGCGGGCACCTCCGACGGCCTGACCGCGTAGCCGGGCACGGAGTTGTCCTTGACCACGGCCGCCTTGGCGTCCTCGACCTGCTCGATCAGGTCCTTGCTGTCGGCGGACAGGTTGGTGGCGCCGGAGAGGATCAGTGCGTACCGCGTGTTGACGCTGTTGGTGCCGAGGCCGTTTGCCGGGCGGCCTTGGAACCACCGCAGGTCCGCGTCCGGGGTCTCCTGCCCCTTCTTCAGCGGCAGGTTGTACGACTGCCCGATCAGGGACGAGCCGACGCCCCTGCCGTCCGCCGTGATCTGGGAGCCGTTCGCCTTGTCGTGGAACAGCCCCTGGGCGATGCCGGTGACCACCAGCGGGTAGATGACGCCCGTCACCAGGGTCAGGACGAGGAGGGCGCGCAGGGCCGCCCCGAGCAACCGGGCGGTGTTCGTAACGGAGTTGTTCATGGCGTTCAGCCGATCCCGGGGATGAGGGAGAGGAGCATGTCGATGATCTTGATGCCGATGAAGGGCGCTATGAGACCGCCGAGGCCGTAGATGCCCATGTTGCGGCGGAGCATCTTGTCGGCGCTCATCGGCCGGTAGCGCACGCCCTTCAGGGAGAGCGGCACCAGCGCGATGATGATCAGCGCGTTGAAGACGACCGCCGACAGGATCGCGGAGTTCGGGCTGGACAGATGCATGACGTTCAGCCTGTCCAGGCCCGGGTGGACCGCCGCGAACAGCGCCGGGATGATCGCGAAGTACTTCGCGACGTCGTTGGCGATGGAGAACGTCGTCAACGCGCCCCGGGTGATCAGCAACTGCTTGCCGATCTCCACGATCTCGATCAGCTTCGTCGGGTTGGAGTCGAGGTCGACCATGTTGCCGGCTTCCTTGGCGGCCGACGTGCCGGTGTTCATCGCGACGCCGACGTCGGCCTGCGCGAGCGCGGGCGCGTCGTTGGTGCCGTCACCGGTCATCGCGACGAGCTTGCCGCCGGCCTGTTCCCGCTTGATGAGGGCCATCTTGTCCTCGGGGGTGGCCTCGGCGAGGAAGTCGTCGACACCCGCCTCCTCGGCGATCGCCTTGGCGGTCAGCGGGTTGTCACCCGTGATCATGACCGTCTTGATGCCCATGCGGCGCAGTTCCTCGAAGCGCTCGCGCATGCCGTGCTTGACGACGTCCTTGAGGTGGATGGCCCCCAGGACGCGGGCGCCCTCGTCGTCGTGGGCGGCGACCAGCAGGGGGGTGCCGCCGGTCTCGGAGATCCGGTCGGTCAGCTGCCGGGCGTCCGGGGCGATGTCACCGCCGCGTTCCTCCACCCAGGCGAGGACGGAGGCGGTGGCGCCCTTGCGGATCTTCCGGCCGTCGACGTCCACGCCCGACATGCGGGTCTGCGCGGTGAACTCGATCCACTCGGCGTGCACCTGCTCGCCCTGGTGCCGCTCGCGCACGCCGTACTTCTCCTTCGCCAGAACGACGATCGAGCGGCCCTCGGGCGTCTCGTCGGCCAGCGAGGAGCGCTGGGCGGCGTCGGCCACCTCGGCCTCGGTGGTACCGCGCACCGGCACGAACTCGACTGCCTGCCGGTTGCCGAGGGTGATGGTGCCGGTCTTGTCGAGCAGCAGGGTGGAGACGTCGCCGGCGGCCTCGACGGCCCGCCCCGACATGGCGAGGACGTTGCGCTGGACGAGCCGGTCCATGCCGGCGATGCCGATCGCGGAGAGCAGCGCGCCGATGGTGGTCGGGATCAGACAGACCAGCAGGGCGACCAGCACGACCATCGTCAGATGGGTGCCCGCGTAGCCGGCGAACGGCGGCAGCGTGGCGCAGGCCAGCAGGAAGACGATGGTCAGCGAGGCCAACAGGATGTTCAGGGCGATCTCGTTGGGCGTCTTCTGCCGGGCCGCGCCCTCGACGAGGTTGATCATCCGGTCGATGAAGGTCGCGCCCGGCTTCGTAGTGATCTTGATGACGATCCGGTCGGAGAGCACCTTCGTCCCGCCGGTCACGGCGGAGCGGTCGCCGCCGGACTCGCGGATGACCGGTGCGGACTCGCCGGTGATCGCCGACTCGTCCACCGAGGCGACGCCCTCGACGACGTCACCGTCACCGGGGATGACGTCCCCGGCCTCGCAGACCACCAGGTTCCCGATGGTCAGCACGGTGCCCGGCACCCGCTCCTCGGAACCGTCCTTCAGCAGTCGGCGGGCGACGGTGTCCGTCCTGGCCTTGCGCAGGCTGTCCGCCTGGGCCTTGCCCCGGCCCTCGGCGACGGCCTCCGCCAGGTTGGCGAAGAGCACGGTCAGCCACAGCCAGACACTGATCGTCCAACCGAACCAGTCGGTCGGGTCCTTGACGGAGAAGGCCGTGGTCAGGACCGAGCCGATCCACACCACGAACATCACGGGCGACTTGACCATCACCCGCGGGTCCAGCTTGCGGAAGGCGACCGGCAGCGACCTGACCAGTGCCTTGGGGTCGAACAGGCCCGCGCCGACCCGGACCGCGGCCGGCTTGTGCCCGATGGGGACATCGCTGTGCGGCGCCCTGGTGGGTGATGTGACGGTGGACATGGAGTCCTCTGCCTTCTCCGGCTTCTGCGTCTTCTCTGTGCGGGTGGTCATCACGCCAGCCCTTCCGCGAGCGGGCCCAGCGCCAGGGCCGGGAAGTACGTGAGGCCGGTGATGATGAGGATGGCGCCGACCAGCAGGCCGGTGAACAGCGGCTTCTCGGTGCGCAGGGTGCCCGCGGTGACCGGGACGGGCCGCTGCCGGGCGAGCGAGCCGGCCAGGGCGAGGACGAACACCATCGGCAGGAAGCGGCCGAGCAGCATCGCGAGTCCGGTCATGGTGTTGAACCAGTCGGTGTTCGCGTTCAGGCCGGCGAAGGCCGAGCCGTTGTTGTTGGACGCGGAGGTGAAGGCGTACAGGACCTCGGAGAAGCCGTGCGCACCGGAGTTGAGCATCGAGTGCGGTGGGGTCGGCAGCGCCATCGAGGCCGCCGTGAAGACCAGCACCAGCGCCGGGGTGATCAGGATGTAGGCGGCGGCCAGCTTCATCTCCCGCGCGCCGATCTTCTTGCCCAGGTACTCGGGCGTACGGCCCACCATCAGGCCGGCGATGAACACCGCGATGACTGCCATGATCAGCATGCCGTACAGGCCGGAGCCCACACCGCCGGGCACGATCTCGCCCAGCATCATGCCGAGCATCGTGATGCCGCCGCCCAGGCCGGTGAAGGAGGAGTGGAAGGAGTCCACCGCGCCGGTCGAGGTCAGGGTCGTGGACACGGCGAAGATCGAGGAGCCGCCGACGCCGAAGCGGAGCTCCTTGCCCTCCATCGCCCCGCCGGCCGCCTGGAGCGCCGGGCCGTGGTGGGCGAACTCGGTCCACATCATCAGGGCGACGAAGCCCAGCCAGATGGTGACCATGGTGGCGAGGATCGCGTAGCCCTGCTTGACGGAGCCGGCCATGACGCCGAAGGCGCGGGTCAGCGAGAACGGGATGACGAGGATCAGGAAGATCTCGAGGAGGTTGCTGAACGGAGTGGGGTTCTCGAAGGGGTGGGCGGAGTTGGCGTTGAAGTAGCCGCCGCCGTTCGTGCCCAGCTCCTTGATGGCCTCCTGCGAGGCGACCGCACCGCCGTTCCACTGCTGCGATCCGCCCGTGAACTGGCCGACCTCGTGGATGCCGGAGAAGTTCTGGATCGCACCGCAGGCGACGAGGATCACCGCCGCGACGGCGGCGATCGGCACCAGGACGCGCAGGGTGCCCCGGACCAGGTCGGACCAGAAGTTGCCCAGCTCACCGGTGCGGGAACGGGCGAAGCCGCGCACGAGTGCCACGGCGACGGCGATGCCGACGGCCGCGGAGACGAAGTTCTGCACGGCGAGCCCGGCGGTCTGCACGACGTGGCCCATGGTCTGCTCGCCGTAGTACGACTGCCAGTTGGTGTTGGTCACGAACGACACGGCCGTGTTGAACGACTGCGCCGGGTCGACCGAGCCGAAGCCCGTCGAGCCGGGCAGGACGCCCTGGACCCGCTGGAGCAGGTAGAGGAAGAGGACACCGGCGGCCGAGAAGGCCAGCACACCGCGCAGGTAGGCGGGCCAGGTCATCTCGGCGTCGGGATCGGCGCCGATGGCGCGGTAGACCCACCTCTCCACCCGAAGGTGCCTGGTGGAGGAGTAGACCCTGGCCATGTAGCTGCCGAGCGGGACGTAGGCGAGGGCCAGCGCGCCTGTGAGGGCGAGCAGTTGGAGGAGGCCCGCGGCTTGTGCACTCATGTCGGTGCTCAGAACCTCTCCGGGAAGATCAGGGCGAGGACGAGATAGCCCAGCAGGGAGACGGCCACGACCAGGCCGACAACGTTCTCGACGGTCACAGCTTCGTCACCCCCCGGGCGACGAGAGACACCAGCGCGAAAGCCGCGAGCATGGTGACGACGAAGGCCAGATCGGCCATCGTGAACTCCTGAAGGGATTCGGGGGTGGAACATGGACGCTTGGAAGGAAACCTCCTGTCTGGCCGGATCCGACCGTCGTTGACGGCTCTCTTACGGCCCCGCCCACGGCCTTGACGGAACTCTTACGCCCGCCCGCCCCTACTGGCCGGTAACGGTCTGCTCACGTTCAGGGCAGCCGGAAACGGAGCCGGCAGATCACCGCGTTCGTCTCCCGCCGCACGGCGTGCGCGACGACGGCGCCCCGCTGGTTCTGCACCAGCCGCTGCCACAGCCGCAGCGGATCGGTCGCCGCGGTCAGCACGGTGACGCGGGTGCCCGGCTCGGCCGCGGCGGCCTCACGGACGTCCGCCGCGATGGGGCGGCCCAGGCTGCGCCGCTCGCAGGAGAGCCGGAACAGTGGCACGCCCGGATCCCACACGGCCCAGCACCGCTCCAGGGTGTGCAGCCGGGCGCGGTCCTCCGGGGCCGGGCGGACGACGGTCACGGCACGCCACCTCGTCGCCCAGGGAGGCCGCGGCCGTCAGGGCCTCGGAGGTGAGCCGGGACAGGAGCCAGCAGGTAAGCCGTCGCGAACCGGATGACGTAGAACGCGAAGTTGTGCCCGAGTGAGGCGTGCGCGACCGGCGCGAGGACGGTGACGCCCTCGACCGGCCGGAGGTGGAAGCGGCCGATCAGCACGGACAGGGCTGGTTCGCCAGTACGGGTTCTCCTGGAAGGTCCCGCCGACCACGACCGGGACGCCGGGCCGGTGCCGGTCGTCGCCCTTCTGCCGGTCCGCGGCAAGCCGTTCACCCTCGAAGTCGAGGTCGGGCAGCAGCCGGTCGAGCCACTTCGGCAACCACCAGCCCGCCCGGCCGACGATCGAGGGGACGAGGGTCATCCTGACCAGGAAGGCGTCGGTGAAGACGCCCACGGCCAGGGCGAAGGCGATCGGCTCGAGCATGGTGCTGCCGCCGGGAACGAAGCTCGTGAACACCACGAGGATGACGAGGGCCACGGCGGTGACCACGCGGGAGGCATGGCGTGGGCCGGCCAGGACGGCCTCGCGGGGTGCGGCGCCGCGGAGGGACGCCCCTTTGACGTAGGGTTGCGGGGGACCGTTCCGACCAGGTTGAGGACCTCGCGGGCTGCGTATCGCTTGAGGCATCGGATGATCTCGCCGCGGGTCTTACCTCCTGTGACCGCCGTAGGGCCCTCCCGCCGACGCCGGCCCGGCACATGGCACGGCAGGCCGCGACCGGGGCCCGGCCGACGGCGGCATTGGCGTTCGGGCGGGTTGTCGTTTTAGGCTGCGTCGGCTCGTGCCGTTCACGGCGGCAGCCCAATCGACGGAGAGGACAGCCGGTCATGCAGCAGGCATCGGCCACCGACCCGGCTCCCGGGCGCCGCCCCGAGCTGGTGCCGGACCCGGATGTGGAGACGGCCCGCATCGCGGCGGTGCGCCGCTACGACATTCTCGACACTCCGCCCGACGGGGCGTTCGACCGGGTGGCGGCGATGGCCGCCCGGCTCTTCGACGTGCCGGTGGCGACCGTCACGATCGTGGATACCGACCGCATCTGGTTCAAGGCCGCCCACGGGCTTGAGGGTGTCGCGGAGATCGGCCGTGATCCGGGTCTGTGCGGCTCGGCGATCCTGCGTGATGACACGATGGTCATCCCCGACACTCTCCAGGACCCCATCGCGGTGGACAATCCGCTGGTCGCCGGAGACATGGGGGTGCGTTTCTACGCCGCCGCACCGATCATCACCCCCGACGGGCACCGGCTGGGCACGGTCAACGTCCTCGACACCCGGCCGCGCTCGATCACCGAGGAGGACACCGCCACCCTGGCCGATCTCGCCGCGATCGTGCTGGACGAGATGGAGCTGCGGCTGTCGGCGCTGCGCGCCCTGCGCGACGAGCAGGCCCGCCGGGAGGCGGAGAGGCGGCACGCCGAGGCGGAGCGGGCGCGGGCGGAGGCGGAACGGGCGGCGCGGGAGAAGGCGGAGCAGGACAGGGCCGCCATCGCCGCGTTCGCCTCCACCCTCCAGCGCACCCTGCTGCCCCCGGCCCTTCCCGTGGTGCCGGGCCTGGAACTGGCCTGCCACTACCGCACCGCCTCCGCACACGACGTGGGCGGCGATTTCTACGACGTCTTCCCACTCGACGGCGACCGGTGGGCGTTCTTCCTCGGTGACGTGTGCGGCAAAGGCCCCGAGGCGGCGACCGTCACCGCCCTGGCCCGCCACACCCTGCGCGCCGCGGCCCAGATCAACGCCGACCCCGTCACCGTGCTGAGCGCGCTCAACACCGTGCTGCTCACCGACGGTACCGCCGGCCGCCGCTTCTGCACCGTCCTCTTCGGCCTCCTGGAGCCCCGGGAGGACGGCGGCTTCACCGTCACCATCGCCACCGGCGGCCACCCGCCGGCCTACCACGTGCGCCCCGACGACAGCGGCGCCGTCTGGGTGCGGGCCGTACGCCCCCAGGGCGGGATGCTCGTCGGCGCCTTTCCCCAGGCACCCTTCGCCCAGACCGCGTTCTCCCTGGCGGCCGGGGAAAGCCTGTTCCTCTACACCGACGGGCTGATCGAAGCCCGCACCACCGAGGGCGCCATGCTCGGTGACGACGGCCTGACCGGCTTCCTCCACCAGCGCACCGGGCCCGTCACCGCCACCTCCCTGGTCGAGGACAGCATCACCCTGCTGGCCTCGCTGCCCGACGGAGCCGGCGACGACGTGGCCCTGCTGGCCCTGTCCGTCCCCTACCCTCACACCACACCCGACGGCAGTGTCGCCGCCACCACCCACACCGCCGCCGCGCCCGAACACTTCGGCCAGGAGTGATGACCGACGTGACCGACACGCTGCAGCTGACCGTCCAGCACCCCCGTCCCGGCCTCGCGATCGCCGTCGTCTCCGGCGACGTGGACACGCGCACCGCGGACACCCTGCGCCACGAAGCCTCGGGAATCATCGAGCAAGGGTGTCCGCACCTGGTTCTGGACTTGTCCCAGGTCGGCTTCTGCGACTCCGCCGGTCTGAGCGCGCTCATCGGCCTCTGGCACGCCGCCCAGACGGTGGGCGGTGCGCTCAGACTTGCCGCCGTCCCCGACCGCCTGATGCGGATGCTCGTCCTCACCGGTGTCGACGCGGTCCTGCCGGTCCATGCCACCGCCGCCGATGCGGTCGCCGCCATGACCGACAGCCCATCCACCGGCACCAGCGAGCACGGCTCCATCGCCCCCGCCTCCACCGATGGCGGAACCAGTGGGCCGACCGGGATGCAGCGCACGGCCTGCGACGACGCTCACAAGCCCCCTGCCAACCTGAGCTGATCGCGCCGGCCCACCGGGGAGTTCGTCGCGCAGGCGGACCAGGAAGTCGGACGCCCTCTCGCCCATCCCGGTGGTCAGCACCTTGATGCTCCAGAGGTGGACAGTCGCCTCCGGCACCTCGCTCACCGCGTGACGGCTGTGGCCCGCGGGCCGGTCGTGAGTGAGGTGATCAGTCGACATGGCAGGCGCCGTGACATGCTGTCCGGTACTCGCCCCAGACCCCTTTGCCAGGATTCTGACGCTTCCGGTACGGGAGCTGCCCGCGACTCGGCCGAGCCTGAAAGCGACCTGAACACAGAGACCGAAGCACTGGTCAGCAGCGTGCGCCGGTGATATCAGGTGTTGTTTCGGGGACGCCGGATACCGCGAACCGGCCCGCCGCGTCAGCTGGAAGGAATGCGGAACTCGAATTCGGGACGGTCCCACGGCACGGCGGGCGGGTTCGCGGGCGCGGTCCCGGTGCGCACCGCACCGGCGCGGTGGTAGAAGCCCTCGGCGGGAACGTGCGACACGACCTTGACACGGTCGAGTCCGGCGGCCCGGGCCTCGGACCGCATGTGCGCGACGAGCAGCCGTCCGATACCCCGTCCTTGCGCCTCGTCGGCGACGAACAGCAGGTCGAGCTCCGGCGGAGCGAGGACGAGCGAGTAGAACCCGAGGACCCGGCCTCCCTGCTCGTCGGCGCCGACGGCCACGAAGGCGCGGTGGGCCTCGATGTAGTCGGGACCGACCCGGTAGCCCGCGACTGCGGACGCGTACTGGCCCGCGTAGGCGCCTGACCCACGCACGAGCCGCGTGAGCCGTCTGGCATCCCGTGCGACGGCCCTCCGTATCGTGATCGGCTGGCTGACCGGGAAAGTGCGTGAACCCATCGGGCGAGTATTCCGCACCGGGGAGCGCCTTCGTGCGGCGGGTGTGCTACTCGGGCACGCGTTCCCCCACCGCTCCCGCAAGCACCCGGCGCGGCCGCTGCTCTCAGGTGGTGCTGAGCATGCCCTCGCGCAGGCGGGCCAGCAGACGCGTGATCAGGCGGGAGACGTGCATCTGGGAGACGCCGAGGCGTTCGCCGATCTGGGCCTGGGTGAGTTCCTCGACGAACCGCCAGTGGATGATCTTCCGGTCGCGCTCGTCGAGATCGGCGATCATCGGGGCGAGGGCGTGGAAGTCCTCCACCAGGCCCAGGGCCGCGTCCTCGTTGCCGATGAAGTCCGCCAGCGCGGCCTCGCCGTCCTCGCTGCCGCTGATCGCCGCGTCCAGCGAGGCCGACTTGTAGCCGTTGGAGGCCAGCTGGGCCTCCACGACCTCGTCCTCCGGCAGGCTCATCAGTTCCGACAGTTCCTTGGTCGTCGGCGTCCGGCCCAGCCGGCTGCGCAGCTCCTCGTTGGCGCGGGCCAGTTGGACACGAGCCTCCTGGAGCCGGCGCGGGACGTGCACCGCCCAGGAGGTGTCACGGAAGAACCGCTTGATCTCGCCGACGATGTAGGGGACCGCGAAGGAAGTGAACTCCACCTCGCGCGACAGCTCGAACCGGTCGATGGCCTTGATCAGGCCGATCATGCCGACCTGGACGATGTCCTCCATCTCCTCCGCCCCGCGGCTGCGGAACCGGCCGGCCGCGTAGCGGACCAGGGACATGTTCATCTCGATCAGCGTGTTCCGCGCGCACTGGTACTCGGGCGTCCCCTCCTCCAGCACCGCCAGACGGTCGAAGAACAGCTTCGACAGCTCCCGCGCGTCCTTCGGCGCCACCCGGGAAGGGTCCGCTATCTCCGGAACGTCCACCGTCTGCTCAACGGTCTCCACGGTCGTCGTCGCCATCATGCGCCCCTCCCGGTCGATCAGTGCTGCTCGCGCCTGTGCCGGTCCGTCGTCCGGCAACCCGCGTCTACCCCGGCCGCCCACCGGCATTCCTCGAATTTTCCGAAGTTCGCGTCACATCATGCGGGCCGTGCGTCCCTGCGGCTCGGTGCGGGCCGGGCGCCGGCTCGTCGGCGGTGATGACCAGGGCGGCCTGGTCGTCCTCCACGTCCCCGCCGCCCACGAAGCCGCGGACGTCCTCGGCCACCGCCCTGACGATGTCCGCGGCGGTCGACCGGCGCGGAACGGAGCCCAGGGCCTTGGCCAGTCGCACGTCGCCGTACTGCTCGGTCCCGTCGCTCCGGCACTCGGTGAGGCCGTCGGTGTACAGCAGCAGGCTCTCACCGGGACGCAGGGTGAACCGGCGGGCGGCGAGCCGGGGCGGTATGCCGATGCCGAGCAGCCCGCCGGACACCTCGACCGTGTCGACCACGTGGTCGGCGTCCAGCAGCAGGGGCGGTGTGTGGCCGGCTCTGACGAGGTGGACGGTGAGTCCGTCGGCCGCCGGTGCGAGGTGGCCGTACACGAGGGTCACGAAACCGTTGTTCTGATGGGCGTAGCGGTCGTTGAGGGCTTTGTCGACGGCCTGGGCTGTGTCGACGGGGTCGTCGAGAAGCGGGGCGACGGCGCGGGCGGTGTGGCGGACCAGGGCGGTGGTGGTGGCCGCCCTGGCTCCGCGCCCGCAGACGTCGCCGAGGATGAAGGCCCAGCTGCCGTCGCCGCGGGGGAAGACGTCGTAGAAGTCGCCGCCTATCTCCAGTCCTTCACCGGCCGGGTGGTAGAAGGCGGCGAGCTGGGCGCCGGGGACGTCGGGCAGGTCGGGCAGCAGCAGGCCGGTCTGCAGGTCGCGGGCGAGGGCCGCGCGCTGCTCGTACTGGCGTGCGCTGAGGGCGGCGGAGGCGGCGCGGCGGGCCACCTCCTCCGCCAGGGCGACCCGGTGGCCGTCGAAGCAGTGCTCGTCGGTGGAGAGCAGGGTCAGCGCGCCGAAAGGGCGCCCGCGGTCCAGCAGGGGCACGCAGACGTATCCGGTGACGCCCAGCTCGTGCCAGGGGCCGGGGCCGGTCGGGGTGCGACGGGCCACCTCGGTCAGCCCGGACGCCAGGACACGCGCGACGGCGTCGTCCTCGGCGTCGCGGCCGGGGACGTGGCGGGCCAGCAGGTCGCGGGCCCCCTCGGTCGGGGCGGCGGTCGCCACCCGGCGCACCCGTCCGGCCTCCAGCACGTCCACCGCGGCCAGGGGGGCCAGCGTCGGGCTGCACAGCACGGCCAGCCGCCGCAGCGTCTGTGCCTCGTCCAGCCGCCCGGCCAGGGCGGTACTGGCGGCCAGCAGGAAGGCGAGGTCGTCGCGGGCCGCCTTCTCCCGGATGTGAGCCGCCACGCGGGCCTGTTCCGCGTGGTGACGCTCGATGGCGAGGGCCGCCGTGTCGGTGAAGACGCGGGCCAGCGCCAGGTCGGTGTCCTGAGGAGCCCGCGGTACGCGGTGGTACATCGCGAAGGTGCCCAGCAGCCGGCCGTCGCGGGCGAGGATCGGCGTCGACCAGCACGCGGCGAGTCCGGCCTGGGTGGCGAGGTCCCGGAAGTCGTCCCACAGGGGGTCGGTGGCGATGTCGTTGACGATCACGTTCCGACGCCGGTGGGCCGCGGTGCCGCAGGAGCCGACGCCTTCGCCGGTGGCGATGCCGTCGATGGCCTGGTTGTAGAAGTCGGGCAGGCTGGGAGCCGCACCGTGGAGCAGGTGACGGCCGTCCTCGTCGGCCAGCAGCACCGAGACGATCACCTCGGGGGACAGCTCCTCAATCGCCCTGCACATGCCGTCCAGCACCTCCGGCAGCGGCGCCTCGCGGGCGATCTGCTCCAGCAGTGCGCGCTGCTCGGCGGCCAGCCGTCGGCCGTGCTTGACCTGCGTGGTCTCCACGCCGATCATGCGTACGCCGATCACGTTGCCGCCGGCGTCGCGGCGGGGCTCGTAGGTGAAGTCGAAGTACGCCTCGCACGCCTTTTCGCCGAGCCCGAGGACGACCCGGGCGTCACGGCCGACGTGCCGCTCCCCCGACCGGTACACCTGGTCGAGGAGCCCGATGAAACCCTGGTCCTTGAGTTCCGGCATGAGCTCCGCGAGGGGCACGCCGGTGCGCTCCCGCCGTTCACCCCCGATGGCCGCGAAGAAGGCCGGGTTCGCCGCTTCCAGCACGTGCGCGGGCCCCGCCATGGACGCGAACAGCGCGGTGGACGTGCCGAACAGCAGCGACAGGTCCTCGTCCGTGTCGCGCACCGCCTCCGACCTGCGGATGCCGCTCGCCGACCGCTGCTCACGCTCAACTGTCATCTCGCCCCCCTCGCCGCCCCCGTCTGCTGCGCTTGCCAGCACGCCATGATGTCACCCGACGGGGGGCGAGGCGCCGAGCGGATCCGGCGGCGGGTCCGCCACTCAGACCACCGCCATGTGCAGGCGTACGACCAGACCGGAGGGCGGTGTCCGGATCTCCACGAGGTCGCAGAGCTGGTGCATCATCCACACGCCTCTGCCACCGGCCGGGGAGAGCGGGTCGGGGCGCTGCCGGCCGATGAGCGGATCGGTGAGCCGCCCCCGGTCCCGGACCTCGGCGACGAGGGTGCCGGCACTGCGCCACAGTCGCAGGGTGCCGTGTCCTCCGCCGTGCCGGACCGAGTTGCCGGTGGCCTCGTTGACGGCCAGCAGCCAGTCCGTGTGACGGCGCGGCGACAGGCCCGCGGCGTCGGCCCAGTTCCCGGCGGCGGCACGGACGTCCGCCAGCACCCGCTCGTCGAAGTCCAGGACGACCGGGGCCACTGGTTCCGGCAGGGGCGCGTCGCATTCGCGGCACACCTGCTCCGGGCACGCGTAGTCCGGACTGCGCCGGTAGCCGCCGGTGTCGCCGACGACGGGATGGGTCCGGCGGGCCTGTGCCAGTACCCGCTCGGGCAGGGCCGTGTCGTAGGGGCACAGGATGGTGGCGGCCCGGTCGGCGAAAGCCAGGTTGATCAGGGCTTCGTGGCGGGTGGCCTCGCGTGCCTCCGCGGAGGTGCGTCCCACCCAGATCGGCTCGCCGACGATGGCCGGGTGCCGGTCCGCGTGCCGGTCGGCGAAGTCCAGCAGCATCGAGAGGATGCGCCCCGGGTTGCGTCCGGCCTGCCGCATGTCGACCCAGGTGATGTCCTCGTGGCCGCCGACCACGTCCTGCAGCCGGGTCAGGCGTTCGCCCGGGACGGCGACCAGCAGAGGCCGCCCGCGGGCCGCTTCCGTGCGGACGAAATCGCCGACGCCGTCCAGGTACTCGTCCTCCGTGGCGCAGAAGAGGGCCGGGTGGTGGAAGGTCGTCTCGTAGCGGACCGGCTCGGACGGCTGTGGGGTGTACGTCGTCACCGGTCCGTGACCTCCAGACCATCACCCAGCTCGGGGAAGAGTTCGAGCAGGCGGTGGAGCGTGGGCGGGGCTCCCGGGAGCCGTACGGGAGTGTCGGACGGCCGCCGGCGCACCGCGTCGGCTATGTCGGCCAACGCGGCGACGTCCAGGTGGTCGAGGTCCGACAGGTCGAGGGTGAGGTGCTCCGCCGGGCAGGCGGCGAGCGCGGCCGCCACCGAGGCGGTGACGCGGCGGCTCTCGTACCCGGCCGATCCGGACAGCCGGAACCCGGGCGTCCCGGCCAGCGGAGCGGCCGACAGGTCGGGGCCGCCGGCGCGGGTGGCGGTGCCCGACCGCGTCAGGTGTGCGTCCGCCAGCACCGCGAGCCGATCGGGTGGCAGCAGGCGCCGGTCGTAGAAGCACCAGGCCCGCAACGGCAGTTGCTCGAAGACCTCGTGGTGGATCCGCAGTTCGTACTCCAGCAGGCGTTCGACACCCGCCATGTCCCGGCCTTCCCAGGACATCTCTCCGATCGCGCGCAGGCCCCGGAACCCCTGTGCCACGGCCCCGTCCAGGGCGTCACGCCACAACCCGATCATCGCGTCCGGGTCGAACCGGGATCCGGCCAGGTACGTGTCGTCGGCGGTGACCACCACGAGCTGTCCACGCCGCACCGCGGAGGCGGCGTCCACTCCCCCGTGGGCGAGCGTACGCGTCACCAGGCCGGGGTCGGTGGCGTCCGCGAAGTACTGCACCTGCTCACCGGCGGCGAGCCCGGCCCGGACGAAGGCCAGGAGGTGGCCGGCCCACTCGTCGTCGCTGGAATACGCCACGGCGACGTGCCGGTCCGCCGCGGTGTCGCCGTCGGCAGAAGCGGGTGTGCCGTGCATGGATCCCTCCCCTGACAGTGCGACCGTACGTGTGACCGTCGGCCAGTCTACCGGGGGCTGCGGGAGCCGGGCCGCCGGCATCCCGCTCGCCCACCGGCCGGACGCCGGCCGCGGACGCGCGTGCGGAAGTCAGTCCGAGGTGCCGGTGTCCTCCCCGGCGCGGTCGGCGCGGCCGTCCGCGGCCTGGCCGGCGAGTGCGTCGGCGACCGTGGCGTGGACGGGCATCAGTTGGGAGATACCCGTCATGGTGACCATGCGGCCGAGACGGTCGGGCACGTCGGCGAGGCGGAGGGAGCCGCCTGCCTGCCGAGCCGCCTGCAGAAGGTGGATCAGGGCGCTGAGGCCCGTGGAGTCCACGAACCCGACCTGTGCCAGGTCGAGGACGAGGTGCGGGACGCCCTCGTCCAGGACGGCCAGGGCGCGGTCGCGCAGGGTGGACGCCGTGTGCAGGTCCACGTCCCCGGTGACGGCGAGGACGGCGCCGCGGTCGCTGGTGTACTGAACGGATACGTCGAGGATGTCGGTCACGTCGGTCATCGCTCCTGGCCGGAAGACGCGGTTGCTGCGGGAGTCGTACGCGAGCCGGACGGGGGCCGCAGGACTCGTCGTGTCACCGCTCACCGCCCAGGCAGCGGACGGAGGCGAGTCCGACGAGGCCCGACACGGTGAGGACGGGCTCCAGCAGGGGCGTGACGATGAGTTCCAGCCGTTCGGCATGGGCGAAGAACACGCTCAGGCCCGCGCTGTCGAGGTACTCCACCTCGGTCAGGTCCACGACGACGGGTCCGGGACGCGCGGCGAGGGCCTCGGCCAGCGAGTCGGCGTTGCTCATGTCGATCTCCCCGCGCACCGCGAGCCGGTGAGTGCCGTCCGGCCCCCGCTCGGGGGTGAGGGTGAGGGGGGTGGTCATCAGGCGATCCTCATCTGCATGTCGACGGTGGTGCCGGAGGGGCCGGGAGTGATGGTGACCTGCTGCATCATGGCGCGCATGAGGGCCACGCCCCGGCCGCGGTGGGCGTTGAGCTCCGGCTGCGGGGTCTTCCACCGGCCGCTGTCGGCGACGGTCAGGCGCAGGTTGTCGACGAAGGCTTCGGCGCGCAGCCGCACGACTTCTCCCGGGGTGTGCCGGTGACCGTGCTCGATGGCGTTGGCGCACGCCTCCCCTGCGGCCACGAGGATGTTCTGGACCGTGTTGGGCGGCAGGTCGCACTGGTCGAGCCAGCTGCGCAGTGCCTTGCGGACCGGCGCGAGCTGCGACGACTCGGCCGGGAACGACACCTCCAGGGGCGCCGGATGGCGGTACAGCAGCAGCGCCACGTCGTCGTCGTAGCCGCCGGCCGGCGCGAGCCGGGCCATCACCTGGCTCGCGAGGTCGTCGATCGGGTCGTCCCGGCCCTCCTGGACGGCTTCGCTCGCCTGGTCGATCCCGACGCTGAGCGGACGGCGGCGGCGTTCCACGAGCCCGTCGGTGTACAGCAGCAGCGTGGCGCGCGCGGGCAGGGTGCACGCGGCCTCCGGGCGCTGCCTGCCCGGCCGTACGGCCAGCGGGAGGGAGCGCCCTTCGTCCAGCAGCCGGGTGGTGCCGTCGGGGTCCGCGACGATGCCGGGCGGGTGTCCGGCACTGGAGTAGGTGAGTTCGCCGGTGCGGGAGTCGAGAACGCCGCAGAAGACGGTGGTGCACAGGGCGCCGGGTACGCTCGCGGCGAACTGGTCGAGGGCCATCAGCGTCTGGGACGGGCTGGAGTCCTGCAGCAGCAGCGCGCGGCAGGCGCTGCGCAGCTGCCCCATGACGCTGGCCGCTTCCAGACCACGGCCGACGCAGTCGCCGACGACGATGCCGGTCCGTCCGTCCGGCAGGGCCACGGTGTCGTACCAGTCACCACCCACCTCGAGCGGGCGGGTGGCGGGCTCGTACCGCACGGCGAAGCCGTCGGGAAGCCGGGCCGGGCCCAGGATGGCGCGCTGCAGCGCGATCGCGGTCTCCCGCTGCTGGTCGATCTGGTGCGCCCGCACCAGGCCCTGGGCGAGGTGCCCGGCCAGCAACGACAGCAGCAGCTGGTCCTCGGAGGTGAAGGGCCGGTGTTCTCCCAGGTCGACCCACAGGACCAGGGGGCCGTCGGGGTGTTCCAGCAGGATGCCGGCGCCCGTGTCGTCGGCCACCGGGGTCAGCGGTGACCGGCGGCGGAGTCCGGCGAGCGCCTCCCGGCGTTCCGCGGGCAGGTCCTCCCAGCGCAGGCCGGCCTCCGTGGCCGTGAAGGCCGGTACGTCACCGCGCCCGAACACGGCGGCCAGCACGCTCCGCGCGCGCCACAGGTCCCTGAGTTCGTCCAGGGCACCGGTCAGCGCCTCGGTCAGGCTGGCCGCCCGGGACAGCGACGTGCTCAGCGCCGCCAGCGCGGTCTCGCGTTGGACGGCGTAGTGCTCGGCGGTGACGTCGCGGAAGGTTCCGACGGTGACCCGGCGTCCGGTGTCCGGATCTTCGGCCTTGTTCCAGGTGGCGGCAATCCACAGCCGGTGCCCGTCCCGGTGGGTGACGGGCACCGTGTGGTTGCCCTGATCGCGTCCGAGCAGTTCGGCGAAGGCGTCGCCGACCTGCCGGTGTGCCTCCGGATCGGCGGCGGCGTCCGGCCACCACGGGTGGATCGGGGCATAGGGGAGGTCCTCGGGACCGTAGCCGAGGATGTCGGTGAAGGCGGCGTTGATCTCCACGACGGCCCCGGACTCGTCGCAGACGAAGAACGCCTCCTGGAGGGAGTCGATGAGCGCTGTCCGCCACCGCAGGTGATGGCTGCGCAGCCGGGCCAGCTCGACGTTGGCGCGCACCCGGGCCAGGAACTCGGCGGCGGCGAACGGCTTGACCAGATAGTCGTCGGCTCCCGCCCGCAGTCCCTCGATCGACGCCTCCTGACCGGCCCGGGCCGACAGCAGCAGCACGGGCACCGCGGCCGTCCGCGTGTCACCGCGCAGTCTCGCCACCAGTTCCAGCCCGTCGAGCCGTGGCATCATCACGTCGCTGACGACCAGGTCGGGTGTGTCGCGGCGGATGTGGTGGAGGGCCTCGACGCCGTCGGTGACGGCGGTCACGTCGTATCCCGCCGCGGCGAGGATGCGCGTGAGGTACTCGCGCATGTCCGCGTTGTCGTCGGCGACCAGCACCCGGGCGCTGACCGTGAGCCCGGAGCCGGGCGGGGCCGCGTCGGCCTCGGCCGCCACCACCCCGTCCCCGGCCACCGCGCCGCCGTCGCTGTACGGCAGCCAGCGCAGGGCCTCCTGGACGTAGGGGTCCGCGGTGACCGAGGCGACGGTGCTGCCCGCTTCGGCCACCACGGAACCGGGGGGCAGGTGGGCGGTGCCGAACGGGATCCGGATGGTGAAGGTGGTGCCTTCGCCCTCGGTGCTGTCGGCGGTGATCTCTCCGCCGTGCAGGTGCACGAGTTCCTGCACGAGGGCCAGGCCGATGCCGCTGCCCTCGTTCGACCGGGAGCGGGCGTTCTCAATGCGGTGGAAGCGTTCGAACAGCCGGGGCATCTCCGCCTCGGGCACACCGATACCGCTGTCGGCGACGGTGATCACGGCGTGGGTGTCCGCCCGCCGCACGCGCACCCGGATGACGCCGTCGAAGGTGAACTTCAGCGCGTTGCTGAGGAGATTGAGGATCACCTTCTCCCACATGCCGCGGTCGACGCACACGGGCTCGTCCAGGGGCGGGCAGTCCACGTCGAAGACGAGCCCGGCCCTCTCGACGGCCGAGCGGAAGACGCTGGCCAGTTCGCTGGTCACTCCGGCCAGGTCGACCGGCTCGTAGCGGGCCTGCATCCGCCCGGCCTCGATCCGGGAGAAGTCCAGCAGCGTGTTGACCAGCTTGCCCAGACGCAGGCCGTTGCGGTGGATGACGTCGAGCTCCTGCCGCGCCTGCCCGTCGCTGTCGCCGAGCCGGGTGCGCAGTTCCTCGACGGGTCCCATGATCAGGCTCAGCGGCGTGCGGAACTCGTGGCTGATGTTGGAGAAGAAGGCGGTCTTGGCCCGGTCCAGTTCGGCGAGTTCCTCCGCACGTCGCTGCTGCGCCTCGTAGCTGCGGGCGCTGCCGATGCCCGAGGCGATGTGGCCCGCGGTCAGTTCGACGAAACCGCGGTACCCCTGGTCCAGGGCCCGGTACCGGTTGAGGCCCGCGACGAGGAAGCCGAACGGCGCACTGCCCTGCTGCAGCAAGGGGACCACGAGCGCCTGGACGGGCGGTTCGGGCCAGTCGCCGGCGGGCAGCCCGGCGAAGGTGTCGCCGGTGAGCGCTACGAGGGCCGACTCGCCCCCGGCCAGATCCGCGGTCGGCCACACACCGTCGTTGTCGTCGGCCGGGAGGGTGGCCGGTGCGGCGGGATGTCCGGCGGGGACACCGGTGGCGCCGGCCAGCCGGGCGGCGTCGCCGTCGAACAGGTAGGTCAGCGTGAAGGGCAGGTCCTGCCGGTTGCGGGCCAGCTGCCGGTCCGCGAAGGCCAGGACCTCCTGTTCGGTGCGGATCACGCTCGGGTCGGAGCCCAGGTCCCGCAGCGTGGCCATGCGCCGCTCGCCGATCACCCTGTCGGTGTCCTCGCTGACCACGCACAGCATGCCCACGACGTCACCGGCGTCGTCCCGCAGCGGACTGTAGGAGAACGTGTGGTACGTCTCCTCGCTGTAACCGGACCGCTCCAAGAAGAGCAGCAGTCCCTCGTCCCAGGTCGCCTCACCCGTACGGAGCACGGTGTCGATGCGCGGGCCGATGTCGTCCCAGATCTCCGCCCACACCTCGTTCGCGGGACGCCCCAGCGCCCACGGGTACTTGCGGCCGAGCGTGTCGCGCCGGTAGGCGGCATTGCAGAAGAAGGTCAGCTGCTCGCCCCAGGCCATCCACATCGGGAACCGGGAGGACAGCAGGATGCTGACCGCGGTCTGCAGGCTCTGCGGCCAGTCCCCCGGCTTTCCGAGGGGTGTGGCCGTCCAGTCCACCTCGGCGAGGTCCCTGCCGACCTCGCGGTCGGCGGTGAACACGTCGGCGGCCGTCCCCGGCCTGCGTTCACCCTCGTCGGAACATGCCACGCGACACCCTTCCCCTCATACCGGCCCACCCCTGTGACCCTCACCCGCATCCCGCACGCCCGCCGGCGGCCCGGCCCGCGCGCCCATGACTGTCTCTGCCCCTGGACCGCCTCCCGACGCCGACGAACGCCTCCTCCGCACTCACACGGGTGACGGCCTGCCACGCTCCGGTCCGCATTGTCCCAGACCTCGGGAACAGATGATCCATACGGCAGGACCCGCGTATTCCCGGGACGGCAGGCGCGGCCTCACAGGATAATCCAGGCGGGCGGGCGAGGCCGGGGGGGTAGCGTGGGGCGACGGATGCAGCGACGGTGGCACGCTCCTCGCGGGCACGTCCGCCCGCCGGATCCACCGGCCCGTCGTGGCCGACTTGCCGTTGAGGAGACCTGGTGAAGGACACAGAGGGCACTCTCGCGATCAGCACGCACTCCTCGTCGGCGGGACTCGTCGTCCTGCGCCTGGCCGGGGACCTGGACCACTACACGGGCCCCGGCTTCCGGCAGGCCGTCGAGGACGTGCTCCGCGACCCCTGCGCGGGCATCGTCGCCGATCTGTCGGAACTGGAGTACTGCGACTCCACGGGGATGACCTCGATCATCACGGCCTACCGTCTGGCCCGGGCCGCGGGGTCTTCCTTCGCGGTTGCGGCGCTCAGCCCGGCCATGGCTCAGCTCTTCCGCGTGGCGGGGCTCGACCAGGTCCTCGTGCTGCACTCCAGCGTGCGGGAGGCCGTCGACGCGTCGGGCCGGCCGTGAGCCGCGCTTCACGACGGACCGCGCCACCGGTGCGGCCGGGGCGTCGCCGGTGACCCCAGGCCGCTCCCGCGACACGCACCGTCACCTGGTCCGGGCGGTGGGTTCGCGGCGCGGCGCACCCGATCGCACGGCTCCGCGTCCGCGCGGCGCCACCGGTGGTACGGCGCACCGGTAGTACGCGGAGGAGGGTCCCCTCGGCCTGCCGGATCCGGCCGCGCGGACAGGCCTGCCGGATCCGGCCGCGCCCAGCCCTCGGGGCACACCGGGGCGACAGCGCGTTCGTCCGCCTGCGGGTTTCGGTCGTGGAGGGTCTCAGAAGCGCTCGATGAGCTGGTTCCAGGCATGGCGTTCGGCGGGGGTGAGGAGTGCGTCGGTGTGCGCGTACGCCGTTCCCCGGCCGGGGGTGGGGAAGTCCGGTTCCGGCTCGCACGGGTGTCGTCCGGCGCCCAGCAGCGCCGCGAGGTCGGTGGGCGGCATCGCGCCGTGGTAGGCGCCGAGGGCGAACAGGCCCTCGACGGCGGTGCTCCAGACGCTGCGCAGCAGGCGGCGGACCCGGTGCATGGTGGGGCCTCCGGGGGCAGGGGCGGTGGACGGGGGAACAGGTCGGACGGGTACGGCGAGGCGTCGTCGCGCCGGGTGGCCGGGGGCCGCGACCGGCGGCCTACGCCGCGGCCACGACCATCGCGGAGGCGATGTCGCCGTCGTGGGTGAGCGAGACGTGCCACGCCCCCACACCCCGGTCGCGCGCGGCCCGCAGGACGGTGCCGCGGACGTGCACGACCGGCTCGCCGGCCGGGCCGGTGCGGATCTCGGCGTCGTGCCAGCGCAGTCCGCCGGGACTGCCGAGGGCCTTGGCGATGGCCTCCTTGGCCGCGAAGCGTGCCACCAGGGACGCCGGAGAACGCGGGGCGCCGCTCGGGAGGAGGCGTTCCGTGGGGGTGAACAGCCGCTCACCGAGGTCCGGATGGCGTTCCAGGGCACGGGTGAACCGGCTGACCACGGCGATGTCGATGCCGATCCCGACGATCCTCGGCGGGCGGCGGGGCGGAACGGGAACCACCCGATCCGGCCCCGGGACCAGCCGGGACAGGCACCGCCCGACGAAGGGCAAGAACTCACCAACCAAACCTTTACCCACCGCGCCGCTGACAGGATCAGTTCGCATGGGGGGAGCATGCCTGCGCCGACTCGACCCTCGCTTGAGAGACCGGGTTGCCAGGAGAGCGCCCGTCCTGCAAAGTTTCTCCCGTATTTGGCATGTATATGCTAGAATCACACACTTGCTTTACCGATACGTACGCCCTTGAAGTGCAACGGAGCCACCGCGCAGACCACCGGCCGGGGAAACAGATGTGTGCTGGCCGCAGACATATGCCTAGGTCGAGCTCAGCTCAAGCGTGCGTCGAGCCAGGCACAGCACCCTCACGAACGCATTGCATCCAGCCTGCAAGTACTACACGGGGAGGGCTAGTGCTTCAGATAGAGCTGCTTGGAACTCTGCAGGTCAGAAACGGCGATGTGAACGTCACCCCCAGCGCTCCGAAGGTCCGCCAGGTCCTCGCCCTGCTGGCACTTCGAGCCAACACCACCGTGCCCCCGCACCTGCTCATGGAAGAGCTCTGGGAGGAGCACCCCCCGACCAGCGCGGCGACGACGCTGCAGACGTACATCTACCAGCTGCGCAAGCTGCCCGGTCTGTGCGCGCAGAGACAGGACGACACGGCCGGCACCGGCGCTCTGCTGACCACACCCGGCGGCTATCGCCTGCTGCTGCCGTCCGAGTCGCTGGACGCACAGCGCTTCTGCGCACTCGCCACCCTCGGACGGCAGGCCATGGAGAGAGGGGAGGTCGCCGAATCCGCCGACCTCCTCAAGCGGGCCCTCGCCGTCTGGCGGGGGCCCGCTCTGGATGACCTGTCCCCCGGCCCCGTCATCGGTATCGACGTGCTGCGACTGCAGGAACAGCGGTACGAGGCGCTGGAGGGCCGGATCGACGCCGATCTGCAGATGGGCCGGCACCATCACCTCATCAGCGAGCTGACCGCGCTCACGGCGGACAACCCGACCCGGGAGAGCCTGCACACCAAGCTGATGCTCTGCCTCTACCGCGCGGGTCGCCGTTCGGACGCGCTGGACGTCTTCCAGCGGATCAGGGAGACCCTCGTCCGGGAGCTGGGGCTGGAACCGTGCTCCGCACTGCAGCGGCTGCACCAGCGCGTGCTGGCCGGCGACGCCGCCCTCGACCTTCCCGGAGGGCAGATCCTGGTGTCCGGCGGCTCCCCCAGCACGCCTCCCGTCACCATGCCCCCGGCTCCGCGGCTGATCGGCAGGGACACCGAACTCCGGTGCGCCGAACGGCTGTTGGGTCAAGGGAGGCGGGCGGGGAACACACCGGGCTGCGTCGCCGTGGCCGGGCCTCCCGGCGTGGGAGCGACGGCCTTCGCCGTCCACCTCGCCCACCGCCTCGCCGACGCGTTCCCCGACGGCAGGCTGTACACGTCGCTGAACGGTCCGGACGACGTCTCCGGCGTCCACTCGGCACTCGCCGACCTGCTGGAGGCCGCCGGACTGGAGCGCGCCAAGCTGCCGTTCCGCGTCGACGACCAGGCCCGCGTGTTCAAGGAGTGGACCGCCGGCCGCAAGGTGCTCGTCGTCGTGGACAACGTGGCGGCCGCCGAGCAGATCACCCCGCTACTGCCCGCCGACAGCGGTTCCGCCCTGGTCGTGGTGGGCCACCGGCGGCTGCACGGCAACCAGTTGACAGGGCACGTAAACCTGCGCCCGATCGACCGCCGGCACTCCCTCGAACTCCTGCGGGCCGCCCGTGCCGAGCACCCGCTCGGTGACGAGGCCGAGTTCGACGTCCTGCTGGACCTGCTCGGCGACCTGCCCGGCCCCCTGACCGACGCGGCGGGCCTGCTGATGCGCCGACCGCACTGGTCCGCCAAACAGCTGGCCGACTGGCTGTGCCGGGACCGGGGCCCGGTCATGCCGTGGCCGCACGCCTACCCCTTCCACCCGGTCAGCCGGCGCTGCGCGCAGCTGGTGCCCGAGCTCCGGGACGCGCTGGCCGTCATCGCGGGGGAGCCCGCGGAGAGCCTGACCGTCGAGCACGCGGCCGTGGTGCTCGACAGGAACGCGGACGACACCGAGGAACTCCTGGAGGAACTCACGGAGTTCTTCCTCCTGGAGGTCGAGGTGACCACCGACGCCTCCTCCACGCGGCCCTTCCAGTACCGCCTGCCCCCGCTGGTGCGGGCCGCGCTGCGCCCCGGGCTGGTGCGCACCCTGGTTGCCTGAGCTTGCTGCCGCGGAGTGCGGCTCCGAGCGGTGCCGCACGGTTCAGAGGGGCCTCTGAACCGTGCGACGCGGCCGTCACGCGGTCACAGGTCGACGCCGTCGCCGAGTCCCCGCAGCCAGGTGTCGACCTGCAGCACCATCTCCACGTTCATGCGGTGCAGCCAGTCCTGGCCGGCGGCTTCGCCCTCCCGTACGACCCGGTGGGCCGCCTCCAGGTCCAGCAGGGCCCGGACCGGTGCCTCGCGGTCGGCGAGCACCTCGGCGAACTCCTGGTGCAGGGCCTTGGTGTAGGTCACGTCCTGACTGACCGGGAAGGGTGCCTTCGGGCGCTCCAGGACCTTCTCCGGCAGCAGGTCGCGGACCGCCGCGCGCAGCAGGCTCTTCTCCCGTCCGTCGAAGGTCTTCATCTCCCAGGGGATGTTGTACGCGTACTGCACGAGCCGGTGGTCGCAGAACGGGACCCGCACTTCCAGACCGGAGATCATGCTGAGCCGGTCGTTGCGGTCCAGCAGCCGGGGCAGCCAGTGCGTGAGGTGCAGGTGGCACACCTCACGGGCGCGACGGCTCTCCTCGCTCTCCCCCGGCAGCCGGGGGATCTCCGCCATGGCCTGCGCGTAGCGCTCCGCGTAGTAGCCGTCCATGTCCAGCCGGGCCTTGAACGCCGGGGACAGCAGGCCCTGGCCAAGGCCCCGCCGGGTGCCCGGGTGCCACTGCTCGAAGGCGACCCACGGGAACTTCTCCTCGTCGGCCAGTGAGGGGATGTGCACCCAGTTGTAGCCGCCGAATATCTCGTCGGCGCTCTCTCCGGTGAGGGCCACCGTGGACCGCCGCCGGGCCGCGGCGAAGGCCTGGAAGGTCGAGGTGTCCATGTCGCCGAACGGGGCGGGCACGTCCTGTGCCCGCAGGACGGCGCGGCGGGCGGTGGGGTCGACGAGGTCCGCCGTGGTGAGCTCGATCTCCACGTGGTCGGCGCCGATGTGCTCGGCGACCGCCCGGGCGTACGGCGCGTCCGGTGCGCTGCGGACCAGGTCGGGCTGGAAGTTGTCGCTGTAGCCGCCGTAGGTCACGGTGGTGGTGCGCACCGGTGAGCCGCTGCCCGCCAGGGCGCGGGCGGCGAGCGCCGCGACGGCGCTGGAGTCCAGTCCGCCGGAGAGCATCACGCTCAGCGGGACGTCCGAGACCAGTTCGCGTGCGACGCTGTCCTCCAGGAGTTCGCGCACCCGGCCGACGGTGGTGTCCAGGTCGTCCTCGTGCGGGCGGGCCTCCAGGCTCCAGTAGCGGCGCAGCGAGATCCCGGCGGGCCCGTAGGTGAGGGTGTGGGCGGGCGGCAGGTCCACGAGGTCGCGGTAGACGTTCTCGCCGGGCGCCCGGGCCATCGAGAACAGCACCCGCAGCCCGTCGAGGTCGACGGTGCCGCGCACGTCCGGGTGGGCCAGGACCGTCTTCGGCTCGGAGCCGAAGACGAGCCCGCCGGCGGTGCGGGCGTAGCACAGCGGCTTGATGCCGAAGCGGTCGCGGGCGAGCAGCAGCGTCCGGCTCCGGGTGTCCCAGACCGCGAACGCGAACATGCCGTGCAGGCGCTCGACGCAGCGCTCGCCCCACTCCAGGTAGCCGCGCAGCACCACTTCCGTGTCGCTGCGGGTGCGGAAGCGGTGGCCGCGGCCGGCCAGCTCCGTGCGCAGTTCCCGGAAGTTGTACACCTCGCCGGAGTAGGCGAGCGCGACCGTGTGCCGCTCGCCCCCGCCGGGCTCCGTACCGTCACCGTGCCCGCCGGTCATCGGCTGACGGCCGCCGGTCAGGTCGATGATGGCCAGCCGGGTCTGGACGAAGGTGGTGTGCGCGTCCGACCACACCCCCTGGTCGTCGGGTCCCCGGCAGGCCATCGTTCCCGCCAGGGTCTCGGCGAGTCCGGGCACCCTGCCCGGCCGGCCGTCCGCGACGGTCCAGCCCGCGATGCCGCACATGGGAGTTCTCCCTCCGTGGCGTATGAGATCACTGCTCCCAAGCTCCCGCCCGGCACTCGAATCCGGTTGGAGCGGCGGTGGACAGGGCCGGGCCGTCAGGCCGTACGGGCGTCGCGGCGGAAGGCGGGGATCACCACGGCGCCCACGCCCAGGTGCAGCAGGACCAGGGAGACCCGGTTGCCCGCCGACAGCCCCTCGGCGAACAGCGGCGCGAAGAGCGACAGGACCAGCACGCCCACGGCCACCCGGGTCCAGACGGTGCGCGCCCGGGCGGAGCGCCGTTCGAGCAGGGCGAGCAGGCACCAGCCGAGCAGGGCCACCACGCCGGCGGTGACGGCCGCGGTGGGCAGGGTGAGTTCCCTGGTCCCGCTGGAGCCCGGGCCCTCCGGGGTGCGCAGCTCGACGCCGAAGACGGAGTCGGCGAGGAGCCAGACGAGGACGGCGACGACGATCGCGGCGAGCGTCGCCAGGGCGCGCGCACCGGCCGCACCCCGGCCGACCTCGGAAGATGTGGACATGACAACACTCCCCGTTCACGAGAGAGGGCACGAATAACATGTTGCTGACAAACATATGCTATCAGCATTCAATTGACCCACGCCAGGGGATGCCTCGTGGACTTATGTGCGGTTAGCCTTCAACCGTGACGAAAAACGACACCCTTCTCACCGGCGCGCACATCGATCCGGCCGTACTCGACACCGTCGAGCGGGCGATGGTGCGCATCCGACGCCGGCAGTCCCGCGGCAGCCTGGCCCGCCCCACCGTCCAGGGCATGACCCAGCCGGTGGAACTGCCGACGCTCTCCGTCATCGACGCCGTCGACGCGGGCGGCGGCGAGCACGGCGGGGACGTCACCGTGGGAGTCGTCGCCGACCGCCTCGCCATCGACCCCTCGCGGGCCAGCCGGATCGTCGCCGACGCGGTGAAGTCCGGTTACGTACGGCGCGTCGCCTCCCAGGAGGACGGCCGGCGCAGCTGCCTGGAGCTGACCGAGGCCGGCCGCGAGGCGGTCGAGGCCGCCCACCGCACCCGGCAGCGCTTCTACGCCGAGGTGCTGGGCGACTGGGACCCCGAGGAACAGGCCGAACTCGCCCGGCTGCTCGGCAAGTTCGTGGACTCCCTCGACAGGGCCCGGCGTTCCTGAGCGTCGCCCCCACCGCTGTCCACCGCCCTTCGAGCCTGCTTCGAGCCCGCCCGGCGACCGTTTTTCCGCCCGGGGCCCACTCGTACGCAGTGAGAGGACAGCCATGACAGCGATCCGTGACACAGGGGTGCTGCGCCACAGCCGACTCCTCGGAGTCGGCGCCTACCGCCCGGAACAGTCCGTGCCGAACGAGGTCGTCGCCGAGCGGACCGGTCTCGACCCCGGCTGGATCGAGCGCCGGTCCGGCATCCGGTCGCGCCGCTACGCCTCCGCCGCCGAGACACTGCCCATGATGGCCGTGTCCGCGGCCGACAAGGCGCTCGCCGCGGCGGGCGTCGCCCCGGACGAGCTCGACCTGGTCATCGTCGCCACCATCACCTCCATGGAGCAGATGCCCGCGGCCGCCGTCGAGGTCGCCCACCGCCTCGGCGCCACGCGGGCCGCCGCGTTCGACGTCTCCGCCGCCTGCGCCGGGTTCTGCCACGCCGTGGCACTCGCCAGTGACCTCGTCCGCCTGGGCAGGGCCGAGCGCGCCCTCGTCATCGGCGCCGAGCGGATGACGGACATCCTCGACCACTCCGACCGCGACACCGCCTTCCTCTTCGCCGACGGCGCCGGCGCGGTCGTGATCGGCCCCTCCCGGGAACCCGGCATCGGCCCCGTGGTCTGGAACGCGGACGGCTCGCGCAACGCGGCCCTGAAGATGAGCGCCCCCTGGCACGACGGAACCGGTGAACGGCCCGGGGAGCGGCCCGTCATCACCATGTCGGGCTGGAAGGTGTACCGCTGGGCCACGACGGAACTCGTCCCCGCCACCCGGCGCATGCTCGACCTGGCCGGCGTCACCGTGGACCAGCTCGACGCGTTCATCCCGCACCAGGCCAACATGCTGATCACCGACCACGTCGTCGAACAGCTCGGACTGCCGGAACACACCGCCGTCGCCCGGGACATCGTCCACAGCGGCAACAGCTCCGCGGCCTCCATCCCGCTGGCCATGGACGAACTGCTGTCCAGCGGCAAGGCGCCGAGCGGGGGCCTGGCCCTGCTCGTCGGCTTCGGGGCGGGACTGGTCTACGCGGGCCAGGTCGTGCGCCTGCCCTGAACGCCTCCTGCGCACACGGCAGTCGGCGGCCCCTCGACGTTCCCACACACGGCGGTGCCCGGGAAGACCCTCGCGTCCTCCCGGGCACCGCCGTCCCGTCCCGCGCCCGTCAGTGCCGTGCGGCGACCTCCAGCAGAGCGAAGGGCAGTGACCGCTCCCGGTCCTGGTAGGGACGCAGCGGGGAGGTCGTGCCCCGGTGCGCGGAGCCCGACTCCCACCGGCGGAAGGCGTCCAGGCTCTCCCACTCGCTCAGCACGGCCCACCCGCCGGGCTCGGTCAGACTGCGCAGCAGCTCGTTGCCCAGCAGACCCGGGGTCGCCGACAGGTCCTCGCTGATGCGGTGATAGGCGTCCTCGATCTCCGGCGCGTCCGTCTCCCCGCCCCGCAGGTACAGCATGACGCGCACCCGGCCCGCGCGTCCGGCCGTCACGAGCCCCTCACCAGGTGCATCATCGCCAGCGAGCCGCCGGCCCGGAACGGGTGGAGCTTCTCGCGGTGCGCGATGTGCTCCGGGCTCCGCTCGAAGGCGAGGAAGGAGTCCCGGTCCGTCCAGTCGCTGACCACGAAGTAGACCGGCTCCTCCTGGGCGCCGCGGGCCAGCGTGTGGCCGAGGTTGCCGCTCTGCGCGGTGACCTCCTTGCTGCCCTCCTCCCAAACCTTCTCGAACTCCGCCTCGGTGCCCGGTTTCACCTGCACGGTGAGCAGCACCCGGAAGGTGCCCGCCTGTGCGGACGCCATCTCAGACACCCCCGTCGACGTGCAGGGTCTCGCCGTTGACGTACGACGACAGGCCGCTCGCCAGGAAGAGCACCGCACCGGCGATCTCCTCGGGCCGGCCGAACCTGCCCAGCGCCATCATGCGCAGGTAGCGCTCGTTGTACTGGGCCCGCTGCTCCTCCGACAGTTCGTCGGGCTCGGAGGTGTCGATGACGCCGGGGGCGACCACGTTGAACCGGATCCCCTTGCCGCCGAGTTCCTTGCACAGGCTGCGGGTCAGGCCGACGAGGCCCGCCTTCGACGCCGTGTAGTGGCTGCGCAGCGGGATGCCGGCCATCGCGCCGCGGGAGCCCACGTTGATCACCGACGATCCGGAGCGCAGCAGCGGCAGCGCCTTGCCGATCACCATGAACGGGCCGGTCAGGTTGGTCGCGATGACCCGCTCCCACTCCTCGACGGGCAGTTCGGCGAAGGGGATGTGGCTGATCACACCCGCGTTGTTGACCAGCACGTCGAGGCTGTCGAAGCGGTCGCGCACCTCCCGCAGGAGCTGCTCGACCCCCTCCCGCTGCCCCACGTCGGCCTTCACCACCGCGTGGTCGCCGCCGATCTCCTTCAGTTCGCGGGTGAGGCGTTCCACCGCCTCGCCGTCCTGCCGGTAGCAGGTCACCACCTGGGCGCCGGCCCGGGCCAGCGAGAGCACGATGGCCCGCCCGATGCCCCTGGTGCCGCCGGTGACCAGCGCCTTCTTTCCCGCCAGTTGCAGATCCACGTCTTCCTCCGTCACTCGTCGGGGATGTCCGTCACTCGTCGGGGATGTGCGTCACTCGTCGTGGTTGTCGTGCGCCGGCCGGTTCAGCCGGTGCCGGCCGGGCGGCACTCCAGCACCGCCCAGCGGCCGGGTACGGGGTCGTTCACGAGCTCCAGCCCGGCCGCCGCCAGCAGTGCGCGCCACTGCTCCTCGTCGCGCTCGCGGCCGCCGAAGCGCAGCATCATGTCCAGGTCGAGCAGCTTGCCGCGGTCCCACCGGCCGGCCGGCCCCACCAGGAACTCGCAGACCAGCAGCCGTCCGTCGGGCCGGCCCGCCAGCGCCTCGCGGATCCGGCCGAGGATGCGGACGGCGTGTTCGTCGTCCCAGTCGTGCAGGACGGCCTTGAGGACGTAGGCGTCCGCCCCGGGCGGCAGCGCCTCGAAGAAGTCCCCGGCCACCACCTCCGCGCGGTCGGCGACGCCCGCCGCCTCGAGCAGCTTGCCGGCCTCCTCCACCACGGCGGGCCGGTCGACGAGCGTGCCGGTGCTGCCGGGGTGGCGTTTGAGGACCTCGGCCAGGAAGTAGCCGTGGCCGCCGCCCACGTCGGTGATGCGGGGGAAGCGCCCGAAGTCGAAGCCGTCCAGCAGCATCGCGGTCGTGGCCCGGCTCATGCCGGTCATGGCCCGGTCGAACAGGGCGCCCGTCCGCGGGTTCTGCTCCAGGTGCGCGAAGAAGCTGTGCCCGAAGACGTCCTCGAAGGCGGGCTCGCCGGTGCGCACGGTGTGGATGAGCCGGCCGTACGAGCGCCACATCACGTCGTCGCCGTTGTAGAGCACCATGTCCCGTTGGCTGCCGGGGACGTCGGAGCGCAGCGCCTGGCTGAGCTCCGTCAACCCGTACCGCCCGTCGGGTGCCTCCTCGAACAGGCCGAAGGCCGCGGCCACGCGAAGCACCCGGCCGAGGCTGTCGGCGTGGGTGCCGGTGCGCGCGGCGAGCGTGGGGACGTCGAGCGGGCCGTCCGCCAGTTCGTCGGCGACGCCGAGCTCGGCGACCACGTGCAGTACGCGGGAGATCCGCGTGCCGTCGGTGAGCAGCAGCAGCCGCACATGGGGCGGCAGCGCCCCTGCCATCGGCGGGCCGACCACGCCGGTCATTGCGTCCACAGGGTTCTCCTGGTTCTTCCGGGGACTGGGATGGGTGAGGGGCCGTCAGGCGGGACTGGCGGGGGATCACATCAGAGTGGCGGCCGCGACGACGTTGACGACCAGCGCCGACACGGCCAGCGCACCGCGCACGCGGTTCCAGCGGATCCAGCGCTCGCGCGGGTCGCGCGCGGCGAAGTCGGCCGGCAGTCGCCGGGCGTCGAGGGTCGACAGCCAGCGGTTGATGGGGACGTTCTTGGTGAGCGACACCGTCATGGCGCTCACGAGGAGCACCGCCGCCAGCGCCGCGAGCACGCGGACGGCCGCGTCACCGCCGGGCAGGGCCGCCAGGGCCACGTCGCACAGCAGGCAACTGAGCAGCGACACCGGCATGAACGGGTCGAAGCGGGTCACGAGGCCCTGGTGGACCGGCACGTACATGCTGGTGGGCAGGGTCGTGAAGAGCGGGGCGGCGAGCACCGAGATCGACAGGCCGCCCGCCGCGAGACCACCGGCGAACAAGGCCAGGGGCATCAGAACGTGCGTGGGCTGCAACGTGGTCACCTCCGACGTGGCCGCCGCCCGGCGCGGCGAACTGGTGCCACGACTGTCGGAGCCGCCGGTCGAAGAGGACTCGACCGCGGCTCGACGCGCGGCGGTGCCGGACCCCGGCGGGGATTCGTTGAGTGCCGCTCCACGGCGCATCGAGCCGGGCGGGCCAGGGTGACGGTCGACCTACCCACTGCCGTTCGGAGTCGTGATGCCGCGTGATTGCTGAACAAGTGCTCGCCGGGACGGTGCTCGTCGGGACGGGCACCGTCACCGGGATCTTCGTGGCGGTGGCGGTGAGCGTCGCCCCGGCGATGGCGGCCATGGAACGCGCCGACTACCTGCGCGCCCATGCGCTGCTGGGCAAGGGCTACCACCCGCTGATGCCGATCCTGGTCAACGTCGTCACCCTCGGCGGATTCGCCCTGGCGTGGCTCGCCGAGCCGCCGGCCCGGTGGTTGTTCCCCCTGGCGTCGGTGCTGCTCATCGGGGTGCAGGCGGTTTCGCACCTCGGCAACGTCCCGATCAACCGGTCACTGGGCGCGTTCGCCGCCGACGGGCCCTGGCAGGATCCGCGGCCGCTGTGGCGCGCCTGGCACCGGCTGCGCACCGCCCTCGCGCTCCTCGCACTGCTCACCGACACCGTCGCGGTGCTCGCCACCCGCTGAAGAGGAAGGAAGCCGCATGCCACTGGACGCGATCACCTACCGCGTCAAGGCCGGTCACGAGGACCGGCTCATCGAGGTGTTCTCACCCCGTAACTTCACCCGGGTCGACTCGCCCGTCATCAAGGACGCCACCGGCCGGACGGTCGGGATGCTGCTCGGCACGGGACTGTTCGTGCAGGGCGAGATCCTGGTCAGAGTGATCCACCACGACGGTGTTCCCGCGGCGCAGATCGCCCGCCACATGTCGGTGCAGGGGGGCGTGCGCGAGGCCGAGCGGGCGATCCAGCCCTGGCTGACCGAGCCGCGCGACACCGAGACCGAACAGGGCTTCCGGGACCACTTCCACCGCAGCCTGATGCTCGTGCTGGAGCAGGACAGTCCCGACGAGCGGCCTGCGGCCGGCACGGTGGCGTTGCGCTATCCACTGCGTCCCGGGGCAGGCGCCGAACTCGCCGATGCCCGGGACGTCTCGGGCCGCGGCACACCGCTGCGGGTGTCCCCCGACCACCCGACGATCGTGCGCACGGCCCTGTTCCTGCAGCAGGACACGCTGGTGCGGGTGGTCCAGTACGACGGCCATCCGTACGACGTCGTCGGCTACCTGTCGGACCGGTGCCATGGTGAGAGGGCCGAGGCCTGGCTGGCGGACTACCTGCTCGATCCGAGCCGGCCCGTGGACCCGGACGCCTACCTGGTCCGCACGCACGAGCAGGCGATGACGTCCATCGCGCACATGTCGGTCCTCGGCGTGGAGTGAGACCGGGGCCGCTCTCGACGACGCGGCCTCACCGCACGCACGATGACGAAGCCGCCGCCGGATCCGGGACCCGGCGGCGGCTTCCGCTGTGGCGGTCGGTCAGATCTCGGGGTGGTCGAACCACTCCCCCAGCTTGGTGCCCATCAGGGGGCTGCCGCTCAGCTTGAGCTTCCCGGTCAGGAACGCCTTCGCGCCGGGCAGCTTGCCGACCCCCATGGCGATCATGTCGGGCAGCTTGATGCCGATGGTGATGTCGGGCGCCTCGTGCTGTCCCGCGCCGCAGTCGCAGGTGCCGTCCTCGACGTGCACCCAGTACGGCTTCCGGCCGGTGGAGGTGGCGACGTCGAACTGGAAGGTGCCCTTCTCGCCGCCGGCCTTCCCGGGGTTGAACTCCGAGACCAGCAGGTCGAACAGGAGCCGCAGGGTGGCGTCCACCCCGCCGGGGCGCTGGGCCACGGCCGCTTCCAGTTCCCTGGCCGGTGTCGACTCCACCAGGTCGATCAGGTCGGTCACGTCCTGCTGCTGTGTGGTCATGCCGTTCTCCCTGGTTGCTCGGCCGCGGCCGTCGCGGCGGGTGACAGGTGGTGCAGGGGCTCCAGCAGACGCATCTCGCCGGCGGTCCGCATCGGCCACAGCCGCTTCAGGTACGCCTGCTGCTCCGGGCTCCGCTCGAACGCCCGGAACGCCGGCTCGTCCGTCCAGTCCGTCAGCACGGTGTACACGCCCGGCCGGTCGACCTGGCGCAGGAGCTGCTGGCCGTGGTTGTGCGGGAACCGGCGCACGGTCTGGGCGTGGCTGCGCCACAGCTCCTCGAACTCGGCCTCGCGGCCGGCGCTGATCTCGATGCGCAGGGCGACCCGCAGTCCGGCCGTCACCGCTCCTCCCGTCCCCGGTCGGCGGCGGCCTTCTCGACGAGCTCCTTGATCCGGGCCATCTCCCTGCGGGTGTTGCGGTTGAGCCGCTCGGTCATCTCCGCGTCCCCGAACGGCAGCCCCGGCCGCACGGTGAACTCCTGCTGCCAGCGCATCTCGACGCCGTCCCCGGTCTGCCGGTACTGCCAGAACAGGTTCATGTGGGTGAAGGGGCCGGTCTCGATCCGGCGGGCCCGGACCGTGCGGGTGACCGGGTCGGGGGTGCGCTCGGAGACCCAGCTCCACACGTCGCCGTTGTCGTCGGGGCGCAGCGTGAGCCGGAAGCGGACGGTGTCGCCCTCCCGTTCCAGGATCTCGGCCGCCGCGTACTCCGAGAAGAGGTCCGGCCAGGACTCGACGTCGTTGGTCATCTCCCACACCAGGTCCAGGGGAGCGTCGATGACGACGGAGTTGTCGGTGGTGGCCATCAGACCGCCGCCAGACGTGCGTTGACGTAGTCCAGCACGGCCTGCGGCGAGTCCATCTCCTCGATGGCCTCGTCGGGGATCTTCAGTCCGTACTGCCGCTGGATCTGGCTGGCGATCTCCAGCACCGCGAGCGAGTCGTATCCGATCTCCGTGAAGGCCACGCCGAGCCGGCTCTCCTCCAGTTCCTCGGCCTCCCCCTCACCGACCGCGCTGGTCATGATCTGCTTCAGGTCGTCGAAGGTCATGCTGCTCATGGGTTCGCTACCTCCTGGACATGGGGTGCTGTGCAGGGCGTACGGGTGGTGGTCACGCGGAGCGCAGGACGACGGCGGCGTTGAACCCGCCGTAGCCGCGCGCCAGGACGAGCGCGGTGCGCAGGCGGGCGCGCCGGGGCCGGTCCGTCACCACGTCGAGGCGGTGCGCGGGGTCGGCGACCGTGTTGACGGCCGGCGGGATGATCTGGTCCCGCAGCGCCAGCACCGCGGCGGCCACGTCGAGCGGTGCGCCGCCGGCGTACAGGCGGCCCGTCATGGTCTTGGGGACGCTCACGGGGACGGTGCCGGGTCCGAACACGGTGTTGACGGCCTCGGCCTCCTGGCGGTCGAGCTCCGGCACCCCGTGGCCGTCGGCGAGGACGACGTCCACGTCGGCGGGCCGCAGCCCGGCGTCGGCGAGGGCCAGTTCGATCGCCCTGCGCAGGCCGGGCGGGCGGCCGGAGCCGGGGCGCGGGTCGAAGGTCGCGGCGTACCCGGCGACAAGCGCGTAGACCTGGGGGGCGGACCGGGCGCGGGCCTGGTCGAGGCTCTCCACCACCAGGATCGCCCCGCCCTCGCCGGGTACGTAGCCGCTCGCCTCGCGGTCGAAGGGCACGAACGCGCGGTCCGGGCGGTGCTGTTCGCTGAGCCGGCCGTTGGAGAGCTGGCAGGTCAGTCCGTACGGCGACAGGGAGGCGTCGGTGCCGCCGGACAGCACCACCCGCGTGCCCCGGGCGAGGACGCGCCGGGCCTGCGCGAGCACGTCCAGACCGCCGGCCTGCTCGGAGCAGAGCACGCCGCAGGGACCGCGCATGCCGTGCCGGATGGACAGCTGGCCGGTGGTGGCCGCGTAGAACCAGGCGATGGACATGTACGCGCCCACGGCCTGCGGGCCTTCGCTGTAGAGCTTCTGCAGCTCGCGCTGGCCGAACTCGACGCCGCCGGAGGAGTTGGCGGTGATCACCGCCAGGTCCAGGTCGGCGAACGCGCCGGTGTCCAGCGAGGCGTCGGCCAGCGCCTCGTTGGTGGCCGCGAAGGCGTACTGGGTCATGGCGTCCGTCTCGCTGATGAGCCGGGCGGGCGCGTGATCGGCCGGGTCGAAGCCGGTGACCTCGCCGGCGACCCGGGTCGGGTAGCGGCTCGCGTCGAACCGGCTGATGGTGTCGAGGCCGGACTTGCCGTCCAGGGTCGCCTGCCACCACGACTCGCGGTCCAGCCCGTTGGGGGCGACGACGCCGACACCGGTGATGACGGACGCGGTCATCCGATCCTCCTCGGGGACGTGAGCACCACCGCGCTCTGGAATCCGCCGAACCCGCTGCCGACGCTCAGCACGACGTCCAGCTCGGCCTCGCGCGCCGTCTGCGGCACGTAGTCGAGGTCACACTCGGGGTCGCGTTCCTCGTAGTTGGCGGTGGGCGGCACCGTGCCGCGGTCGATGGCGAGGGCGCTCGCGGCGATCTCGATCGAGCCGATGGAACCCAGCGAGTGCCCCACCATGGACTTGATGGAGCTGACCGGGATGCGGTAGGCGTGCTCGCCGAGGCTGCGCTTGTAGGCGGCGGTCTCGTGCCGGTCGTTCTGCCGGGTGCCCGAGCCGTGGGCGTTGCAGTAGTCGATCTCCTCCGGGTTGATCCGGGCCTCGTCGAGCGCGGCGGTGATGGCCTCGCCCATCTCCCGTCCGTCCGGCCGCAGTCCGGTCATGTGGTAGCCGTTGGCGCGCGCGGCGTACCCGGCGACCTCGCAGTAGATCCGGGCCCCGCGCCGGCGGGCGTGCTCCAGTTCCTCGATGACGAAGACCGCCGAACCCTCGCCGAGGACCAGGCCGTTGCGTCGCCGGTCGAACGGCTTGCAGGCGTGCTCCGGGTCGTCGTTGCTGGTGGAGGAGGCACGCAGGGTGTCGAAGCACGACACGGTGATCGGGTAGATCGGGGCGTCGGTGGCACCGGCGACCATCACGTCCGCCGCGCCCTCGCGGATCAGGTCGACGGCGTAGCCGACCGCGTCGATGCCCGCGCAGCACCCGGAACTGACGACGGTCGCCGGGCCCTCGGCACAGACGGCCCAGGCCACCTCCTTCGCGAGCGAGCTGGACATGACGTAGGAGTAGAGGTGCGGCTTCATGTACGACGGGTCGACCAGCCACTCGCGGCCGTTGTCGCTGACCGTCCGGTACTCCTGCTCCATGGAGATGGCGTTGCCGACGCCGTTGCCGATGCTCACCCCGATCCGGTGGGCGTTGTGGCCGTCCGGTGCGAACCCGCTGTCCGCCAGGGCCTCGCGGGCGGCGACCAGGGCGAACTGGCCGGCCCGGTCGGTGCGCCGGATCTCCTGGTAGGACAGTCCCTCCCGCTCGGGGTCGAAGTCGCACTCGGCGCCGATCCGGCTGCGGAACGGCGAGGGGTCGAAGAGGGTGATGCCCCGGGTCGCCGTCCGCCCCTTGACGATCATCTCCCAGAACGGTTCCCGTCCGGTCGGGCCCGGGGCGACGACCCCGATCCCGGTGATGACCGCACGGCCGCTCATCGCACGTCTCCCACTTCGGGGAGCGAGCCCTCGCCGGGCAGCGGCTCGCAGTCGACGTGGCCCATTTCCGGGCTGGGCGCGAGCGGCCCGAGGAAGAAGGTGACGAAGGCCTGCTCGGTGCCGTGGTTCTCGATGCGGTGCCGGACACCGATGGGCACCATGAAGGACTCGCCGGCGCCGAGTTCCAGTTCCCTGCCGTCGACCCGGAGCAGCAGCCGGCCCCGGACGACGTGGAAGAACTCCTCGGAGTAGGGGTGGTAGTGCTCGGAGACGTACTCGCCGGGCTCCAGCGTGCCGACGCCCATGAAACCGGAGGTGGCTCCGCAGGTCTTGGGGCTGAGCAGGACACGCAGGTCGCCTCCGCGCCTGCGGTTGGCCGGCACGTCGTTCACGGCGATCTTGATGGGGTCGAAGGTCTGCATAGGTGCTCCATGTGGGGACCGGGCAGCGGCGGAATGCGGTCGGGCGGCGGGGACGCCGTCACGGCGTCCAGGTGTAGAAGGGCTCGGCCATGGAGTCCTTCGGCTCGCGCCAGTTCGGGTCGTAGGGCGTCATGAACTCGGCGAGGCGGGTGTTGATGTCGGCGTAGAGCGGGTGGCTGCGGGCCTGGTAGAGCCGTTCGTTGATCGGCTGGTCCGCCTCCACGAGGTGGAAGTACAGGCCGTGGAACCGGAACAGCGTGCGGCGCTGCACGCCGATCATGTGCGGCAGCTCGCCGGCGTCCGACTCGGCGAACAGTGCGGCCACCTTGTCGGCGTCGTCGTGGTTCATCCGCGCGACGATGAGGGTGCGATGGGCCATGGGGAACTCCCTTCGGAGCGGGGCACGGAACGAGCGGGCCGGCCACCGCCCCGGGGGCGGTGGCTCAGCTGTCCGGAAACGATCCTCACTCGGCGGCCTTGAGGGCTCGTCCAGCGGAGCTCGCGCGTCCGGGGACCGTCGTGACCAGCGTCAGCGCGGTCAGTACGGCGACGGCGGAGAACCCGGCCAGATAGGCCCAGAGCGGTACGACGCCGACCAGCCGGGAGAGCTGGCCGCCCACCCCGGCGCCCAGCGCCGCCCCGAGGTAGAACAGGCCCATCATGCGGCTGCCGTGTCCGTCGGGCGCCGACTCGGCGGTGATGCTCAACCCGACCGGTCCGAAGACCAGTTCGGCGCAGCCGACGCCGAGGAAGGCGGCCAGCAGCCAGCCGGCGGACACCCGTGTGTCGCCGGTCTCGGCCGTGCGGGCCCCCCAGGCCAGGACGGCGAACCCGCCGGCCGCCGCCAGCAGTCCGGCCGAGAACTGCCGTACGGTGCCCGTGGCGCCGCGCGGCCTCAGCCGCAGCCACAGCCAGGCGGTCAGGGGGGCCAGCAGCAGGACGAACAGCGGGTGGGCGGACTGGAACCAGCTGGCCGGCACCTCGAACCCGGCCATGTCCCGGTCCGTGTAGGAGTCGGCGAACAGGCTGAACACGGAGCCCAGTTGCCCGTACATGGCCCAGAACAGAACGGCCGGTACGAAGACGCGGCGGTAGCCGCGGATGCGGGCCCGGGCCGGTTCGTCCAGGTCCCGGCCGCGCAGCAGCCGCCGGAAGTACCACACCGGCAGGACCAGCGAGGCGAGCCCGCACAGGCCCAGCACGGGCCGGATCGGCACCCCGCCGGCGGCCGCCACGGCGGCGCCCAGCGAAACGGCGGCTCCCAGGGCCGCCCATGACGCGCGGACCAGCCGGCGCATCGCGGCGGGCGGCAGCGGACGGGCCGGGCCCGTACGGCCGCGCAGGGCGGGCGCTCCGCGCAGGTACTGCGCGACGCCGGCGAGCATGCCGACGGCGGCCGCACCGAACCCCAGGTGCCAGTCGACCCGTTCGCCGAGCGCGCCGGTGACCAGCGGCCCGGTCAGCGCGCTCACCTGGACGCTCATGTAGAAGAGCGAGAACGCGGCCTGCCGCCGGCCGCTGTCGCCGCCCGGCGTCATCTGGTCGAACACCACGGGCAGGTTGGGCTTGAACAGGCCGGTGCCGCTCGCCACGAGGAACAGCCCCAGGTAGAAGAGGCCCGGTACGGGTACGGCCATGCAGGCGTGCCCGGCGGCGATGGCCAGGGCCCCGCAGAGCATCGCGCGGTGCGTGCCGAGGACCCGGTCGCCGAGCCAGCCGCCGGGCATGGCCGCCAGGAACGACAGGGACACGTACAGGCCGAACAGCGCACCGGCGGTGCCCGCGGACAGTCCGAGACCGCCCTCGGCAGTGGGGGTCGTGGCGTAGAGGAAGAGCAGCGCCTGCATGCCGTAGTAGCTGAAGCGTTCCCACATGTCCGTCAGGAACAGGGTGCTGAACCAGCGTTCGCGCAGGAGGGTCCACACGGGCGGGTCCGGCGTGGGTTCCGGGAGCACGAGCGGTTCGGAGGAGGTCATGTGGCCGCCCTCACAGGGCTATCCCGCCGTCGATCTGGATCACCTGGCCGGTGATGTAGTCGGCGGCGTCGGAGAGCAGGAAGGCGACCAGTTCCGCCACGGACCCGGCGGTGCCGAACCGGCCCATCGCGACGGTGGCCAGTGCGGCCGTGCGGGCCTTGTCCGTCATCCCGTCCAGCATGTCGGTGTCGATGAATCCCGGTGCCACCGCGTTGACCCGGACGCCGTAGGGCGCGACCTCCTTGGCGAGCGCCCGGGTCAGGCCGTTCATCCCGGCCTTGGCCGCCGCGTAGTTGGTCTGCCCCGCGTGGCCGTAGACGCCGATGACCGAGGAGACGTTCACGATCGCGCCCGAGCGGCGGGCGAGCATGCCGCGCAGCACCGAGCGGCACACGTGGTAGGTCCCGTCCAGGCTGGTGCCGACGACCTGCCGCCAGTCCTGCGGCGCCATCAGCGCCATGGGGCGGTCCCGGAGCACGCCGGCGCAGTTCACCACGGCGTGCGTCGGGCCGAGCTTCTCCTCCGACTCGTCGACGAACCGCCGTACCGCCTCCAGGTCGGTCACGTCGCAGACGACGTGGTGGACCGCCGCGCCGGTCTCCCCGACCAGCCGGACCGTCTCCAGCGCGGCCTCGTCCGCCGACCGCGAGCAGAAACCGACGGCATGGCCCGCGCGGGCCAGCCGGACGGCGACCGCCCGGCCGATGCCGCGCGATCCACCGGTCACCAGCGCAGTGCGCCCTGTGTCCATCTCGTGCCCCTCACCGTATGGGATCGTCAGGTGTGTCAAGTGCTCTATGAAACGCGGGAGTTCAGTGGAGCTCACGGTCTGCGCCGTGGGGGGTGCGCGCATCGCGGGGCGGGCCGGGGGCGGCCTCGAAGGGCCGGCGCGCCGGCAGATGCCCTCCGTCCGCCAGGTGCCCTCCGTCCGCCAGCGCCGCCCGCGCCGCCTCGACGCAGCGCCGGTCCGCGTCGGGCCCGGCCGCCCGGGGCGGCAGCGTCGGCACCACGGCGCTGCGGCCCGCGCGCACCGCCGGATGCGCCCGGGCCAGCACCGTCAGGGTCTGCGCCGGGCCCGTCTCCACCAGGAGGCGGTCACCGTCCCCCAGCACCCGGTCGAGCGTGCGCCAGAACATCACGGGCCGGGTCGGCTGCGCGGCCCAGAAGTGCGGGTCGACGGCCTCGTGTGCGCGGAGGGGGCCCGCGGTGTAGGCGGAGTACAGCGGGGCGCGGGGGACGGCCGGGCGCAGCCGGGCGACGAGGTCGACGGTGTCCGCCACCAGCGGGGCCAGGGCGGGACTGTGGTACGGCGTGTGCGTGCCCAGTCTCCGGAAGGTCCTGCCGTCCGCCCGCAGCGCGTGCTCGGCCGCGCGCAGCAGGTGCTCCGGGCCGGACAGCACGGTGTGGCGCGGCCCGTTCACCGCGCCCACCACCAGGTCGCCGCCCAGGTAACCGGACAGCTCCCGCGGCCCGGCCGCCACCGCGAGCATCCCGCCCACCGGCGTGGAGCGCTGCATCCGGACCCGCTCCCACAGCAGCCGTACCGCGGCGTCCAGGCCGAAGACGCCGGTGAGCACCGCGGCGGCGAGCTCCCCCATGCTGTGGCCCAGGTACGCCGCCGGCCGCACGCCCCAGCTCCGCACCAGCCGCCCCATGGCGTAGTCCACGGCGAACAGCAGCGGCGCCGCACGGCTGTCGGCGTCCAGGGGGACGCGGGGTTCGTCGGCGAGCCAGTCCGCGCGGATCGCCTCGCCCTCGGGGCCGAGCCGGGACAGCACCGCTTCGACGGCTTCGGTGAAGACCGGCTGGTGGCGCCAGAGGCCGAGGGCCATACGGGGGTGCTGCGCTCCGGTCCCCGGCAGCATCAGGACCACGGAGCGGCACTGCGACGGTGTCATGGGCGGAAGGCTGGACCGGCCCGTTCGGGGCGGACTCGATCCGTACGTCAACGCCCGGTCGAGCCCGGCTTGAGCGGTTCTGCCGACCCTGTGCCGCATGACCCACGTCGGAGATTCCCTGGATTCCCTGCCGGCGGCGCCCATGGACGGCCATCTGCGCGACCGTGTCGCCGAACTCACCGAACTGCTTCAGAACGTGCGCAACGGACCGGGTGAGCGGGCGACCCGGGCCCAGCACGCGAAGGGCAAACTGACCGTGCGGGAGCGGATCGGCCTCCTGCTCGACCCGGGCAGCTTCACCGAGATCGAGGAGCTGCGGCGGCACCGTGCCACCGGCTTCGGGCTGGAGGAGCGCCGTCCGCACACCGACGGTGTCGTCACCGGCTGGGGCCGGGTGCACGGGCGGACGGTGTTCGTGTACGCGCACGACTTCCGGATCTTCGGCGGCGCGCTCGGCGAGGCCCACGCCACGAAGATCCACAAGCTGATCGACCTGGCGGAGGGGGCCGGCGCGCCGGTCGTCGGTCTCTGCGACGGGGCGGGGGCGCGCATCCAGGAGGGTGTCACGGCGCTCGCCGGCTACGGCGGCATCTTCACCCGGATCGTCCGCAACTCGGGGGTGATCCCGCAGATCAGCGTGATCCTCGGTCCGTGCGCGGGTGGCGCCGCCTATGCCCCGGCGCTGACCGACTTCGTCTTCATGGTGCGCGGCACCGGGCAGATGTTCCTGACCGGCCCGGACGTGGTGCAGGCGGTCACGGGCGAGGTCGTCACGCACGAGGTCCTGGGCGGCGCGGACACCCACGCGTCGCTCTCCGGGGTGGCGCACGGCGTGTACGACGACGAGGAGACGTGCCTGGAGGACGTACGGCACCTGCTGTCCCTGCTGCCCTCGCACAACCGTGAGCTGCCGCCCGCCGAGCCGTGCGACGACCCCGCCGACCGCAGGACGGAGGCGCTGCTCGACCTCGTCCCGGTCGACCCCAACCGCTCGTACGACATGCGCGCGGTCGTCGCCGAGATCGTGGACGACGGGGAGTTCTTCGAGATCCAGGAGACTTGGGCGACCAACATCGTGTGCGCGCTGGCCCGGCTGGACGGCCGCACGGTGGGGATCGTGGCCAACCAGCCCGCGTCGTTCGCGGGGGTGCTGGACATCCAGGCCTCCGAGAAGGCCTCCCGCTTCGTGCAGACCTGCGACGCGTTCAACATCCCGCTGGTCACCCTGGTCGACGTGCCCGGATTCCTGCCCGGCGTGGACCAGGAGCACGGCGGCGTCATCCGGCACGGCGCCAAGCTGCTGTACGCCTACTGCAACGCCACGGTGCCCCGGGTGCAGGTGATCCTGCGGAAGGCGTACGGGGGTGCGTACATCGTGATGGACTCGCGCTCCATCGGCACGGACGTCTCCCTGGCGTGGCCCGGGAACGAGATCGCGGTCATGGGTGCCGAGGGCGCGGCCAACGTGGTGTTCCGCCGGGAGATCGCGGCCGCGGAGGATCCCGACGCCGCCCGCGCCCGGCTCGTCAAGGAGTACCGGGCCGAGCTGATGCACCCGTACTACGCGGCGGAGCGCGGTCTGGTGGACAGTGTGATCGATCCGGCCGAGACCCGCGCCCGGGTCATCGCCGCCCTGGCGATGCTCAGGGTCAAACACGCCGCGCTGCCCAGCCGCAAGCACGGCAACCCGCCGCAGTGAGCGGCACGGCACCGGGCGCCGGCGCGGTACGCGTCCTGCGCGGCCGGCCGGCCCCCGAGGAACTCGCCGCCGTACTGACCGTCCTCATGGCCGCGCTGGCCGCCACGGCCCCGCCCGGCTCCCCGCCCGGCATCCCCGAACCGGCTCCCTGGGCCCACCGCTCCTTCCCCGCCCCCACGGGCACAACCACCTGGCGCACTCCTTGACTCACGACGTGCCCTGCCCGGCACCGGCCTCCAGGCAGGGCACGCCCACGGCACCGGGGCACAACGTCGTCCCGCCCGCCGGAGGACAGCGGGCGGGACACGAGGGCGGGGCGGAACGGTGTGGCGGAGCAGGCGGTGCGGGAGGGTTCAGCGCACCTGGGCGATGACCTCCGCCCACCGTTCCAGGGCGCCGGGGCGGTGCAGGTCGGACGGTTCGACCACCGCGTGGTCGATGCCGAGTTCCGCGAGTGCGCCGTAGCGGTCCACGGCCTGCGCGGGCGTCATGGTGCCGCTGCCGCCGGCGGGCGAGAGGGTGACGCCGCCCAGGGTGGTCTTCTCCAGCTCCTTCCAGGGGCGCCCGTACTCCTCGCAGCGCTCGCGCAGCACGGCGAGCTTGCGGCGGAGCATGCCGAACGGGTCCCGGCCGCCGCCCCGGCGCATCGGATGGTCGGGCGGCAGGGTCTTCATCTTCTCGGCGAGCATCTCCGGGGTGGGGGGCTCGTAGAAGTTGCAGGCGTCCGCGTACTGCGCGATCAGCCGGAACGTCCGCTTCTCCCCCTGTCCGCCGACCAGGATCGGCGGATGCGGCCTGCTCAGGGCGGCCGGCGCGTTCAGGGGCCGGTCCAGCCGGTAGTGCCGGCCCTGGAACGGGCTCTCGTCCCCAGCCCACATCCGGTGGGCGATCCGCAGCGCCTCCTCGAGCCGTTCGAAGCGTTCGCGCAGCGGGCGGACCGGGATGCCGTAGGCCCGCTGCTCCTCCTCGTACCAGGACGCCCCGATCCCGAGCGCGGCCCGCCCGCCCGACAGCACGTCCAGCGTCGTGACCGTCTTGACGAGCAGGGCCGGGTGACGGTGCGTCACCCCGGAGACCATGGTGCCCAGGCGCAGCGTCGAGGTCTGTCCGGCGACGAACGCCAGCGTCGTGTACGCCTCCAGGCAGTCCCCCTCGGGCGGCCCGTTCAGCGGTGTCTGGAAGAAGTGGTCCATCACCCAGAAACTGCTGAACCCCGCCTGCTCGGCGTCCCGGCCGATCCGGCCCAGTGTGCTGCCGTACTCCCGGCTTCCGCCCGGCCAGTCGAACGCGCTGACCATCAGACCCAGTTTCATCGGCTGCCCCTTCCTCAGTCCCGGCGGAACCACTGGCCGAGCTTCAGCCCGAACATGGCGTTGCCCTTGAGCTTCATCCTCCCGGTGACGAACGCGCGCTGGCCGCTGAGCTGACCGGTGGCGAGGCGGGCCAGGTCGGTGAGGCGGATGCCAATGGTGATGTCGGCGCCGTCGTGGGTGCCGCGGCCCGCCACGCAGGTGCCGTCCTCGACGTGGAGGTAGCGGGACGTGACGCCCTCGTCGGTGGTGATCTCGTACTGGAAGACGCCCTTCTCGCCCTTCACCCGGTCCGGGTCGACCAGCGAGGCCATGTGGGCGAAGACGGTGTCGAGTGCCGTGTCGAGGCCACCGGGCTCGGCGGCGAGAGCGGCGTGCAGACCGGAGTCCGGGGTGGCTCTGATCAGGGTGGCCAGCCGGGTGTATCCGGTGTCCACATCGGTCATCGCGATCTCCTTGGTTCGGCGTGGTCGGGTGGTGTCGGCGGGTCCCGGCGGCGTGCCGGCCCGCGGTGGCTGCGGGCTCAGAGGAGCTGCAGGAGGGAGTCGAGCGCGCGCTCCAGTGCGGCCCGGGGGGCGACCGGGAGGTCGACCGAGCGCCAGGCCACGAACCCGTCGGGCCGGACCAGCACGGCTCCGGCGTCCTGCACGCCGTGGCGGGCGGCCCACCTGCCCGACGGGTCCTGGACGTCGCCGCCGACACGGTGGGCGGTCAGCCGCAGCCCGCGCCGCGCGGCGGCGTCCTCGGCGGCCGCCACCCAGGCGGCCCCCTTCTCGCCGGCGAGCAGTACCCAGCCCTCGCCGAACAGGTCCAGGGCCGAGATCTCCCGTCCGTCCCGGACCAGCGGCAGGTGCGGGGCCCGGCTGCCGGGCTGGGCGCGCAGGTCCCGGGGGGCGTGGACGGGCTCCTGGTCGTGCGGGTCGGTGCCGAGCACGGCGGCGGAGCGGTAGCGGTAGCCGAAGATCACGCTCCAGTACGGGTGGATGACCGTGCCGTCGACCTCCACCGCGGTCTCCGACTCGCCCGGGTGCTCGCTGTCGCCGCGGCCGACCATCCGTGCCATGGCCTGTTCCAGCGTGAACAGCGACACCCGCCGGCGCTCCTCGTCGTAGGTGTCGAGCAGTCCCTCGCCCGCCTCGCCGCGGAGCACCGCGGCGAGTTTCCAGGCCAGGTTGTGCGCGTCGGCGATACCGCTGCTGCCGCCGAAGGCCCCGCTCGGCGGCACCATCCGCGCGGCGTCGCCGGCCAGGAGGACCCGGCCGCTGCGGAAGCGTTCCGCGGTGTAGCCGCCGATCGGGAAGGAGAGGATCTTCGCGCCGGTCTGCGGGATCTGCACCTTGAGCGTGACGTCGAGGTCGGGTACGCCGACGGCCTCGCGGACCCAGTCCAGCACCTGTTCCTCGGTCACGGCGTCGACGGGGGTGCCGTCGGCCGCGTAGTACGGCATGCCGAACACCCAGGCGCGGTCGCCGTCGTGCGGGAAGACGATCGTCTTCTCGACGGGACGGCTGACGAAGGCCAGCCCCGGGCGACGGCCGCGCAGCACGGGCCGGAGGTCGGCCTCGAAGACGACGCTGAGGGTCTCCATGAGCACTCCGGGCCCGGTGAACCGCACGCCGAGCCCTTCGCGCACACCGCTGCGCCAGCCGTCCGCGGCGACCAGGTAGGCGCCGGTGACGACGGTCTCGTTGCCGCTCGCCAGATCGCGCAGGACGGCGGTGACCCCGTCCGGCCCCTGGTCGAAGCCGACGAGCTCGGTGCCGAAGCGGATGTCCGCGCCCAGTTCGGTCGCGCGCTTGCGCAGGAGCACCTCCAGCCGGTCCTGGTCGATGGCGCACCAGGAGCAGGGGCTGACCCCGTCGACGTTCCCCGGGGCGAGGCTGTCCAGTACGTACTCCTCGGCGGCCAGGGTCTCGGCCCGCACCATCTGGTCGGCGGACTCGGTGGCCACCACGCCCATCGAGAGGTTGGCGTGCAAGTCCTCCTCCAGGCCCACCTGGCGCAGGATCTCCACGGAGCGTGGGTTGATGCCGCGCGCCCTCGGGTGCAGCAGGGTGTCGGCGTGCCGCTCGACGACGAGCGTCGACACCCCGTGCCAGGCCAGGAACACGGCGGCCGTCAGCCCGGTCAGCCCGCCTCCGACCACCAGTACCCGTTTCTGCTCGTCACTCATCAGGGCTGTCCCTTCGGGTGAGGCCGCGGACGTGCGGCGCGGTGCCAGCTCGGACGTCGTCGGCTCAGACACTGGCGACGCGGTCTCGAAACTCGCTCAAGCGCGGCTCCACGACCGTGGCTGGATCTGCCCTGGAGCGCCCTTCGAGCGGCGGCCCCGACCGTCGGGAACCACACGCCTCGAGGAGCTGCTGATGGACACTGACGCGACCGAACCGGCACCACCGCGCCTCGCACCGGCTCCGCGCGCCGACCAGGGGCCGGGGCGCCCTCTCACCACGCGTCTGGACGGGCTCACCGGGCTGCGCGGCGTCGCGGCGCTGGGGGTCGTCTTCGTGCACCTCAATCCGTTCCTGCCGATTCCCGGTACGTTCGACCTGTTCGGCTTCGGCGACGCGGGGGTCCCCCTCTTCTTCGTGCTCTCCGGCTTCGTGCTGACCTTCGCGTTCGAGCGGGAACGCACTCCCGGCCGCTTCTACTGGCGGCGCTTCACCCGGGTCGTTCCGCTCAGCGTGGTCATCACCCTTCTGGCGACGCTCTTCATGTTCGGGGCGCCGGACACCGAACCGGGCGGTCTGCTGGTGATGAGCGCGCTGACGCTGCTGATGGTCAACGCCTGGGTTCCGACGGCGATCCGCAACTCGCCGAACCCGCAGAGCTGGACCCTCTCCTGCGAGATCGCCTTCTACGCGGTCCTGCCGTTCCTGGCCGGGCCGCTGCGCCGCCGCACCCAGCGGCAGCTCGCGGTGCTCGCCGTACTCGCCGTCGCGTTCGGTCTGGCCGTCGCCGGCTGGATGCGCTGGCAGCACCCGGACGCGGTCGGCCTGGACCGTATCGACTCCGATCTGGGCGTCCTGGTCACCATGTCCCCGCCGGCCACCTTCCACCAGTTCTTCCTCGGCCTGGTCGTCGGTGCGGCGGTACGCAACGGATGGCGGCCCCGGGTCCCGCCCCGGGTCTGTCTGGCGCTGGTGGCACTGGTCTGCGCGGTGAACACGGTGTGGGGGCTGAAGTCGCTCCTCGGCCCGGTGGTCACACCGGTGTTCGCGGTCCTCATCGCCGGTCTGGCGGTCGAGGAGCGGGACGGGGGCCGCTCGTGGTTCGCCCGGCGGCCGGTGGTCAGGCTGGGCGACTGGTCGTACGCGCTGTACATGATCCACTTCATGGTGATCCTCTCGATCTCCATGCCCGTCACCGGCAAGACCGGGTTCGAGTGGCCCGACGCGCGCTGGATCCACCTCCCCTTCGCCGTCCTGGCCATCGCCGTCTCGCTGGTCTGCGCCTGGCTGCTGACGGTCAAGGTCCAGCAGCCCATCGAGCGCCGGCTGCGGGCCCGCTGGTTCCGCGAGCAGGGCACTCAGGGGAGCGCCGGGCGCACCTCCGCGTGATGATGACCTAAGCAGTCTAATGCTCTGGACAAATACATGCCGAGCGCATATAAATGACCGAGGGGCTGCCATCCCCTCCCGTCCCCACCTCACAGGAGACACGCATGTCCGCGAACCGACCAGGGCCGCCACAGCCGGCCGATGAGGAGATCGCGCCGGTCAGCCGCCCCGTCAAGGTGGTCTTCTACGGTCTGCTGATCACCACGTTCATGGCGATGATGGACCAGGCCATCGTGGCCACCGCGGGGCCCACCATCGCCGGCAACCTCGGCGGACTGGACGTCTACGCCTGGGTGTTCGTCGCCTACATGCTGTCCTTCAGCATCGTCATGCCGGTCTACGGCAAGATGGGCGACCTCTTCGGGCGCAAGCCCGTGTTCACCTTCTCCATCGTGACGTTCCTCCTGGGCTCGGCGGCCTGTGGCCTGGCCCAGTCGATGGGACAGCTGATCGTCTTCCGGGTCGTCCAGGGCGTCGGCGGCGGCGGTCTGGCGGTGCTCGCCATGGCGATCATCGGCGAACTGCTGGAGCCACGCCAACGGGCCCGCTACCAGGGACTGTTCACCGGCGTCTTCACCGTGGCCTCGGTGGCGGGACCCGTCGTCGGCGGCCTGGTGACCGAGGCGCTGGGCTGGCGATGGGTGTTCTTCATCAACCTGCCCATCGGCGTCGTCGCCCTGGTCATGGTCTTCACCCGGCTCCACCTGCCCCCGCGCGAGGGCGCCCGCCCCACGATCGACGTGCCGGGCATCCTGCTGCTGGGCGCGGCGCTGACCTGCCTGGTGCTCCTCACGACATGGGGCGGCACCCGCTACGACTGGACCTCCCCGCAGACCCTCGGACTCGGGGCGGGCGCGCTGGCGAGCGTGGTGGCCTGGCTGCTGGTCGAGGCCAGGGTCGGCGAACCGATCATCCCGCTGCGGCTGTTCGGCGACTCGACCTTCACCATCTCCAACGTGGTGGCACTGCTCAGCAGCCTGGCGCTGTTCGGCGCGATCAACTTCCTGCCGCTCTTCCTGCAACTGGTCAGCGGCGTGACGGTCGCCTACTCGGCGATCCTCATGATCCCGGCCCTGCTCGGCATGATGGTGGCGTCGCTGGTCGCCGGCCAGGTCATCTTCAAGACCGGACGCTACAAGTGGTTCCCCGTGGCGAGCATGGGCTGCGGCACGGTCGCGCTGCTGCTGCTGTCCACCCTCACGGCGGACCTCAACGTGTGGGTGATCGGCGCCTACCTGGTGCTGCTCGGCGTCGCCGCCGGCCTCTCCCAGCAGACGGTCACGGTGGCGGCCCAGAACACCGCTCCCCCGCGGGACTTCGGCGTGGTCACCTCGACGGTGTCGCTGTCGCGGAACGTCGGCGCGCTGTTCGGCAACGCGATCTTCGGGGCGATCCTCGCCGCGCGTCTGACGGTCGAGCTGCCGAAGCACCTTCCGGACGGCGGGCTGAGCCTCAGCGGCGCCGACATCGCCAACCTCTCGCCGGACGACCTCGACAAGCTGCCCCACTCCGTGTTCAACGGGCTGGCCGAGGCCTACTCGGCCTCCCTGACCACCGTCTTCCTCTACTCCGTGCCCGTCATGGTGGTCGGGTTCGCCGTCTCGCTGCTCATGAAGAACCTCCCGCTGCAGAAGCGGGGCGGTTTCGGCCACGGAGCCCGGGGCGGCGGCCGGCCCCCGGCCATGGCCGCCGAGAAGGGGCGGGGCTGACCCCTGCCGCCCGGCCCGCCAGGGCCACGGAAGCCACCGCCGCGCCCGGTCGTCCCCCGTACGGGCCCGGCGGGAGGAACGGTCCGGCGCAACCGGGTGACGGCCCGGTGCGCCGGACCGTACGCGTCGGCGCGCGGATGGTGGACTCTCGCGCGTCGCCCGGTCGCGGAGGGGCAGGAACCGCTCGGCCGCGGGTGGAAGTTGGCCCTCAGGCCTCGGAGCGGACGGTCAGGCCGGGTTCGGGTCGGCCGGAGGCCCGTCGACGCCGCATCGGGCCGAGCCCGACCACCACCGTGGTGATCGGCACCGGCCGGGCAGGCGGACGGGATCCCGGAGCCACTCGGCTCCTGAGGTCGCGGTGGCGCACGGCGTTCCGGTGTTGCCTCGCTCACTTTCCGGCCTGGACGGCGCCGACGCGGGGCCGGTTGTCCTCGTCACTCTCCGTTCCCGATAACACCGACCAACTCCCCCGCTGTACAGGCAACTTCACTCTCAGTTTCCATCATCGAGTCCCTGTCGGCTACACCGAGTTCCGTACCCGGCCACATTTGTCCAGGTCACGGCCATGACACAGCTGACACGTATCCCTGGTGTTCATCACCGGTTCCCTCGACAGGATCGCTATCGAACCTTGATCATGACGTCATCTCGGCTGCAGCCGGGGGGATTCAGCGGCGTGGGGGGCCCATGAAGTCCCGCACGGAGTGATGGCTCGGAACGGCACCCATCGAACAGGAAAGCCGTCGCTCCCACGGCCGGACGAGTATGGGAAAAATGGGGAATCATGCAGCAAGCGGACGCCAAGAGGCCCGGGAGCACGTCTGCCGCCTCCGCCGGCGCGGAGGCAGACACACGCACGGCTGTCGGAGCGGACAGAGCGTCGGTTCCGGTCCGCACGCTGCTGCCCGGTGAGTCCCCGCGGCTCGACGGGGTGGACGAGGAGTACGCCGCCCGGCTGGCCGCGCTGGAGACCCCGCTGCCCCCGATCCTGGTCCGGCGCTCCGACATGACCGTCATCGACGGCCGGCACCGCCTCCTGGCCGCGCTGCTGCGCGGCGACGAGAGCATCGAGGTCGAGTTCTTCGAGGGCTCCGACGCCGACGCCTTCCTCCGCGCGGTCGAGGTCAACGTGACGCACGGCCGGCCCCTGTCGCTCGCCGACCGGCGTGCCGCCGCCGCCCGCATCATCGCCTCGCACCCGCATCTGTCCACCCGGGCGATCGCCCGCGCCTCGGGGCTGAGCGCGAAGGCCGTCGCGGCCGTCCGGCGCTGTTCAACCGATGCCGAGCCGCAGTTGAACAAGCGCGTCGGCCAGGACGGCCGGGCGCGGCCTGTGAACGTGATGGAGGGCCGCTGGCGGGCGGCCCAGGTGATGGCCGAGAACCCGAACGCGTCCCTGCGCGAGATCGCGCGCCTCGCGGGCATCTCCCCGGCCACGGCCAGCGACGTACGAAAACGCATCCTGGCCGGTGAACCGCCCGTGGCCCCGCCGGCACAGACGGCCGCGCCCCGCGCCGTCGCTCCGGAGCCGGCCCGGCTGGCGCCCGTGGAGATCCCGCCACGCGCCCCGGAGACGACGCCGGGACAGCCCGGCCCCGTCCGGGACTTCGCGGAGCACACCCGCCCGGAGTCGCTGCTGGGGAAGCTGAGCAAGGACCCCGCCCTGCGGCTGCGCGAGGAGGGGCGCGGTCTGCTGCGCCTTCTGCAATACAACGCGCTGGCCGAATGGTCGGAGCTGAGTGCCGTGGTGCCCCGGCATTGTGAACCGCTGGTGGGCCGGCTCGCACGGCAGTATGCAGCGCAATGGCTTGAATTCGCCCAGGATTTGGAAACGCGCGACGCCACCTCCACGCCACGTCAGACCGGTTGATGCCCCACACCGGTGAACGCTTCCCCGACGGCGGGATCATTGCTACCGTCATGGCGAATTTTCGGCGTGCAGATCGGATCCTGGAAGAAGCAATGATCAACCCTGAATTCTCTCTCACCGACGAGGACGTAGCGGACTTCCGGGAGCACGGCTTCCTGAAGCTCAACAAAATCTTCTCCGACGATCTCGTCGAGCACATGAAGAAGCTCAGCGGCTCGCAGATCGCTCCGCCCGCCGACAACTACGGCTCGGGCTTCAGCAAGCTGAAGTACGACATCGGCAACGACGACGCGACGATCCTCTCGGCCATGGGCGACCCCGGGTTCGGTGCGGCCATGGCGAAGCTCACCGGGGAGCAGCTGTTCTTCACCCAGGGCCTCGGGTTCGAGCTGGAGAAGAACAAGAGCACCGGCTTCCCCTGGCACGTCGGCACCCAGAGCTTCGGCTTCCAGCGCCGCGAGGACTCGGGCTACACCATCTGGACGCCGCTGACCCCCGTCGACGCCGACGGCCAGCGCGGCGGCATGAAGTACGTCTCCAAGAAGCTGCTCTCCGGCGAGTTCGTGTACCAGCACATCAACCTGCTGCCGGGCTACATGCAGGCCCGGATCTCCGACGGCGAGGACCTGACGTACGACGACTTCAGCGTCCTGAAGAACAGCCTGCTGAACTCGCCGGAGATGAAGGGCCTGCTGGACCACTTCGCCGTGGAGGACTCGTTCGAGCCGGGCGACGCGCTCATCTTCGACAAGTACGTCCTGCACCGCAGCGTCCAGCTCGGCGAGGGCCCGATCCCGTCCCGGCTCGCCTACGCGCTGCGCTTCTCCTCCGTCGACGCCCAGTACGACAAGGGGCGCGTCGAGGCCCTGTCGTTCCCCCGGGTCACGTTCGACTACAACGTCGGCAGCGACTTCAACGAGAAGGTCGCGTCCGAGGACGGCGAGCAGGTCTACGCCAGCTCGTACTTCGAGGGCAGCCGCGAAGCCCGGACGCTGGGCCTCGGCCGCGCCGCGCAGGACGCCTGACGCGAAGGCCGGCCGGCTCCCTGCGGGGAACCAGAAACGGGACACACATGGCGAGTAACGCGAAGGACACCCGGCCGCGGACGCGCCCGGCCGTGGCGGCCGACAGCTCGGAACTGGCGGAGATCGCCCGCGAGGCCTACGGCAGGTACCTCGGCCTGGTGGACGAACCGCCCGCTCCCCTGCTGCTCGACTACGACCAGGTGGCCGCCTCGGGTCGCACCCACGTCGCCGTCGCCGACGGCCGGATCCTCGGCATGGTGACGGTGGAACCGGACGACCCCTGGCTGATCCTGCGCAATCTGGCGGTCAGGCCTTCCTGCCAGGGGCAGGGCATAGGCAAGCAGCTGGTCGCCCTGGTGGAGTCGATGGCGCGGTCGGCCGGTATGAAGGGCGTACGGCTGTGGACCCGGGCCGAAATGACCGACAACATCGCCTTCTACCAGGCTCTCCAGTACGAACTGACCCACTCCGAGAAGAACGAGCGATCGCACCGCGTCTTCTTCAGCCGGGATTTCCGCTGAGCGCGTAGCAGGCACACACAGCCTCCGATCGATGAATGCTGGACTGAAAAGGAAATAGAGTGGCTGCTGATTCTGCGGTCGTCGCGGACCGCCTCGCAGAGACCTTCGCCGCCGAGGTGAAAGACCTCACACTCACCCCTGAGGTGATTGACGAGCTGGGTCGCGCGATCTTCGAGACGTACCTGGACCACAAGGTTCTGGTCTTCCGGTCCCAGGACATATCGGCGGGTACGTTCGCCAAATTCGGCACCATCTTCGGCCGCCCCGAGGAGCACCACGTCCTCAAGCTGCGGCACCCCGACGAGCCGACCCTGACGTACCTGTCGAACCAGAACGAGCCGGGCCGCAACAAGGAGATGAAGACCTCCGGCCAGGGCTGGCACTCCGACTACTCCTACAAGCTCGTCCCCGGCAGCGCGACGATGCTGCACGGCCTGGAGATCCCGGAGTCCGGCGGCGACACCCTGTTCGCCGACGCGGAGGCCGCCTTCGCCGCGCTGCCCGAGGAGCGCAAGGCCTACCTGCGGACCCTGCGCGTGCGCCACCAGTACCGCTGGTCGCCGGACCGCGAGGACCCGTGGGCCCGCTGGAAGTACATCGGCCCGGAGGAGCGCAAGCAGACCCCGGAGATCACCCACCCGCTCGTGCGCCGGCACCCCGACACCGGCCGGGAGACGCTGTTCATCCAGCCGCGCGTCATCGGCAGCGTCGTCGGCATCGACGGCATGCCCGAGGACGAGAGCACCGCGCTGATCGAGGAGCTGATCGCGCACATCACCGGCGACCGCTTCGTCTACCGCCACAAGTGGAGCCCGCTCGACGTCGTGGTCTGGGACAACCGCTGCGTCCTGCACTCCGCGACGACGAAGGACCTGGACGAGCGGCACGTGCGCCGGCTCCTCCGCCTGACCACGGCCGGTCAGCCGGTGACGCCGTCGCTCCCGGAGGTCGGGCACAGCCGGCTGTCCGCCACCTCGGCTCCCTGAGCCCCCGCCCGGCCGCCGGAAACGGAAGCGGCCGGGCCCCTCACGCGTGAGCGCCCGGAAACCACCCCGGGCCGGGCGCTCGCGCTCCCTCGGCCGACCGCCCACCCCGAACCGTCAGCGAGCCATCATGTCCTCTGGTATCCCCGTCCGCTGCTCCGACAGCGAGCTGTACGCCCACATGCTCGACATCCTCGAGCGCCTGGTGGGCTTCGACACCACCAGCCACAAGTCGAACCTCGAACTGATCGACTACGTCCGTCAGTTGCTGGCCGGCAACGGCATCGACAGCGAACTGCACTGGAACGAGGCGCGGACCAAGGCCAACCTGGTGGCGACCGCGGGTCCCGGCGGGGGCGGCGAGCGCGGTGTCGTCTGGTCGGGGCACACGGACGTGGTCCCGGTGGACGGCCAGTCGTGGTCGGCCGACCCCTTCACCCTGCGGCTGACCGAGGACGCGGCGATCGGCCGCGGCACCGCGGACATGAAGGGCTTCATCGCCTGCTGCCTCGCCGTCCTCTCCCAGGCGGACCACGCGCGCCTCACCACTCCGGTCAGCCTCATGCTCACGTACGAGGAGGAGATCGGCTGTGTCGGCGCCCGTCGTCTGGTCGAGGAGATGCGCACCTGGCGCGGACACGTGACCGGCTGCATCGTCGGCGAACCGACCGGGCTGGACGTCGTGGTGGGCCACAAGGGCAAGCAGAACCACCGCATCACCTTCACCGGCGAGCCCAAGCACGCGGCGCTCGCCCCGCAGCTGCCGAACCCGATCGTGGCCGCCGCCGCGCTGGCCGGTCACGCCCAGGCCCGCAACGAGGAGTTCCGCACCGAGGGCCCCCACGACGAGCGGTTCGACATCGGTCACTCGTGGATCAACATCGGCCGGATCGACGGCGGCGTGAAGCCCAACATCGTGCCCGAGAGCTGCGTGGTCGAGCTGGAGATCCGCAACATCCCCGAGCACGCCTGCGACGGCATCGCCGCGGACCTGCACGGCCACGCCACCGGCGCCCTGCGCGACGGCATGCGGGCCCTGTCGGACGTCGCGGAGGTCACCGTCGAGCAGCTGTCCGACACCCCGTCCTTCGCGATCGAGCCCGACCACGAGTTCGTCACCTTCGTCCGCAAGGCCTTCGGCACGGCCGAGGAGCCCCGGTACGTCCCGTTCGGCACGGAGGCGGGCCTCATCTGGGAGCACGCGGGCATCCCCACCGTCGTCTGCGGTCCCGGCTTCATCACCGAGGCGCACACGGCGGACGAGTTCGTCGCCCTGGACCAGCTGCGCGCGTGCCTGGACCGCCTGAAGTCGATGCCGCTCGCCTGAGGGCACGGACGCCGGGCGCGGTCGCGGGCGCCCGGCATCGCAAGACCAGCACGACCGAACGCGGGGCAGCCCCGGTTCAGAAGGAGAGCACGTGACGAGCGACGCATCGCTGAGCACGGAGCCAGGGATGGTCACCGCCGCTCCCCGGCGCCCCGGGCTCGGCCGGCAGTTCGCCAGGATGTGGGGCGCCTCGGCCGCCTCGGCCATCGGTGAGGGGGTGTCCCTGGCCGCCGCGCCCCTGCTGGCGAGCACCCTGACGGACGACCCCCGGCTCATCGCGGGCGTGAGCGTGGCCCTGACCCTGCCGTACGCCCTCTTCGGGATCCCGGCGGGGGTCCTGGTCGACCGGGCCGACCGGCGCCGGACGATGACGTACATCGACCTGTTCCGGGGCTCCCTGGTCACCCTGTTCGTGCTGTCGGTCGCCCTGGGCCTCGGCAACCTGTGGGCGCTGTACCTGTGCTTCTTCCTGATCGGCACCTGCGAGACCTTCTTCCGCAACGCCGCCCAGATCCTGGTGCCGTCCGTCGTCCCGGAGGAGCACCTCGTCGTGGCGAACGGGCGCATCATGAGTTCGGAGACGGTGGGCAGCCAGTTCGTGGGGCCGCTCATCGGGTCCTCGCTGTTCGTGATCGGCCCCGCGGTGCCGTTCGCGGTGAACGCGGCCACCTTCTTCACCTCCGCGACCCTGCTGAGCCGGCTGAGGACGCTCCCGAGCGAGGCGGACGACGCCCCCGCGGCGAAGGAACGCCCGCGGCTGCTCACCGACATGGCGACCGGGCTGCGCTGGCTGTTCCGGCACCGGCTGCTGCGCAGTCTGTCCCTGACCGCCGGCGCCATCAACGTCGTGTACACCGGCGCGCTGGCGGTCCTCGTCGTCCACGCCCACCGCACGCTCGGGCTCTCCGACGTCGGGTACGGCGTGCTGGTGGCCTGCCAGGCCGTCGGCGCGGTCACCGCCGCCCGGCTGTCGCCCCCGCTGGTGGGGCGGATCGGCAAGGGCTGGGCGCTGGTCTGCGTGGTCTCCGCGATCGGCTGCAGCAACCTGGTCATCTGGCTGGTGCCCTCGCCGTGGGCCGTCGGGCTGGCGCTCGCCCTGGGCGCCTGCGCCAGCGTCACCTGGAACGTCGTGACCGTGGTCCTGCGCCAGACACTGGTCCCGAAGGACCTGCAGGGCCGGGTCAACAGCATCTACCGGCTCTTCGCCTGGGGCGCCCTGCCCATCGGGGCGGCGCTCGCCGGCGTGGTCTCCAAGAGTCAGGGGACGCCCGCGGTGTACGCCCTCGGCGTCGGCGTCATGGCGATCGTCGCGCTCCTCCTCGCCTTCGGCGTCCGCAAGCAGCTCGAAGCCGTCTAGGCCCGGCCCCCTCCGCCCTTCGCAGGGCACTCCAGCCGCTCCCGGCGGCAGCGCCGTACCGGACCGGCCCCGAACACATCCGCACCGACCGAAAGAGAACCACCCATGACCCAGCTCCCGCACGCCCCCCGGTCGGGTCTCGGCACGCAGTACCTGGAGCTGCTGGCCCGGCAGGGCGTCGACCCCGTCGAGCTGACCCGCCCGGTGGTGGCCGACGAACTCGTCACGGTCGCCTACCAGGGCCGCTTCCTCGCCTCGCCGGTCTTCCTGTCCGCCGCCGAGCGCCGCTCCGTCGCCGCCGACCTGTACCAGACCCACCAGCTGCTCACCCAGCTCCCGGACCGGCTCTTCGGCGGCGACACCGGCGCCCTGGCCCGGGAGGTCGGCATGACCGACACCCAGGCCGACGTGGTGCAGCGGGCCGCGAAGGCGGGCCCGCCCCTGATGGCGCTCGCCCGTTCCGACCTCTACCGGGGCGCCGACGGCTTCAAGCTGCTGGAGCTGAACATCACCAGCGCCCTCGGCGGCTTCGAGAACACCGGCATCAACCGGGCCATGCTCCGGCACCCGGTGCTGGCCTCCTTCGTGGCCGAGCACGGCCTCGGCCACGTCGACACCTTCCAGGGCATCGTCGACACGCTGTACGCCGAGTGCGCCGCGCACATGGACCGGGGGCGCCGCCCGGTGGTGGCCCTGGTGGACTGGCCGGAGAGCTTCAAGACGTACGAACCCCGGCTGAAGGTCATGGCGGCGCTCTTCGACGCCGTCGGCATCGACGCCGTGCCCTGCCACGTGGGCCAGGTCACCGAGCGCGACGGCCGGCTGGAGGCGCACGGGCGGGCCATCGACGTGGTGTACCGCTTCTTCCTCGTGGAGGAGATCGCCACCCCCGCCGACCTCGCGCTGGTCGAGCCGCTGCTGCGCGCCTTCGAGGAGGGCCGGGTGGGCATGTTCAGCCGCCTGGACGCCGAGCTGTACGGCAACAAGGGCGCGCTCGCCATGCTCTCCGACGACCGCAACCGCTCGGCGTTCTCGGCGGCCGAACTGGCCTGCATCGACCGGTTCCTGCCGTGGACCCGGCATGTCCGCCGGACGGCGACGGACGCCGCGGGCGAGCGGATCGACCTCCTCGCCTACGCCCGGGCCCACCAGGAGGACCTGATCCTCAAGCCCACCCTGCTGCACGGCGGCAGCGGCATCGTGCCCGGCTGGACGGTCGGCCCGGAGGAGTGGCGCGAGCGGCTCGCGGAGGCGCTCGACGGGCCGTACGTGGTGCAGGAGCGCATCCGGCCGGTGCCGGAGGTGTTCCCGGCGGACGAGGGCCAGGGCACCCAGGAACTCTTCCTGAACTGGGGGGTGTTCCTCACCGACCCGCAGGTCACCGGCGGCGACGGCTACAACGGCTGCCTGGTCCGCGGCAGCACCGACCCGGAGGTCGGCGTGGTGAGCATGTCGGGCGGGGCCCGGGTCGCCTGCTCCTTCCACGAGACCGACGACACGGCCCACGACGACGCGACCGACGCGCCGGCCTGACCCACGAGAGCCCGGAAGACACATCATGAAGATCGCAGTGGTCGACGGCTACTCGACCGGACGCGCCCTCGTCTCCGCCCTCCGCGACCGCGGCGCCGCCCTGGTCCACGTGCAGAGCTCCCCCACCCCGCACCCCTACTACACCCGCAGCTTCCGCCCCGAGGACTTCGAGGCGCTGCTCGACGGGACGGCCGAGCCGGCGCGCCTGGCCGAGCAGCTCGCCGCCCTGGACGTGGACCGGGTCGTGCCCGGCACCGAGTCGGGCGTGATCCTCTCCGACACCCTCGCCCACCTCATGGGGCTGCCGGGCAACCGGTACGAGACGCTCGCGGCGCGGCGCGACAAGCAGCTCATGGGCGAGACCGCCGCCGCGGCCGGCGTGGCCGTGCCGCACGGCGGGGCGTTCGCCGACGCGGACGAGGCCGTGGACTGGTTCGTCTCCGCCGGCCTGAAGGAGGCCGTGGTCAAGCCGCCGAGCAGCGCCGGCACTGACAACGTGCGCTTCTGCCGGACCGCCGACGAGGTGCACAGCGCCTGCAAGACGGTGCTCGCCGTGGACAACTTCTTCGGCGAACCCAACCAGGTCGTGCTCGTGCAGGAGCGGCTGCGCGGAGTCGAGTACTACGCCAACACCGTCTCCTGCGACGGGGAGCACCGGGTGGCCGAGCTGTGGCGGTACACCAAGCGGACCGGCAGCTCCGGCTACCCGGTCTACGACTTCGAGGAACCGGTGCCCGTCGGCTCGGCGGAGGCCGGCCCGCTGTGCCGGTTCGTCGGCGCGGCCCTGGACGCGCTGGGCGTGCGGTGGGGCGCGGCGCACACCGAGGTGATGCTGACCGAGCGCGGCCCGGTGCTGATCGAGTCGGGCGCCCGGCTCGGCGGAGGGACGGCACCGCACGTGGTCGAACGGTACTCGGGCGTGTCGCAGACCAGCCTCCTGGCCGACCTGCTGGTGGCCCCCGGCCGGCTGCGGGACTTCGAGGACACGGCGGTCGCCTGGCGCGGTGCCGTACGCAATGTGGCGCTGGTCAACTCCTTCGCCGGAACGGTCCGTTCGCTGGACTGGGCGGCCCGTCTGGAGGCGCTGCCGACCCTGGTCTTCCTCGCGCACGGCGTCACCGCGGGCGAGCACCTCGGGGAGACGGCCGACCTGATCAGCTCGCCGGGCTACGTCTACCTGGCCGCGGAGGACCCGCGGGACATCGAGCGGGACTACCGGGCTCTGCGCGCCATGGAAGAAGAAGGCCTCTACACCAGCTGACCGCTGGACCGAAAGGAACCGAGATGGCTTTCGCCGTCGGTCCCGTCCCCGGGATAAGCCACGACGCGATGCTCGTCTTCCTCATGCAGATCGGTGTCCTGCTGATCGTCGCCACCGCCCTGGGGCGGCTGGCGGCGCGGCTGAACCTGCCTGCGGTGGTCGGCGAACTCGCCGCCGGCATCCTCGTGGGCCCCTCCGTGCTCGGAGCGGTCGCCCCCGCGGTGTCGGAGCGGCTGCTCCCCCACGACGCCGAGCAGATGCACCTGCTCGGCGCGGTCGCCCAGCTGGGTGTGCTGCTGCTGGTGGGCATCACCGGGGCGCACATCGACCTCGCCCTGCTGCGCCGCCGGCGCGTGGCCATCGGCTGGGTGAGCGTGGGCAGCGTGCTGCTGCCCCTGGTGCTCGGCATCGCCCTGGGCTTCCTGCTGCCCGCCTCGGTGATGGGCGAGAACGGGCACCGTCCGGTGTTCGCGCTCTTCATCGGTGTGGCCGTCGCGGTCAGCGCGCTCCCCGTGATCGCGAAGACGCTGCTGGACATGAAGCTGATGCACCGCAACGTCGGCCAGGTCATCATCGGCGCGGCGGCCGTCAGCGACATCCTGGGCTGGCTGCTGCTGTCGGTCGTGTCGGCCACGGCGACGGTGGGCTTCCGGGCCGGGGTGGTGGCCGAGTCGGTGGGCTGCCTGCTGCTCGTGCTGGCCGCGACCGTGTTCCTGGCCCGGCCGCTGGTCGCCCGGGTGATGCGTGCGGTCGAGCGGTCGGCGAGCGGCTCCGACCTCGGTGTCCCGGTGGTCGTGGTGCTGCTCGTACTGGCCGCGGCCGGGACCCACGCCCTGAGGATGGAGCCGATGCTCGGTGCCTTCCTGTGCGGCACCATCGTCGGGTCCCTCGGCGCCGGGAGCCGGCGCTTCCTGGAGCTGGCGCGGCCCTTCGTGATGGGCGTCCTGGCACCGCTGTTCCTGGCGACCGCGGGGCTCCAGGTCGACCTGACCGCGCTCGGGCGCCCGGCGGTCCTCGGCGCGGCGCTGATCACGCTGCTGGTCGCCGTCGGGGCGAAGCTGGCCGGCGGCTACCTGGGCGCCCGGATGGGCCGGCTCGCCCACGACGAGGCCCTGGCCATCGGGGCCGGGCTCAACGCGCGTGGCGTGGTGGAGATCGTCCTCGCGTCGGTCGGCCTGAACATCAAGGTCCTCAACTCCGCCTCCTACACCATCGTGGTGCTGGTGGCCGTGGTCACCTCGGTCATGGCACCGCCGATCCTGCGCCGGACCGTGGGCCGCATGACCCAGACCTCCGGCGAACTGCAACGCGAACGGGAGTACGCCGCCCAGCCCGTCGCGTCGTAACCGGCGGCCACCGCGCGGCCCCCACTCCCCGCTTCATCCCCACAAGGAGTCGACACCCCATGACGGTGCGAGACATGGCGCACGTCGAGCTGTACACCCGGGACAAGATCTCCGCGGTCCGCCACTACGTCGCCACGCGTGGCTTCGTCCAGGTCGCGGACTGCGTGGAGGTCGACCGGAGTTCGGCGCTGCTGCGCCGCGGCGCGGCCCAGTTGGTGATCACCTCCGGCTGGGCGACGCGCGGGTTCCTGGCCCGCAACGGCGAGGGTGTCGCCGACGTCGCCGTCACCTGCGCCGACGTCGACGCGACCGTGGAGGCCGCGCGGGCGTACGGCGCGACGGTCACGCACGGTCCGCAGGGGGCGCCCGTCGTCTCCGGGCCCGGCGACGTCGTCCACACGCTGCTGCCCGAGCCCGCGCCCGGGGCCCGCGCCCTGCCCGCCGGCCGTACCTGGATCCCGTACCCGGAGCCGGCGCCCGCCGCCGCGCACCCGGAGGAGCTCCACCGGGTCGTGCTCGGCATGCCGGCAAACCTCCTCGGCCCCTACGCCGCCTTCTGCGAGGGCGTGTTCGGCTTCACCCGCCGGGCTCCCGAGGGCGTCGCCCCCGCGGACCGGGCGGGCGACGGCCCGGTCCTGTACGGCGCGTCGGGCCGGGCGGCCCTCGTGCTGCGGGCCAGGCCGTCCCGGGACCGCGCCGGGTCCGAGCGGTCCCTCTGTACGACGTCCATCCTCTGAAACCTCCGACACGACATCGAGGCAGCCGACTATGGGTCCCCTCTCTCTCGAAGGCCAAGAATTCTTCCTGACACCGGTGTGCCTCGTGCCCAACGGGCGGGCGCACCTCGGGCACATCGCGGGGCCGCTGCTGAAAATGGACGTGCTGCGCCGGCACGTCCTGCGCGGCGGCGGCCGGGCGACCATGATCTCCGTCAGCGACGCGCACGAGTCGCACGTCCTGGTCCGCGCGCACCAGGACGGCGTCACCCCGGAGGAGGTCGCGAACCGCAACCACCACCTCATCCGCAACGACCTGGCGGCCCTCGACATCGCCTACGACGACCTGCTCAACCCGCTGGACGAGGCCTGGGCGCAGCGGTACACCGAGGTGAACCGGGACTTCCTGACCGAGATCGTGGAGTCGGGCAGCACGGCGGTGCGCACCGAGCCCATGCCGGTGCTCGACTCCGAGGCGGCCGGCGCGCACAGCACCTCGCTGCGGCCCCGGGTGGACGAGGCCGTGGTGAGCGGCTGGCTGAAGGGCCGGTGCCCGCACTGCGCGCAGCCGCTGGTCGGTTTCTTCTGCGAGTCCTGCGGCGGCCACTTCTCGCCGTCGCAGATGATCGACCCGGCGACCGCGCACTTCGAGGGTGAGCTGCGCCTCGACGACATCGCCTCCCTCTACCTCGACCTGCCCGGCGGCCCCGAGCGGCTGCGGGAGGCGCTCGCAGAAGTCTGCAAGCGCCCCGACTTCCTGGCGATCGCCGACCGGTACATGGCGGTGAACGGCGCCTCCATCCGGCTCACCGTGCCCAGCCGGTGGGGCATCCCGTGGGAGGAGGACGGCGTCTCACCCGGGCAGGTGATCTTCTCCTACTCGGCGCTGCTGATCGGCTGCCACCTGGTGGCCGGCGAGCGCTACAAGGAGATCACCGGCTCCGGACGGAACCCGTTCCAGCGGGACTCCGGGGTGCGTACGGTCATCTCCTTCGGCATCGACAACGCGATCCCGTTCATGGTCGGCGCCGTCGGCTGCGGCCTGGGCCAGAAGACGTACAAGCCGGTGGACTCGCTGCTGGTGAACTACTTCTACGACTTGGAGGGCAGCAAGTTCTCCACCAGCCGCGGCCATGTCATCTGGGGCGGTGACATCGTCTCCCTGGGGCAGGCGGAGTCCGACCTCACCCGCGCCTACCTGTGCTTCCGCAACCCCGAGTTCACCCGGTCCGCGTTCCAGGCCGACGAGTTCCTGTCCTTCCACAACGAGGTCGGGGCCCGGGTGGGCGACGCGCTCGCGGCGGCGGCCGAACGCCTCCCGGCGGACGGCGCCACCGCGCCCTCCCCGGAGGTCGTGGCGGCGCTGACCCGCACCCTCGGTCACCAGACCGGGATGCTCGACCCGGACACCTTCCACCTGGCGGCCGCCTGGTCCTGCGTGGAGCAGTGGCTCGACTGCGCTCCGGCCCTCACCGCGACCCCCGAGGCCGCGGCGGCCTGGCTGCTCGGCTTCGCCCTGCTCGCGGCACCGGTGATGCCCGCGACGGCGCAGCGGGTGTGGGAAGCGGCGGGGCAGCCCGGCGGCCCGAACGTGGCGGCGCTGACGGACGGTCCGCCGCACGTGACGCCGCGGGGCGACATGCCCCGGCTGCGCACCCTCACGCGCAGCCAGCTGAACGCGTGTCTGCCGGCCTCCCTGCACAAGTGAAAGGACTGCAACCCGTGGACGTCGTGATATCCGGCGAGATCGAGACCGAACAGGACGGACTGGCCTACGGGGCCATGGTGTTCAAGGTGGCGCCCGGGACCACCACCGAGCCGCACCGGCACGCCAGCGAGGAGACCTGGGCGGTCCAGTCCGGCGCCGGGTACTGCCTGGTCGACGGCGAGCGCATCGGGCTGATCCCCGGCTCCCGTGTGATCGCGCCGCCGCACTCGGAGCACACCATCACCAACGACGGTTCCGAGGACCTCGTGGTGCTCAGCATGTGGTGGAAGAAGCTGTGAACGACCAGGACGTCCTGGTGGTCGGCGGGGGCGTGGTCGGCCTGACCCTGGCGGAGGTGCTGACCCGGCACGACCCGGCGCTGCGCGTCACCGTGCTGGAACAGCACGGCTGGGGAAGCGGTGCGACCGGGTACGCGGGCGCCGTCGACATCCCGTACGCCCACACGCCGTTCCACCGGGAGCTGGTCGAGGCCGGCCGGCAGTGGTGGAAGGAGTTCCAGGCCGGTACGCCGGCCCCCGGCCCCCGCACCCCGCTGCCCTTCGCCTGGCTGGTGCGCAGCCGCGAGGCCGCCGCCCATCTGGAGGAGACGCTGGTCACGCCGGCCAGCCCGGTGGGCGGGCCGGCCGGCGGGGCGTGGCGGCTGCCGGCCGGCGCGACCGCGCTCGCCGGGGAGGCCCATGTCATCGACCCGGGGCTGCTGACCGCCGCGCTGGTGGAACGGCTGGCCGCAAGGCCGTCCGTACGCCTGGCCGAGGGCCGGCGCGTGACGGACCTGGCGTCCGCCGCGGACGGCGGCGTACGGGCGGTCACCGCCGACGGCGGGGAGTGGCGCGCCGGGCAGTGCGTGCTGGCCCTCGGGCCCTGGCTGCCGGGATCCCCGCTGCTGTCCGCGCTCGGGTCCACGCCGGCATCCGAAGCCGTGCCCGGGTCCGCGGCCGAAGCGGCCTCGCCGGACGCCGGGGTCCGTACCAAGCGGGTGTACGGGCTGCGGGTCGTCCTCTCGGGGCCGGCCGCCGTCCGGTACGGCGTCGGCTCGGCCGAGGACGGCATCTTCCTCTTCCCGGTGTCCGGTGGCGAGTACGCGATGAGTGTGAAGCACGACGTGTGGGACGTGCCGCCCGAGGAGCAGCCGCTGCCCGCGGACGTCCTCGCCCGGGCCGCCGCCTTCCTCGACGCGGTCGTCGGACCGGGTGCCTGGGAGGTGACCCGCGGCCGGGTCTTCGCCGACACCTACACCCCCGACGCCACCCCGCGTCTGCTCCGGCTCTCCCCCGACCACGGCGTGTTCGCGGTGACCGGGCTGCACGGGTCCGGCGTACGCCTCGCGGCGGGAACGGCCACGCACGCGGCCCAGGCGGTCCTCGCGTGCCGACAGGGAGGCACGGCGTGACCTCTGCGAGCCTCAAGGCACCCGGCGACGAAACCGGAACCGGTCCGGGCAACGTGGTGTTCTACCAGCAGCACGGGGCCTCCGCCATCATGCGGGCAGCGCACTTCCCCGACGGACTCCTGGCGTTCCTCCAGATGGAGAGCCTCGCGGTGCACCAGGCGGCCTCCCGGTACGGGTGCGCGACCCTGGTCGAACTCGGCTGCTACGACGGCCGGTCCCTGGAGGTGGCCCGGGCCGCGGGCGTCGACTACCTGGGCATCGACGTCAACGCGGCCGCCGTGGAACGGGTCCGCCGCCGGATCGCGGACGAGGGGCTGAACGACCGGGCCCGGGCCGTGGTGGGGGACGCCATGCGGTGCGCCGACTGGGTCGGCGAGCTGGACGGCGGCCGCCCCCTGCTGCTGCTCCCGTTCAACCTCCTGGGCAACTTCCCGTCCCCCGAGGCGCTGCTCGGGGGTCTGCGGCAGGCCGGCGGGATCGCGGTGCTGTCCGTGTTCCACGCCTTCGACGCGGCCACGGACCTGCGCCGGGACTACTACACCGCGTGCGGCATCAGCCCCTTGGAGGAACACCCCGGCCCCTACGGGGGCGTCGTCTTCCGCTCGGGGGACGCCTTCCAGTCCCAGTCCTTCACCCGGCAGGCGCTGGCCGACCTGTGCGCCGAGTGCGGCATCACCGTGCTCGGGGAGGCCATGAACAGCATCGGCCTCTGCCTGACGGTCTGCCTGAACTGACCGTTTCGCCCGCTGCCCCTTCTTCCGCCGATCAGGAGTGTGTTCATGCCCGCCGATGTCCGCTTCGCGAGCGACGAGGAGTCCGTCCGCCGCTGCTGGCCCCTCTTCGTCCAGTTGCGTCCGCACCTCACCGATGAGGAGGAGTTCCTCGCGCGGTGGGCGCGGCAGCGCCCGGAGGGCTACCGGATCGTTTATGCGGAGCACGGGGGCACGGTGCTCGGCGCCGCCGGGTTCCGTGTGCTGCACACGATGGCGTGGGGCCGGATCCTCTACCTGGACGACCTGATCGTGGACGAGGGGGCCCGGGGCACCGGCGTCGGCAGCCACCTGCTCGGCGCCCTGAAGGACATCGCGCGCGAGGAGGGCTGCGAGGAGTTCCACCTCGACACCGGGCACCAGCGGCACGCCGCGCACCGGGCGTACCTGCGCAACGGCTTCCACTTCGACTGCCACCACCTCGCCCTGTCGCTCGGCACGGAGGGCCCGGCGTGAGCGCGCCCCGCGCCCGCGTCGCGGTCGTCGGGGCCGGCCCCAAGGCCGCGGCCCTCGCCGCGAAGGCCCATGTCCTCAACGAACTCGGTCTGGCCTCGCTGGAGTTGTGCATCTACGAACGCGACGAGATCGCCGCCCACTGGACCGGACGGGCCGGCTGGACCAGCGGCACCGAACGGCTGGGCACGCGCGCCGAGAAGGACGTCGGCTTCCCGTACCGCAGTACGGTCCGGTTCGGTGCGCAGGGCAAGGAGGTCGACGCCCGGATGCAGGCGTTCTCCTGGCAGAGCCACCTGATCGACACCGGGTCCTACCAGCAGTGGATCGACGCCGGTCTGCCGTCCCCCACCCACCGGCAGTTCGCCGACTACCTCAAGTGGGTGCTGACCAGGGCGGTGACCGGGGTGCGCATCCGGCGCGCCGAGGTCACCGGCCTCGGGTACCGGCCGGACGGCTGGGTGCTGGAACACCGCGCCCAGGGCGGGCCCCGGCGGGAGGCGCCGTTCGACGGGCTCGTCCTCACCGGTCACGCCGTACCCGGCACCCTGCCCCACCACCCGCAGGTGACGGACCGGCTGCTGACCCCGGCCGGCCCGCGCGACCTCCTCCGCTCCTTCTCGCTGCGCCCCGGCAGCCGGATCTGCGTGGTCGGCGCCGGGGAGAGCGCGGCGTCGTACGCGCTGTACGTCGCCGACACCTTCGGCGAGGACGTCTCGGTGTCCATCGTCTCCCCGTACCTGCCGCGCTCCCGGGCCGAGTCGTTCGTGGAGGACCGGGTCTACTCCGATCCGCAGACGGCCGCCTGGCCGCAGCTCCCGGAGCGCGACCGGCGGGACTTCATCTCCCGCACGGACCGCGGGGTGATCTCCCCGCGGGCGCTGGACGCGCTGTCCCGGGCCCGGGGGGTCTCCTTCGTGCTGGGCCGGATCCGGTACGTGGGCCCGGGGGCGTCGGGCCGGATCCGGGTGACGGTCGACCAGCCGGGCGAGGTGCTGCGCAGCGACTACGACCTCGTGGTCAACTGCACCGGCGGCTCCCCCCTGCACCGGCTGACCGCCCTGCTGGACGAGGCCTCGGCCGGCGAGGTGGAGGCCGGCCTCGGTGTCTCCCTCCGGGACGAGGCGGCCCTGGCCCGCGAGGTGGACGCCTCGCTGGCCCTGCGCGGGCTGCGGCCCCGGCTGCACATCCCGGGTCTCGCGGGCCTCGCCCAGGGCCCGGGCTTCGCCAACCTCAGCTCGCTGGGGCTGCTGAGCGACCGGGTGCTGGGCGCCTACGAGCACCCGGCGCCGCCCCTCCTTCCCGCACGGTCCACCGGGACCGTCACCGCGTCAGGCCGAGGAACCCCCGAATGATCTTCTTTGTGGAAGCACCGCTCACCGGCAGCGGGCTGAGCGCCCTCGCCTGGGCGGTGGCCCAGGGCATCGACGCCGCCCTGGTCACCACCGACCCGGCCAAGTACCGGGGGGCGGTGGGCGCGGACGTGCTGCCCGGGCTCGCCGGGCGCGGCCGGCTGTACGTCGTGGAGACGACCGAGGGCGAGGCGGTTCCCGCCGAACTGCTCGACGCGGCACGGGAACACACCGGGTCCGGCCGGCCCGGCGTGGTCTGCGCGACCGACCGCCACCTGCTCTTCGCCGCCGCGCTGGCCGAGGTGATCGGCGCGCCCTTCGCCCCGGTCGAGGCCGTCCGCACCTTCCGGGACAAGCGGCGCGCCCGCGAGCTGTACGACAAGCTGGGCATCCCCTCACCGCGCTGGGCCGAGGCGCGCACGGCGGACGAACTCCGGGCGTTCGCCGAGGACACCGGCCGTCCGGTCGTCCTCAAGAACGCCCGCGGCACCGGCAGCCTCGACGTGCTGCTGTGCCGGACCCCCGAGGAGGCCGTGGCGGCGTACGGCACCCTGACGGCCGGGGACCTCTACCTCGACGGCGAGCTGATGGCCGAGGAGTACGTCGACGGGCCGCTGTACAGCCTGGAGACGCTGGTCACGGACGGGCACTGCCGTCATCTGGGCATCACCGACCGGCAGTTGGGCCCGCGTCCGGCGTTCTGCGAGGTGTCGTACACCTTCCCGGTGCGCGTCCCCGGGCGGGCGGAGGCCCGGATGCGGGCGGCGGTCGAGACCCTGGTGGCCGCCACCGGGATCGACCAGGGCATGCTGCACACCGAGTTCATCCTCACCGACGACGACGAGGCCGTCGTCGTGGAGGTCAACGCCCGCACGGGCGGGGGGCTGCTCTCCCTGATGATGAACGACTGTCTGACCGTGCCGGTCCCGGAGCTGCTGTGCTCGGCCGCCCTCGGACGGCCCGTCGCCGACCCGGAGCACAACGGGAGCCACTCCAGCACGGTCACCGTCTACGCCCCCCGGGCCGGCCGGCTGAGCCGGGTCCACGGGCTCACCGAGGCCGGCGACGGCCCGTACGTCGTCCAGGTGGTGCACAGCGCGGCCCCGGGCGACGAGGTCCGCGCCGCCGGGGACTACCGCGGGGCCGTCGGCCAGATACGCACCCGGGCCGGGTCCGCGAACCTCGCGCTCAACGCGGCTCTCGCCGCCGCCCGTGACGTCGTCGTGGAGGTGACCGGATGAGCGGCACCAGCGTCCGGGCCGGCGCGGACCGCGCGCTGCCGGGACCGCGCACCGTCATGGTGAAGGTGCCGACGGCGGTGCTCTTCGTCAACATCGCCCTGGCCGGCAACAACGCCCTGGTCGCCGCGGTGCTGTACCGGCTCACGGGCAGCGCGTCGAACTTCGCCCTCATCCTCGTCTCCAACTTCGCCATCGCCGCCGTCGTACAGCTGGTGGCGGGGTACGTGGTGGACCGGCTCGGCGCGCGCAGGCTCGCCGTGCTCAGCGAGGCCGCGGCCTGCGCCGCCATCGGCCTGGAGGCGGTGGTGTCCCGGCTGGACTCCCCCGTGGTCCCGCTGATCTGCGGGGCGGCGCTGGTCAGCGTCGTCCAGGCCTTCTACCGGGCGGCCATGTTCACCCTGGCGCCGCAACTGGCCGGGAAGGAGCGGCTCGCCGCGCTGAACGCCAAGATCAACGCGGCGTTCCAGGCGGGCACGCTGCTCGGCACCCCGGCCGGCACCCTGCTGCTGTACCTGGAGCCGGTCTGGGGTTTCTGTGTGCTCGCGGTGTCCTTCGGCGCGGCGGCGCTCATCCTGGGCACGCTGCCCGACCTGTCGGCGCGGGGCACCGGGGGCGGTGGCGCGGCGGCCCGGGGCCGGACGGGGGTGCTGCGCGAACTGCGGGCGCAGCGCGGGCTGATCACGCACATTCTGCTGTGCTCCGGTGACTACGTCGCCGTGTACCTGTTCACCCTGATCATCGTCCCGCTGGTCGACGACCGCTTCGGCGGCAGCACGCTGACCCTCGCCGTGGTGAACTCCGCGCTGCCGGCCGGGGTGATGCTCTCCGGTCTGCTGCCCTGGCGCTCGCAGTCCCCGGAGCGGACGCTGCGCCTGGTGGTGCTGTCCATGGCCGTGCTCCTGGCCGCGTTCCTGGTGCTGACCCGGGACGTGGGCGTGGCCGGGACCGTGGGCTGCGTGGTGGCGGTGGGGTTCGCGGCCGGTTCGTCGCAGACCCTGCTCATGACGGCGCTGCAACTCCGCTCGCCCGCCCACGTCCTGGGCCGGGTCGCCTCGTTGCGGCTCTTCGTGGCCTCCGGGCTCGCCGCGCCCACCCTGGCCGGCGCCTCCTACCTGCTGAAGGACGGGGTGGGGACGGCCCTGGCCTTCTGCGCGGGGGTGGAGGCCCTCTACCTGACCGCGCTCCTCGTCCTCTCGCGCAGGCGCCTGCTCGGCCACCGCACCCTGGCGGCGGCGCCCGGCGACACCGCCGACTGATCCGGAGGCCCACCATGCAGATCGAAGACACCCACGGTCTCCCCGTGGCCGTCGTCAGCGTCGAGGAGGCGCTGGTGACCGACTGGGAGACCTGGCGGGGGCGGGTCGCGGTCGTCCGCGTCGGCAACCCGCCCGCGGCGGACCGGCCGGCTCTGCGCCAGGCCGGGTTCCTGCCCAAGCCCAGCTGGCTGACCTGGGTCGCCGACATCCGGGCCACCGAGGAGGAGTTCCTGCGCGGCCTGCACCGCAAGGAACGGCAGAGCGTCCAGGCGGCCCGCCGGCACGCCGCCGCGTCGGACCTGCGGGTGGAGGTGCTGCCCCTGACGGAGGCGCTGCTGGAGGAGTTCCTCGGCCTGTACGAGCGGCAGCTGGCCCGCATGCGTCAGGCGATGCCCGTCGCGGTGCAGCAGCGCGACCAGCTGAGGGAGGCCTTCGCCGACCTGTACGCCGTCTGCGCCCGGCAGGCGGGCACGCTGGTCGGTGCCTGTCTGAGCCAGCGGCTGCCCGAGGCGGACCTGGTACGGCTGCGGTTCTCCGCGGTGGACGAGCGGTCCCGGTCGCACAGCCTCGCCCGGGTGCTGTACATGGCGGCGATCGGGCACGCCCGCGAGCTGGGCTTCGGACAGGTCAGTCTCGGCAACGACCCCAACCTGTACGGGCACGTGGTGGAGGCCGGGCTGTTCGCCTTCAAGACCCGGCTCGGGTTCCGGCCGGTGCCGTCCCAGACGGTCCATCCGTACCGGGGCGACGACCAGGCCGACCTGGTCCTCGGCGGGCCCCTCCTGGCCGATCCCGCGCTCCTGCTGTCGTACCCGGAGTCGGCCGACGAGGACGGCCCGGCGGACCCGCTCCGGATGGAACTGTTCACCGCGACGGACGGCCCGGACGCGAGCCGGTACACCGGATCGTACGGCGGTGAGGTCCGGGTGCACCTCCTGCGGCCGGCCGCGGACCGGGACGAGCCCGCTCCGGCGGCCTCCCCGGCCTCCGCGTAACGCGAGTCGCGCGGGGCCCGCACAGCGCGAGCCCCGCGGCCTCCGCACAGCGCAGGCGGGACCTCAGGGCAACCCACCGCGCACGCGGACGCCACCTCCGACGGCCCACCACACACGCCGACGAAACCTCGGGCACCCCTGCGCGCACGCCAACGCCACCC